>CALWXG010000007.1 GCA_944385435.1 uncultured Oscillospiraceae bacterium
CGGGGCCTCCTCACGGGCCGCCTTGTCAACCTTAGACGGGCGGCCTGTGCGGGGCTCCGCCGCTTTCTCCTTTTTCCTCGCGGACACCCCAGCCTGCTCTTTCGGGGGACGGCCCCGGCGATTTTGATCTGGGACTGCCTCCGGGGGTTTGGCGGTCACATCGGGAGCGGTGGACTCCTTACCGTCATGATCGGTGGCAACCTGGATACTGGAAAGGTCAATGACCTTTCCGGCAGGAGCGGGTGCCTCCGGCGGCGTATTATCTTTTGTGCCTGCGTTCAGTTTGTCATCTGCCATTTGCTAACCTCCTTCGTGATGGCATGAAAAAAGCCAGCCTAATGGCTGGCCAATGTGATGGCATTCCCTCCTTTCTTTGTTATATGCCCCCAATAGTCCCCTTTGGGTGGATTTTACAATTGGCTATTTTCTTTTTGCACAGGGTATGGTATAATTTCCCCGTCAGTACGAGCGGTCAGATCAGACTTCGTTTGGCTCGTGATCAAAAAGCGGGCGGCGTCGTACCTACGGGTACAGATGCATTTTTTCCGGCAGAAGTGCCATCAGCACCCGTCCACCCCGACACTGTGACACTCGAACATGGCGACACAGTAGCTGTCCGTGTAGCCAGTGTGTATGCGTGTCTCGTTGTGGCGGTGTATGGTGATGGGGTGTTGAGCTGAACAGTATAAAGCTGTTTGGGAAGTCGGATTTGTGCTGGTGTGAATAAGGATACAAGGCTGCAATATCTCCTTGTTATTGGCGGATGGGAAGTCCCCTCAGCATCTGGGGGCCAATAATAACAAGGAGGTGAATTCCGTGAAAAAGGCGGACAAGCCGTGTGTTGTTATCCATGTCCATGTGCATGGCAACAACAACAAGGTTTCCCTGAATGAGACTCGCTCTCATGTCCCTGCTGTCGCAATCGGCGTGATCATTGTTGCGTTGGTTGCGGTGGCCGTACTGACTGTATCCTGCCGCTGCCCTGAACTACTTCCCGATTTTGTCCGTTGGATAATCGGTAAAGTAGTCAACAGCTAACACCAGCACATTTTAAGAATTGAGGTGTAGCACCTTTTGAAATATACCGATTGTCCACTGTACGGAATTCAATCCAAAAAAATGCTGAAATATGTTCTACATATAAAAAACGGTGATTTATTGAGACAGGACTGCGTTGTTTCAATGATTAGTCCCTATATTGATAAAACTAAAAAACCTCGACTCATTGAGCCACCGCAGGCTGAATTGAAAACTGTGCAAAAACGAATGAAAACATTATTGGGAAAAATCCAAGTGCCCGATAATGTTTTTTCTGGTATTAAGGGGAGATCATATTCTGATAATGCGCGTCTCCATTTGGGCAGGAGTAAGCGAAACTTATACAAAATTGATCTGACCGCTTTTTTCCCCTCGATTAGTAGAGAAACAGTCTACCGTTTTTTCTTTGAAGATTTGTGCTGTTCTCCTGATGTTGCAGAGATATTGACGAATTTAACTACCATCGACCTTAAAAAGCTCAACCAAAGTAGCCTCTTGGAAGTTTATGATTTCTTGGCTAACAAAGGGGTTAAATGCTATAACCATTTGATTTCCGGGGCACCAACAAGCCAAATCCTTTCATACTTGGTTAATCACAAAATGTTCGATGAATTGCAGTCTTTATCAGATAAAAACAATGTGACGATGACGATTTATGTAGATGATGTGGTATTTTCAAGCGAATATAAGATTTCATCAGAATTTAGACAATCTGTACTGTCCCTTATCAAAAAATATAATTACCAAGTATCTCGGAAAAAGGTAAAAGGATATTCCAAAACATATCCCAAATTAGTAACGGGGGTTATAATCAATAGAGAGGGCAAGGCTACAATCAAAAATGCACTCCGAAAAAAGATTATGGTAGAATACGAGCACCTTCGCAATAACCCAGATGACATTAAAAGTCGCCAGAGGTTGCGAGGTTTAGTAACTGCTGCCCGGCAGGTTGATAAATCAGCTTATCCTAATATCCGAAACTTTGTACTTGACAGATAAAGTCGAATTTACAATCCATCTCTCAATAAACTATCTTCGTTTGGAAGTGAGGAGATATTTGTGATAAATCTAAAACAGGTCTATTTTGGTTGCTCTGATGCCAACACTGAGGCGGAGCGAAATCCTACTATTTTTAGAGAAGTCTTTTTTGATCCGAATGGTTATTTGAATGAATTGTTACATGGAGACAAATTTATTCTTCGTGGCAGAAAGGGCGATGGCAAAACAGCTTATGGCGCGCAAATTCATTTAACTGCAGCGGATCATAATATTTACGCGTATCAGCGATCGCTAGATAATTTTAATAACACCACTTTTTGCCAGATTAAAACTTATGAAAATTTAGGGGGTAATCCCTACATATCTTTTTGGAAATGCGTCCTTTTGATTGAGTGTGTAGGGATGCTGTATAGATATGAGCCTAATATAGCAAATGAAAACTTTGTTAGCATTGTTGATGCCCTCAATAGGTACGGTTTCTTGTCAACAGATAATGATATTTCAGTTACTATTACAAAATTGGTTGAAACAAATTCAACTATAAACTTAAAAAGTGTTTTTCAACATGGCCGTAGATATGCGCAGGATGAAGAATTATGCGGCGCAGAACAAATCTATACAGCAATCAGAAATTCTATCCAAAATATATATCTTAACAAAAAATTCATTTTAATAATTGATGGGTTGGATGATATTTTAGATAGTTCAGAATTTAAGGCTGAAATTATTACTGGCTTAATTCGTGCTGTTGAGGAAATCAATCGTGTATTTCGTAAAACTACTCTTTCAATTAAAACGATTATTTTGGCAAGAGATGATATACTCAATTTGTGCCGAGATCCGAATTTATCTAAAATCCTGCGAGATTCTGGCATACGCTTGTCTTGGGAAATCTCTGATGATCCATACGATTCAAACTTGATCAGTCTTGTCGAAAAGAGAATAGATATTGCTACACAGTCACAGGGAGCATTCCGCCAAATGTGGAAAGATATTTTTCCAGAAACAATTGGCATGCGTAACTCCCTGGATTATCTTTTAGATAATATCATATACCGCCCTCGCGATATTCTGCAACTTTTCATTGAAATTCAAAAAGTATTCATTCCAGGAAAGCGACTAACGATTGACAAAATACAGACTGCATTGGCAAAATATTCTGATGAATATTTTGTAGAGGCCATGCGTGATGAGTTGACTGGTTTTTTCCCTGATGATGCAGTAACTCTTTTACCAAGTGTTCTATCAAAAATGGGAAGCAGATACTTTTATTTGGCTGAGTTTGAGGATGAATGTAATTATTATCGAGAATTTGAGGATGTGTCGGTCAGAGCAATATTAGAAAGACTTTTCAATATGGGATATATTGGCCAACATCGCCCACGAGAGAATATGGATTATACAGTATTTTCATACCGTAATCCGAGGGAAGTATTTCGACCCGATGATGAATGTATTGTCCATCGCGGTTTAACCAGGGCTTTGACTATCTAGCGTCATTAAGTATTTCTGCGTACCAAAAGCACTCTCCCCACCCCCTTTTAGGGGGTTCGCTACACGCTTGTACGGGGAGAGCGCTTGAATGGCATTCAAGAGGTCAGCGGTTCGATCCCGCTTATCTCCACCAAACAGACCTGAAACCGAAGTTTCAGGTCTGTTTTTATTTTCAAGGAAAACAGGAGGGCAGCTCATGCGGCCGCCCTCCTGTTTTGCCATTTCTTCTCTCTGTTAGCCGCAGTCTGCGCTGCCTGCCATTCGGCGAAAGCTTGCTTGCCTTCGCCGCTCTCGTATCGGCTCTGTTTTAAACGTGCAGCCTGTAGTTGGTGCCAAAACAGCAACCGCAGGATTGTGGCATCTGAAAAGTATCTTTGCTCGCTGTTTGAGTGTTCAAAGAGTTTATTCTCCTCTTGCTGGTTCGATCTTCAAGATCTCGTGTACGATACGGGCCTGTTCCGCGGTCAATTGATTGTACGCAATACCATAATACTCATAAAACATATTCGATGCCGCAGTATACTTTAAGCCATCAATTTCGTTGCCATAGTCTGTGACAAACGTTAAATAACGGCCTGACCATACGGCTTCGTGAGAGGTTCCTTGATCAACTGCCGCATCTGTGCTTCCCAGGTTTATCTTGTCCCAATTATTTTCTCCATAGCAGGTCAAGGTGCAAAGGATTTCATAGATTGCTTTGATTTCATCTTCGCCTGTGATGGTCTGTGACCCGATCTCTGCCTGAATTGCTTTTCCCGCATTTGTGTTATCCATTGTCGCCGGATGGACTTTTATCTCAGAAATATTGTGGGCAGAATCGATTTTATATACAGTTTCCAAAACATCCTGATACGCATATTCATCGCTGTCAAAACACATGAATTTCCAAAGAGAATAGCTTCCGCTGTTCTTTTGAATCAGGTATTGCAAATCGTCATGACCGGAAATACGATACCATGTTTCGGTTCCCGGAACGAGTGTCCCGGTACTTTCCCTTAAAATGTCACTCCCGACGGAATGGATCTTCTCGTATAAGCCATCATATTGTCCGACTGGCACAGAAGAGATTTCAAGTGCCTGATTAAAATAACCTGAATTGCTTTCTGTGAGCAAAGCGGACACTGGTATAAAAGTCTGATTTTCCGGTGACGAGGATGCAGGGGCGGAAGGAGGATCTTCGATTGACGGGGTATCATCTGCTTCCAGAGGCGTTGTGATGGGTTGAGCTGGATACCGCGAAATATGTATTCCTCCGGCGACGAGCAGGCACACACAGGCTGCCATGGCGCCCCATTTTAGCCAGCGGTTCGTTTTCGGCCGCTGACAAGCGTTTGCATCAGCGATTGCCTCGTCATTGAGCGCTCCAAAGGCATCTAAAATCTGATCATTTTTCATCAGATACCCTCCTTCTCCAAATAATTTCGCAAGCTGTTGCGTGTCCTGTGAAGCATGACCTTTACTTTGCTTTGCGAGAATCCAAACCGCTGGCATATGGAAGCGATAGGGTCAAGATACCAATATCGGCGAATAAAGACCCGGCGTTCCATAAGGGGCAAAGCCATCACAAAGCGGTCAAGCGCTTTTCCCAATTCTGCGGCTTCAACCTCCTGCTCAACATTTTTGTTTGCAGGAATACAGTCAGACAATTCATCCAATGCCAGAATGATTTCACCGCCGCCACGTTTTTCTGCGCTGCGGGCTCTCCACTTATCAATGGAAATCCGGCGGGTGATTTTCCCCAAGAAAGAGGACAGAACAGATGGACGCTGGGGTGGAATGCTGTTCCAGGCGGCGAGATATGTGTCGTTTACACTTTCGTCAGCATCCTCTGCGTTGGCAAGAATGTTATAAGCGATGGAATAGCAGTAGTTGCCGTATTTTTCTGAAGTTGCATCGATGGCTGCTTCCGATCTTGCCCAATAAAGCGCAACAATGCGGGCGTCCTCCATTTGCATCCTCCTTTCACGGCTCGACAGAGCCCTTCACTCATCTACTCGTAATCCAGAAAAAAAGGTTACAGTTGTTTGGGTTCACTTTGCAGAAATTGTCGGAGCAATGTAAAAAATTTCAACTTTATTTTGTTCGAAAACTGCTGAGAAGTCAAGCTTGCAGATGGCCTTCACCCTGGTATCCCGCAGGGATGGGGGCATGCAGGGGGAACCAATCAAGGGGCGTGGCAATCTGGCGCAAACCGGAGCGCCACCGCATCGTCTAAAACTGAAAGATCTCCTTGTGTAAATTTTAATTGATAAGTAGGTGCTTTTTTGGTAAAATACTTTTTACGATTTCTGATTCGCTGCTTTTTGGAGATTGCTATCCATGGGGCGGTATTTCGGATGGAAGGGTGCCGTGCGACATGCTCATGCCGCCGGAAACGTTTGAGAGGTATGGACCGAGCATCAGTTTTGCGGCCCTCCCTGTTGTGGTTGGAAAGGAGCGGTGATTGCCGTGAAAGCAGTTGCCCGCACAACTGGTTTTTGGCTTGTCGCTGCGGCGATCTGGGAATTGACGCTGCGGCTGTCTGTTTTTCCCCAGTCAGCCCATGTGTGGACCGTGGCAGCCTGTGTGTGCATCACGGCGGGAATTTTGGCGTTGCTGACCGGGCTGCCCGGCTGGGCGGGCAGGATCTGCGGTTGGATCTTCCCGCCGCTGTGTTTTGCCATTTACGCAGTGCAGCTGGTGTATTCGGATATTTTCGGTTCACTGCTCTCTCTCGGATTTGTCTCCATGGGAGGGGAGGCCATTACATCGTTCTGGTCTCTGGTTCTGGCAGCCATAGGGCGGTGCCTGCCCAAATTGATCCTGATGGCGGTGCCGTTGATTGCCCGTCCCATCCTGGACAAAAAGGAGTTTTTCCAGCCGGTCAAATGGAAGGGGAGGCTGGGGGTTGCCGCAGGAACTGCGCTGCTTTTCGCGGCTGTGGTCCTGACGGCGCCGGAGCTTCCGGGGAATACAACGGTAGATCACTGGGCGGACCGGTATGGCCTTCTGGCGGCGGAAGCGCTGGACTTGAAACAGCTGTTTACCGGTTCGACGGCGGGACAGCTGGTGCCGGAGGATGCGGACCCCTCCCAGGAACCCCTCAGTGCCGAGGAATGGAACATCATGGAGGAGCTGGATTTTGAGCAGCTGGCCCAGGCAGCAGAGGGAGACGAGGAACTGGAGGATCTCACCGCCTATTTCGCGGCCCAGAGCGCCACGCCGAAAAACGAATACACCGGCATGTTCGAGGGGTATAACCTGATTGTCCTGTGTGCGGAGGCCTTCTCTCCCTATCTGATCGACGAGGAACTCACGCCGACGCTGTACAGACTTTCCCACGGCGGAATTATCTTTGAAAACTTTTACAATTCCTTTCCCAATCTGACCACCAATGGGGAGTACAGCCTGTGCATGGGCATGATGCCGGATCTGACCCGGATGAGCTTCTCCCTGTCCTCCAACAACTATCTCCCCTTTACTCTGGCCCGGCTGAGCGAAGAGGCAGGGATGACAGCGCTGGCCTATCACAACAACTACGGTACTTTTTACAACCGAGTCAAGACCCACAGCAACATGGGGTATGACTTCAAAGCCATTGGGTGTGGTCTGGACGTCACCAAAGGCGAGCCGTCCTCCGACCTGGAGATGATGGAGAAAAGCGTGGATGAGTACCTGGAACAAGAGCCGTTCCACGTCTACTATATGACCTATTCCGGACATGCGGAGTACGGCCCCGGCGAGAACCAGATGACCGAGCAGAACCGGGAACTGGTGGCCGGAATCGAGGGCCCGGAGCGGTATGTCGGCTATCTCGCCTGTCAACTGGAACTGGAGAAGGCCTTGACCTATCTTGTGGACCGCCTGGAAGAGAGCGGGGCAGCGGATCATACGGTGATTGTGCTGACGGGGGATCATATCCCCTATGGACTGCCGGAGGAGGATTATGCCTACCTGGCAGGGGAAGAGGCCACGCAGGAGCCCTTCTGGCAGTACCGAAACTGCTTTATCTGCTGGACGCCGGGGCTGGAGGAAGAGCCCATTGTGGTGGAGGACTACTGCTGCACCATGGATATCCTGCCCACTATCAGCAACCTGTTCAACTTCCACTATGATTCCCGTCTGCTGGCCGGGCGGGATGTCCTGGCGGAGGGGACCCATGTGGCAGTGCTGAAGAACGGGAGCTTTCTCGCTGAAGGGGTGTATTATGACAGCACCACCGGGGAGTTTACCTGGGAAGGAGAGCCGGACGAGGAGCGCGGCCAGCAACTGCTGCAGTGGGTGGAAAATCAGTTTGCGGTGTCTTCGGCCATTCTGGGTACAGACTATTACCGCTTTGCCTTTTCCGCCCTGGGGTTGCTGGAAGAGGATGGGGAAGACGAACCGGATACCCCCAGCTATGCGGACATTGAAGGAACCTGGTATGAGCCCTATGTGGAGGCTTTGACGGACATGGGGGTGCTGCAGGGCAGCGGAACCGGCTCCTACTACGGCCAGCAGGCCATCACCCGGGCGGAGTTTGTGGCCACACTGACCCGAAGTCTTCAGATTCCGGTGGCGGAAGTGGAGCTGCCTTATACGGATATCAGCCGGGGAGTCTGGTATATGGACTCGCTGACCGGAGCCTATGCGGCCGGACTGCTGCCGGAAGAGGATACCTTCCGGCCGGCAGCGCATATTACGATCGAAGAGGCGGCAGGAATTCTGGCCGCTGCCGGAGCGTATGCCGGCCTGGAGGCGCCGGAGGAGTGGGTCCGGACCTGTATGGAGCAGGCAGAGGCCTATCAGGCCCAGGACAGCGCGTCCACAGCGGAAGACGATCAGTTGACCCGGGGGGCGGCGGCCTATCTGATGGCAGAGCTGGTGCAGACATCCCAGGAGGCATAAGTGAAAAAATGACCGGATGGTTGAGCCATCCGGTCATTTTTGGGTTTTGTTGCTCAGAAAGGTACATGGTCGTCCTCTGTGTACTGCTTTTTGCGGAACGGCGCCAGGGAGGCCGTGGTGAGAGCATGGGGACCGAATTTGTCCCGGATGGCATCCATGGTCTTTTCCAGCTGTTCCACCCGGTCCCGGCGCAGGGGACCCTGGGGATCAAACAGGCCCAGCTGTTCGGCGGTCTCCTCTTCCGGAATGAGGTTGTGAGCGGTGACGGTGAGTGCCCGGATCGGTGCGCCGGCGCGCCAGCAGTGCTCCACAAGGTCCACAGCGGCCCGGGCCAGTTCCCGGGCGGTGTATGCCGGAGTGTCCAGAGGGCGCTGCCGGCAGATGTCCTTGAAGGCCGGATCCCGGATGGTGACCTGCACGGTGCCCGCCTTCAGGTGGTGGCGGCGCAGCCGGGCGGCCACTTCGTCGCACAGCAGAGCCAGACCGTGGCGCACTTCCTCCCGGGTGGTGAGGTTGTGGGGGAAAGTGAGCCCATTTCCCACAGATTTCGGGGGCGTGTACTGGCCGGCCGGGGCGACAGGACTGTGATCCAGGCCGTTGGCGTAGGTCCAAAGCTGCCCGCCCGCTTTGCCCAGCAGAACGATCAGCGCATCCCGGTCGAAACGAGCCAGCTGCCCGATGGTGCGGATGCCATGCTGCTCCATGACCCGCGCAGCGGCCCGCCCCACGAAGAGCAGGTCGGTGACCGGCAGCGGCCAGACCAGATCCCGGAAGTTTTCCCGGGTGATCCGGGTGGTTGCATCTGGTTTTTTGTAGTCGCTGCCCAGCTTGGCGAAGATTTTGTTAAAGGAGACCCCCACTGAGACAGTAAGTCCCAGTTCGCCGCGGACTGTGTCCCGGATCTGATCGGCAAGGGCCACCGGGTCCCCGCCGAAAAGATGGAGGGTCCCTGTCACATCCAGCCAGCTCTCGTCAATGCCGAAGGGTTCCACCAGATCGGTAAACCGCTCGTAGATGGCGTTGATTTTCTTGGAGTATGCGCGGTATTTTTCGTGGTGGGCGGGGAGCAGAATGAGGTCAGGACATTTTCTTCTGGCCTGCCAGATGGTCTCTGCCGTTTTCACACCAAACGCCTTGGCCGGCTCGTTTTTGGCCAGAATAATGCCGTGCCGGCTCTCCGGGTCTCCGCACACCGCCACCGGTCTGGCGCGCAGCTCCGGGTGGGCGAGCAGCTCCACCGAGGCGTAAAAACTGTTGCAGTCGCAGTGAAAGATCACCCGGTCCATATTCCCGCCCCCTCTTTTTTCTCCAGTATACTCCCTCAGCGGCAAAAAGTCAAACAGACGTTCTGTAAACATGAAAAGAGCCCGGCATCGGGCTCTTTTCATAGGGCATCAGCCCAGGAACTGGATCTTGCTGGCGCATACAAAATAGATGCGCTGTTCGGTGTCGTTGGCCAGAACCAGAGTGTTGCCCAGAGTGCCCAGCAGAGTGACCCCCTGGAGCACCAGCAGGCCGGCGGCCAGGGTGGCTTTCCGGCTCAGGTTGCTGTCGGAGAGCATGCCCAGGATGCCGGCGGTGCAGCAGCAGTCCCCGCAGTCACATTTGCAGGAGCATTCGCCGCACCGGGTGGAACAGGGAGTGAGACGGCAGGAGAGCAGCTGTTTGAGCTGGCGGTAATTCCGGGTGGTGGCCTCCGGGACGGTGACGTCTCCTTCGGCAGTGCCCAGGGCGGTCTGGAATGCCACGGCGGCCAACTCGCACAGGGAGACCTGGGAGGCGGTCAGGCCGGTGGTGGTGTCCGGGGGGAGATACACCGGCGCACTGATGTCCAGCAGATCGCAGTTGCAGGGGGAGAGCCGCAAGAAGCTGCCGCTGAGGGTGGTCAGGTTGTCGGCGGGAGTTGCGGTAGGGGCGGTGGTGTTGACGGGCGAGCCGGCGGTGTAGGTATCGGTGACAAATGCGGCGCCGTCAAAGTTCACCAGGCCGGCGATCTGACTGTCACACAGGAGCTGGAGAGCGGCGCGCATGCTGGCCTTGCAGCAGCAGCCCTCTTCCGGTACCGGGACGGGACCCGGCTTGGGGCAGGCGGGCTGGCACCAGCACAGGATCGGCCCGGGCGACGGGCCTCCGGGCTGCTCACAGCCGCAGGAAGTCTGGCTGCCGGAGCAGGGACAGGATTGCGGGGAAACGGGGCAGGAACCGGCCCCGCAGGAGGCGGCAAATTCCTCTGCGGAAATGGCGCCGCCGCAGCTGGGGCAGTTCCAATTGGAATAGTTCATAATGCACGCTCCTTTCTTTGTGCAGCCCGGGACCGGCAATCCGGCCGGAGGGCTGCCTGGGTGCATTCCAGTCTATGCATACCGGCGGGTTCGTGTCCCCGATCCGGCACAGTGGGCAAAATGCTCGGGAACCAAAAAATACAATATGTAGTGGTTATAAGAAAAAAGAAAGAGGTGCATCACAACATTTTGAAAATCGTATGGACAAGGTCCGCATCTTATGGTATCATAGGACGGCACGAAATCCGGCCCAGCCGGTAAACCGATAGGACTGATAAGGAGGAACCCCATGAAAGTGATCAAGAGGGACGGGACCACCGTCGACTTTGACCGCTCCAAGATTGTGATTGCCATTCAGAAGGCCAATGCCGCCGTGGAGGAAGCTTACCGTATTGACGAGGCCTCCATCGATGCCATTGCCGACTCTGTGGCTTCCAAAGGCCGCCAGCGCCTGCTGGTGGAAGACATCCAGGATATGGTGGAGACCAAGCTTATGGCCGCCGGAAAGTACGAGCTGGCCAAGGCCTACATCATCTACCGTTACAACCGGGCTCTGGTCCGCAAGGCCAATACCACCGACGAGTCCATTCTCTCTCTGCTGCGCAACGACAACAAGGAGCTGGCAGAGGAGAACTCCAACAAGAACACCGTTATCGCCTCCACCCAGCGGGACTATATCGCCGGAGAGGTGAGCCGGGATCTGACCCGGCGCCTGCTGCTGCCGGAGAAGATCTCCAAGGCCCACGACGAGGGAGTGCTTCACTTCCACGACGCGGACTACTTCGTACAGCACATCTTCAACTGCTGCCTGGTGAACATCGGGGACATGCTGGACAACGGCACCATGATCAACGGCAAGCTCATCGAGTCCCCCAAGAGCTTCCAGGTGGCCTGCACCATCGTCACCCAGATCATCGCCTGCGTGGCCTCCAACCAGTACGGCGGCCAGAGTGTGGAAATGAGCCATCTGGGCAAGTACCTGCGCTTGACTTACCATAAGTATCTCCGCAAGACCAAAGAGGCCGCCCCGGAGCTGGACGATGCCACCGTGGAAAAGATCGCCCGGGCCCGCACCAAGGACGAGCTGAAGAGCGGCGTGCAGACCATCCAGTACCAACTCAACACCCTCATGACCACCAACGGCCAGTCCCCCTTCGTCACCCTGTTCCTGGCGCTGCGGGAGGGTGACCCCTACATGGAGGAGAACGCCGCCATCATCCAGGAGATCCTGGAGCAGCGGCTGGAGGGCATCAAGAACGAGAAAGGGGTGTACATCACCCCCGCCTTCCCTAAGCTGGTGTACGTGCTGGACGAGTGCAACTGCCTGAAGGGGGGCAAATACGACTACCTTACCCGCCTGGCGGTGAAGTGCTCGGCCAAGCGGATGTACCCCGACTACATCTCCGCCAAGAAGATGCGGGAGAATTACGAGGGCAACGTGTTCTCCCCCATGGGCTGCCGCTCCTTCCTCTCCCCCTGGAAAGACGAGGAGGGCAACTACAAATTTGAAGGTCGGTTTAACCAGGGCGTGGTTTCCATCAACCTGCCTCAGATCGGCATTCTCTCCGGCCAGGATGAGGACAAATTCTGGCCCCTGCTGGAAGAGCGGCTTCAGCTGTGCTTTGAGGCGCTTATGTGCCGGCACAACGCCCTGAAGGGCGTACACTCCGACGTGTCGCCCATCCACTGGCAGTACGGCGCCGTGGCCCGGCTGCAGAAGGGGGAGACCATCGACAAGCTGCTCTACGGCGGGTACTCCTCCATTTCCTTGGGCTACATCGGTCTGTATGAGGTGACCAAACTGGTGAAGGGCTGCTCCCACACCGAGCCGGAGGGAGAGGACTTCGCCCTGCGGCTGATGAATCATCTGCGGACCACCACCGACCGCTGGCGCAAAGAGACCAACATTGGTTTTGCCCTGTACGGTACTCCCGCGGAGAGCCTGTGCTACCGTTTTGCCCGCATCGACAAGGAACGTTTCGGCACCATTCCAGACGTCACTGACAAGGGCTACTACACCAACTCCTATCACGTGGACGTGCGGGAGGACATCGACGCCTTCTCCAAGTTCACCTTCGAGAGCCAGTTCCAGAAGATCTCCTCCGGCGGCTGCATCTCCTACGTGGAAATTCCCAATATGCGCCACAATCTGGAGGCCATGGAGGACGTGGTCCGTTTTATCTACGACAACATTCAGTACGCTGAATTCAACACCAAGAGCGATTACTGCCAGGTGTGCGGCTACGACGGGGAAATTGCCATCAACGATGACAACGAGTGGGAGTGCCCCAACTGCGGCAACAAGGACCATGCCAAGATGAATGTTACCCGGCGCACCTGCGGCTACCTGGGGGAAAATTTCTGGAACGTGGGCAAGACCAAAGAAATCAAATCCAGAGTGCTGCACCTGTAAAACAGAGAGGAAAGAGCTGAGTGTGAAGAGAAAAGGTTTTGGATTTCTCCATTCTTTGCTTTTTCGCGGTACACTCTGAACACAGGAGGTTCTTCATGAATTACGCCGCCATCAAATGGGCCGACGTGGCCAACGGGCCAGGGGTGCGGGTGTCCCTATTTGTATCCGGCTGCACCCACCGCTGCCCCGGATGTTTCAATGAGGAGGCCTGGGACTTCGGCTACGGCCGGCCTTTCACACTGGCAGAAGAGGACAAAATTCTCGCGGCTCTCGCTCCTGCTCACATCAAAGGTCTGTCCCTGCTGGGGGGCGAGCCCTTTGAGCCGGCCAACCAGCGTGCCCTGCTGCCCCTGCTGCGCAGGGTGCGGGAGGAATTGCCCGGGAAAACTGTGTGGTGCTACACCGGCTACACGCTGGATAAAGAGCTGTGGCAGCCCAGCCGGGCCCGGTGCGAGAGTACCGATGAGATGCTTGCCCTGCTGGACGTGCTGGTGGACGGGGAGTTTGTGGAAGCTCAGAAGAATCTTTCCCTGCGGTTCCGGGGCAGCGCCAACCAGCGTATCATTGACTTACCCAAGTCCCTGGCCGCCCGCTGCGTGGTGCTGTGGGGCGGAGCTATGACCATTGAGACCATCATGAAATAGGGGTGCGCCATGATCTATCTTATTTCCGGCAGTACCCATGCGGGCAAGACCTTGTGGGCCCAGCGGCTGATGGAGAAGCGCGGCTGGCCATACCTCTCCATAGATCACGTGAAGATGGGACTCATCCGTGCCGGACTGTGTCCGCTGTCACCTGAATCCTCTGATGAGGTAATGACTTCGTTTCTCTGGCCGGTGGTCCGCGAGATGGTCAAGACCGCTGCGGAAAATGGGCAGAATCTCATTGTGGAAGGCTGCTATATTCCCTTTGGGTGGAGGAACGCGTTTCCGAAGTCATATGCAGAACAGATCCGGGCTTTGTGGCTCATCTTCAGCCGGGAATACATTATAAATCAGTTTCAGGAGATCTTGGCCCATGCCAACGACATAGAACACCGTGTAAAGGACACCTGCACTCAGGAGAAACTGCTTCAAGACAACGAAAAGCTTCTGGCAGGCTGCCAAGCATATGGGTGCCCCTATCTGCTCATTAAACGGCATTATCCGTCGTCAATCAGTGAATTGGAGGAATTGTTATGCTGACTGCCCCCGTATCTGTCAAGTGCTTGGATTCCCGGGCCAAGCTGCCCGCCTACGGCTCTGCCGACGCCGCCGGCGCTGATCTGTATGCACTTACCGATGGCCCTGTGACCATTGTCCCAGGAGAAACTGCCCTCATCCGCACCGGCCTGGCCCTGGCCATTCCCCGGGGCTATGTGGGGCTGGTGTACGCCCGCTCCGGCCTGGCCACCAAGCAGGGTCTGGCTCCCGCCAATAAGGTGGGGGTCATCGATGCGGACTACCGGGGGGAGCTGATGGTGTCCCTGCACAATCACAGCGGCGAGATGCGCACCGTGCAGTGCGGAGACCGCATTGCCCAGTTGGTTATTACACCCTACCTTGCCGCTGACTTTCAGAAGACGGAAGAGCTGGACGATACCGACCGGGGGAGCGGCGGCTTCGGCTCTACAGGTACCCGCTGAGGGTGGCGGAATAAAAAAAGGGCGCACCTTGCCGGCGCGTCCGCTCTGAGCGTAAAAAGCAGCCCGATCTGGAGGAATTGATCCGGACCGGGCTGCTTTTTTGAAACCGATTATTCCTTGGAGAAGCGGCGCTGGGAGAGAATCTCGAAATGCAGCTTCTTCTGCAGGGTGCCCAGGATGCCGTCGGGCAGGAACAGGATGACCAGGATGGCGATCAGACCCAGGATGATGTTGGACCAGCCGGAGTATTTGGCCAGGAACTCGTCCAGGGCGATGTATACCACAGTGCCCACAATGGGGCCGGCCATGGTGCCGATGCCGCCGATGATGACGATAAACACTAGGGACACGGTCCACTCGATGTCAAAGCCGCTGCCGGGGAGAATGGTGCCGTTGTACCGGTAGTACAGGCCGCCGGCCAAGGCGCAGAACAGGCCCGCGATCACAAAGCAGATCAGCTTGGAGCGGAAGATGTTCACGCCCACGGAGGAGGCGGCGTCTGCGTCGTCCCGCATGGCGGTCAGGCCCAGACCAATCTTGGAGTTGAGCAGGAAGTAGATCAGCACGATGGCCACCACGCACAGGATCAGAGCGAGCAGACACACCATGGTGCGGTCGGGACGTCCGGCCACGGTCATGCCGCCGCCCTTGCCCACAAAGCCCCAGCTGGTGAACCAGGTCTTCAAAGCCTCCGCGATGACCCAGGTGGCGATGGCGAAGTACATGCCCCGCATCCGGAACAGGATCAGGGAGAGCACCAGGGCCAGCACCGCGCCGATGGCGCCGCCCACGATCCAGCCCACGATGTAGGACATACCGTAAGTGGTGACCATGACGGCCATGGAGTAGCCGGCCACGCCGACGAAGGTCTGCTGGCCCAGGCTGGTCATGCCGGTGAAGCCGCTGAGCAGGTTCCACATACAGGCCATGGTGCAGTACAGGAATACGTTGGTGAGGATGCGCCGGGTGTTACTGCTGCCCACAAAGACCAGCACAACCAGCACCGCCACAAGGATGATGCCGATGATCAGCATGGGCAGGCCGCCCAGGACCCGGATGGGCTGCTGACGGGTGGAGAGATTTTCTGCTTTTTTCATTATTCTTTCCCCCTCCCTTACTTCGAAAACAGGCCCTGGGGCCGGACAGCCAGCATGATGATCAGCACCACGTAGCTGGCCAGCAGGCCGTAGCTGGCGCCGCCGAACACCTGGGCCAGGCCGAACACCAGGCCGCCCACCAGGGCGCCGGGAATGGAGCCCATGCCGCCGATGACCACCACGCCGAAGGCCCGCAGCAGGTACTCGCCGCCGGAGCTGGGGTAGAAGGTCCAACGCATGCCCACACACAGGCCGGCCACGGCGGCGGTGGCCATGGCGATGCCCATGGCCACGGCGTAGGCCTTCTTGATGCTCACGCCCATGAGGGAGGCGGCTACGATGTCGTCAGAGGTGGCACGGATGGCCCGGCCCATGTAGGTGCGGCGCAGGAACAGGGTGAGCACCAGGATGGTGACCAGGCTGATGATGAGCAGGATCAGATCCAGCACCGGGATGTACAGACCACCGGGCAGGGAGATGTTGCTCTGGGCATAAGAGGGGTTCATCTTTCGGGCGTCCGCGCTGAAGAGCAGCAGCATGGCGTCCTGCAGGATGATGGACAGGCCGAAGGTGACCAACAGGGCCGGTTCGGAGCCCTGCAGCATGACCCGGTTGATGAGCACGCTCTGCAGCACCATGCCGATGATAAACATCAAGGGGATGGTGATGATCAGGGTGAGAATGGGATCGATGTCCAGCGCCTGGGAAATCAGAGTGGAGCAAAACGCGCCCAGGATGACGAACTCGCCGTGGGCCAGATTGGTGAGCTTGACGATACCGAAGATGATGGTCATGCCCACGCCCAGGACGGCAAAGAGTCCGCCCAGCAGGATGCCGCTGATGGCGTTCTGCGCGGTAAAAATGTTCTGAAGGACTTCAAGCATGTCTCTTTGCCTCCTTTACAGGCCAAAATAGGCTTTTTTGATCTCTTCATCCGTCAGTTCCTTGGAGCTGCCGGAGAGGACCACCCGTCCCTTGAGCATGATGTGGCACAGCTGGGCGGTGCGGATGGCCCGCTGGGTATCCTGCTCCACCAGCACCACGGTCATGCCGCCGGCGCTGATCTCCTTGATCCGGGCGTAGATGTCCTTGATGATGGTGGGGGCCAGGCCCAGGGAGATCTCGTCGAAGAGTACGCAGTCCGGGTTGGTCATCAGCGCCCGGCCAATGGCCACCATCTGGCGCTGGCCGCCGGACAGGCTGCCGGACAGGTCGTTGCGCTTCTGCTTGAGAACGGGGAAGAGCTCGTACACCCGCTCCAGGGATTCCTTCAGTTTGCCCCGGGCGGATTTGGGGTAGCTGCCCATAATGAGGTTGTCCTCCACCGTCATGCGGATGAAGCAGCGGCTGCCCTGGGGCACCAGGGACAGGCCCCGGGTGACCAGCTTTTCAGCGGGCATGCCGGTGATGTCCTCCCCCTTGAAGTACACCTTGCCGGCGGAGGGCTTGTGTACCCCGGCGATGGTGTCCATCAGGGTGGACTTGCCGGCGCCGTTGGCGCCGATGACGGAGACGATCATGCCCTGGGGCACATCCAGGGTGGCGGATTCCACGGCGATAAAGTCACCGTATTTGGCCTGGACGCCTTCTACTTTCAGGATAGGTTCACTCATCTTCTTCCACCCCCAGATAAACGTCTTCCACCAGCTTGGAGTTCATGACCTCCACCGGGTTGCCCACGATGAGGTTGTGGCCTTCGGCCATACACATCAGGGTGTCGGTGGATTCCACCATGGTCTGGATGACGTGCTCGATCCAGATGATGGAGTAACCGGCGGCCTTCAGGTTGGCCACCATCTTCATCACGTCCTGAACCTCGGCCTCGGTCAGGCCGGCGGCAACCTCGTCCAGCAGCAGCAGCTTGGGCTCGGTGCCCAGGGCGCGGGCAATCTCCATGCGCTTGCGGTCCAGCAGGGTGAGCTCACCGGCCCGGATTTCCCGCTTGTCATACAGCTCGGTGAGCTTCAGGGCGTCCAGAGCCACCCGGGCGCCGTCTTTTTCGTTGTGGCCGGCGCCGTGGACGGCGGCCACCAGCACGTTTTCAAAAACGCTCATCCCCTCAAAGGGCCGGGGTACCTGATAGGTGCGGCCGATGCCCATGCGGCAGCGGGTGTTGGCGCTTACTTTCGTCACATTATGGCCATCGAAGGTGATCGTGCCCTGGGTGGGGATGATCAGCCCGATGAGGGCGTTGAACATGGTGGTCTTGCCGCAGCCGTTGGGGCCGATGACGCCATAGACTTCGCCCTTCTTGACCTCAAAAGTCAGGTCGTTGAGGATCTGTACCCGGCCGTAGCCGGCGTTGACATGTTCAAAAGACAGTATGGTTTCCATGATTCCCTCCCATATCTGAGAAACCTGCCGCCGGGCGGGGCGCTGTGGGCGCCCCGCCCGGTGTTCAGGTCAAATCTTGTCTCGAAAAAGCCGGAAGCTCAGTGCTGGGTGGCGTTGCCCTCCACATAGGAGCCGGTGGTGGAGATGTCGGGGTAGACGGTGTTGTCGATGATGACCAGCTCGAAGCCGCCGTTGCCGTCGGACTGCCACTGGCCGCCGGAGATGACGGTGTCACCGTAGGTCAGGCCGTTCATCTCCTGGTCATATTTGATGGGGCCGACGATGGTCTCGGTGTCCAGGACGCGCATGGCCTCAACCACGGCCTCCTTATCGGTGGTGCCGGCGTCCTGGAAGGCCTGGACGGCCAGCTCCAGAGCGGCGTAGGCATAGCCGGCGGGCTGGGGCATATTGCGGCCGTCGTTGTCCTCGGCGTAGGCGGCGCCCAGGTCGGCGCAGTTCACACCGGTGAGGTCGGACACCCAGGGGTAGGTGGGATCCCACCACACCTCGGTCATGATGCCCTCGGCCAGGTCCTTCAGGGCCTCCACGTCGCCGTCCAGCAGGCAACACTTGCCCATGGTGATGCAGCCCACCTCCAGGCCGGAGGAGACCAGGGCGCTGTACAGGTTGTTGAAGTCAGGGGGGGTGTTGGTGCCGGCCAGGATGTCGATCTCCTTCTCACGGAACTCGTTCACGATGGTGGTGAAGTCGGTGGTTCCGGGGGGGTACTGGCCGGGATCCACCAGGGTGTAGTCCTCGGCCACCCGCTGGGCGAACACGTCGTGCCAGGCGGTGCCGTCGGAGTCGCTGGCGAAGGCCAGGCCGATCTTGGTGTCCTTGGAGGGGGGATAGCCGGCGGCGGTCCACAGGGCCTTGTACTGCTCATACACCTTCTCGATGGTCCAGAAGGCGTGGACGGTCCACTGGGCGGGCTCGCTCAGGGAGTTGGCCACGGCGTCCACAGGGGCCTGGATGGCGATGCAGGGGGTGCCGGTCTGCTCGGCCACGGTGACCACGGGGATAACGGTCTCAGGGGTCTGGATGGCGATGAGCATGTCCACCTCGTCCTGGTCCACCAGGGTCATGGCTCTCTGGGAGCAGTTGTTCTGGTCGGACTGGGAGTCGTAGTAGACCACCTCGATGTTCTTTTTGGCGCCGTCCACCTCGATGCCGCCCAGGGTTTCGTTCACGTAGGTCTCGATCTGCTCGATGACCCACTGGGCGCCTTCGCCGTTGCCGGCCAGAGCGCCGGTTTCGGGGTTGACGTAGCCGATCTTGATGGTGTCGCTGGAGCCGCCGCATCCGGCCAGCAGGCCCAGGCACATGACGCCGGCCAGCGCCAGAGCAAGGATGCCTTTCTTCTTCATCTTTTCTTCTCCTTTCAAGATTCCGTTTGGTTGGCTTCTTGACAAAGCCGATTCAGCAGAAATCCCCGTGTGCCGGGGACATTCTGATTATAGCAGAATCAACCTTAAGGAAACCTTAAAATCCCCCTTACTCAACCTTAAAATCACCAGAAAAGTGCTTGCTGTGTGGAGAAAAATGGAGATGAAAAATGTGAAAAATGCATAAAAACTGGAACACACAGGACTGTGTGTTCCAGTTGGAAGCGGGATCAGATGGAAAAATTCCGCTGCCGGAGGGGCAGGGAGACGGTGAACACAGTGCCCTTGGGGTGGTTGTGTTCTGCGGTGATGCGCCCGCCGTGGCGCTGGGCGATGAGACTGGCGATGTACAGTCCCAGACCGCTGCCGTCGGCTTTGGACTGGTGGCGCTCCTCCCGGTAGAATCGGGTGAAGATCTTGTCCATGGCCTCATCGCTGATGCCAACCCCGGAGTCGGACACGGTGAGGATAGCCCGGTTGTCCCCCTTGCGGGTTCTTACCCGGATCAGGCCGCCGGGCTCGGTGTACTTCAAGGCGTTTTCCAGCAGAATAGCCAGCAGCTCGGTGAGCAGCTGCTTGTCTGCGGCCAGGGTGAGGCGGGGCTGAAGCTGAACCTCCAGCCTGGTGCCCACCGTCTCCGCCTGGTAGCGGAAGGGCTCGATAAAGTTGCCGATCAGGGTCTCCAGGTCCACCTGTTCCAGCCGCAGATGCATTTCCGAGGCCTGCAGCTGGACCATCTCCAGCAGGTTGGAGGTCATTTTCCGCAGGCGGCTGGTTTCCGACAGGGAGTTCATGATGAGATCGCTGCGATCGATGATCTTCTTTCCCGGAGACTCCAGCAGCAGTTCCAGGGAACTGTGGATGACCGCCAGGGGAGAGCGCAGTTCGTGGGAGGCATAGCTGATGAATTCATCCTGTTTGGACCAGGCCTCTGTGACGCCCTGAACCAGGGATTTGCTCAGATACCACCCGGCGATGAGCACCAGAAGCATGGAGGCTGCCGTGCACTGGAGCAGGACGTTGAGGATGATGGTCAGGGATTCCTCAATGTCCGTGGAGTCGGTGGCCAGCTGGATGTAATAGGTGTCCTCCCCGGCGGACAGAGGCACGGTATAGGTGCGGTAGGAGCGGGTGGCGCTGTTGCGCTGGGTCCGCTCGGTGAGGAGTTTCCCGCTGTCTGAGGGGGAAAAGTCGATGTTCAGCATATAGTCGAAGGAGGTGAGATAGTCGGAGTTGAGGATGTTTCCCTCCTCATCCCGAACCAGCAGGAAGATGCGGTAGGTGATGACATAGCTGCTGCCGTTTTCGTGATAGATGATGTTGCGGCCGTTGAGGAAGTTGTCCAGGGCGTCTTCGGGATTCTGGCGGATGTGCTCTTCAGCCTGGGACATCTGGCTGTCAATCTCTTCGTAAAGGGCGCTGGCGGAGATGCTGTATACGATGAAGTCAAAGATGCAGAACAGGACCAGAAACACCACAAAGAGAATACCCATATACTGCAGGCGCCGGCGCAGCAGAAAATTTTTTCTATCCATACAGCTCACTGTCATCGGTGAGGATGTAACCGATGCCTCTCACAGTTTTTAAGTATTTTTCGTAGTCATACTGACGCAGAATCTTCCGGACCTGGCTGGCATACACCTCCACCACGGAGAATTCTGTCGTGGAGTAAAAGCCCCAGACCCGCTGGAACAGACGCTCCTTATGGACAATGATATTCTGATTTTCCACCAGAAACTGGAGAAAATCAAACTGCTTTCCGTGAAGATCCAGCTTGCCGTCGCCGATGCGGGCGGTGCGGGTGTTGGTGTTCATCACAAGATCCAGAAAGGTGAGGGTGGATTCCGGCGGGGCCAGGTCCCGCCGGGCCCTGCGCACCAGGGCCTCCAGGCGGGCCTGGAAGATATCCAGATCAAAGGGTTTGGACAGGTAGTCGTCCGCCCCGGTACGCAGGGCCTTCACCTGATCGGAGGACTGCCCCAGGGCGGTGAGCATGAGCACAGGGGTGGCATTGCCGGCGGCGCGCAGCTGTTCCAGCACCTCGTAGCCGTTGAGCTTGGGCATCATCACGTCCAGAATGACCACGTCAAAGTTCTCGCGGAACAGGCGGTGCAGACCCTCTTCCCCGTCAAAAGCCTGGGTCATGTCAAATTTGTGCTTCAGGCTTTCGCAGATGTTGTTGGAGAGGATCTTGTCGTCTTCGATGATCAAGGCTTTCATGGATTGCTGCCCCCTGCCATTTGTAGAGTATCCGGAATTAATTTGATGTCTGCGGTGATCTCCACGGAGGGGATCAGATAGTTGCCCACGATCTCCTGGCGGAAGGAGCCGTCCTCCTGCCGGATCCACTGTCCGGCCACGCAGGACATGAGGGATATGTGATCCTCGTTGAAGGAGACGTGCCCCACGATGGTGTCCAGGTCGGTGGCGGCGGCGGCCTCATTGATAGCGCTCAATTCCAGGGATCCGGCCCGCTGGAGAATGTCGTAGAGAATTTCCACGTTGGCATGCTTATAGCCCACGGTGGGGGGCGCCAGAGAGAGCTGGGGATATTGCTCCAGATAGTCCTGGGCCAGTTGGGCGCTGCTCCAGCCGTTGAGGGAGGAGTAGTAGGGGAAATCCCCGCTCCACCACACCTCGGTGATCAGCCCGTCGGCCAATTCGTCCAGCACCTCCACGTCCGAAGAGAACAGGCACGATTTGGCCACTGTGCACAGCTTCGGGCGATAGCCGGTGGCGGTACACTGGCGCCAGAAATTGGAAAAATCCACGGTGTTCATCACGCCCAGGATGATATCACAATCCGCCTGGATGAACTGGCCGATCATGTGGGAGTAATCGGTCATGCCCAGGGTGTAGCGTCCGGGATCCACGATGGTGTATCCTTTGGAAGCGGCAAAATCCGTGATGAAGGTGGTGATCTCCACCCCTTCGCCGTCGTTGGCAGTGAGCAGGCCGATGGTCTTGTTGGTGTCCACCTTGTCCCATACGTCCAGGAAGCAGAGCATTTCCCGCTCGTTGTCGAAAAAGGTGTGCCAGGAGTTCTGATAGGGGCCGCCCATGGCCCAGGCGGAGGCAGGGGCGTCCACAGAGATGCAGGCAATGCCGGCCCGTTCGCAGGCGGCGGAGACGGGAGTGACGGTATCTGCCGTGTTGGAGACGATCATGATGTCAATGCCGGATTGGATCAGCTCCTGGGCGGCTTCGCCGGCCCGGGCAATGTTGGACTGGGAGTCGGTACAGACCAGTTCCAGCCGGCAGCGCTTGCCGTCCAGCACCACGCCGCCCTGCGCGTTGATGATATCGAAGGCGGACTGCTCCACATAGGGGGTGCCCTGCCCGAACGAGGACAGAGGTCCGGTGGAAGGGGCCACCCGGCCGACCAGAACGGTATCATCAAAGATCCAGTTCCCCTGGGCATCCTGACCGGATGGCGAGGAGACCGGAGCGGACTGGGTGCATCCGGCGAGGAGAAACGTGAAACAGACAGCCAGCGCGGCCAAACGGATTCCCATGGGACACCTCCTCAGAAAAAAGTTATAAAAACAAGGTGTCTAAATTATAGACCACAGGCGGGGCATTTGCAAGCGGGTTGGGAAAAAGAAGGAACGGTCCGGGCGTGGGCCCGGACCGTCGGAAGCTGAAGTCAGTTCGGTATTACACACTGAACCAGAAGAGGATGATATCCCCGTCCTGGTTTCCCAATGGATCAACCTGCTCGGCGGAAGTGAATTCCGCCTGCGCAATTCGCCGCAGGCGGCGAATTTACGCGCCGTCCGGCGCGGGGCGCTGACGCGCCCTGTGGTCCAGGACAGCGGGGAAATTTATACGTTGAACCGGAAGAGAATAATATCCCCGTCCTGGACGTTCCCCGTCGGGCAGGCCCGCCGGGGGCCCCTGATTTGATCCAGGCCGGGGCGAAGTGAATCCGCCCCGGCCCAAGGTTTTTGCCTGGGGCAAAAACGCTTGTACGCGCCGAAGGCGCGAAGGGCGCTTCCGCGCCCCCATCGTCCAGGACGGCGACAGGCTTACACGTTGAACCGGAAGAGGATAATATCCCCGTCCTGGACGATGTAGTCCTTGCCCTCGGAGCGAATGAGTCCCTTCTCCCGGGCGGCGGCCATGGAGCCGCAGGCCTTCAGGTCCTCAAACGCCACGGTTTCGGCCCGGATGAAGCCCCGCTCGAAGTCGGAGTGGATTTTGCCTGCGGCCTGGGGAGCCTTGGTCCCCCTGGTGATGGTCCAGGCCCGGCACTCGTCCTCGCCGGCGGTGAGGAAGGAGATCAGGCCCAGCAGAGTGTAGCTGGCCTGGATGAGCCGGCCCAGGCCGGACTGAGCGATGCCCAGGTCCTCCAGGAACAGGGCCTTCTCGTCGGCGGGCAGCTCGGCGATCTCCGCCTCCAGCTTGGCGCACACCGGGATGACCTGCGCCCCTTCCCCGGCGGCCCGGTCAGCCACCTGTTGGTAGTAGTCCACACCGGAGGGATCGGAGAAACCGTCCTCATCCAGGTTGGCGGCATAGATGACCGGTTTGAGGGAGAGCAGCTCGCAGGTGGAGATCAGAGCGGCATCCTCCTCGTCCACCTGGTCCAGATAGGTACGGGCAGACTGACCATTGTTGAGCCAGTCCCGCAGGCCTTCAAACACCTCGGCCTCGTGGAGGAACTTCCTGTCCGCCTTGGCGGCCTTCTGAGCCTTGTCGATGCGCCGGTCCACCATCTCCACGTCGGCCATGATCAGCTCCAGATCAATGATGTCAATGTCCCGGATGGGGTCGGTGGAGCCCTCCACGTGGATGACGTTCTCGTCGTCAAAACAGCGCACCACATGGACAATGGCTGCACACTCCCGGATGTTGGCCAAAAACTTGTTGCCCAGACCCTCACCGTGGCTGGCGCCCTTCACCAGGCCGGCGATGTCCACGAATTCCACCACTGCGGGAGTGGTTTTCTTTGGCTTGTAGAAGTCGCTGAGCCAGTCCAGACGGCTGTCCGGGACGGCCACCACGCCCACGTTGGGGTCGATGGTGCAGAAGGGATAGTTGGCGCTTTCCGCGCCGGCATTGGTAATGGCGTTGAACAAGGTGCTTTTCCCAACATTTGGGAGCCCTACGATTCCGAGCTTCATGGTAAAGACGTCCTTTCGTCAAACAAACTTTCTCAAGGCCAACATTATACCGGAGAATATAAAAAAATACAAGAGCTCAAGGCTTTTCCTGACAAGATTCTTGTGATATACTGGTGTCACTTTTGAAAGAAGGAGCGAATAAACCATGGATTACGCGGCGGAATCGCTGAAACTGCATTATCAATGGCACGGCAAGCTGGAGACGGTACCCAAGATGGAAGTCAAGGACCGGGAGTCCCTCTCCCTGGCCTATACCCCCGGGGTGGCCCAGCCCTGCCTGGAAATTCAGAAGGACATCAACAAGAGTTATGAGCTCACCGGCCGGTGGAATACGGTGGCGGTGGTCACGGACGGCACCGCCGTGCTGGGCCTGGGGGATATCGGCCCCGAGGCGGGCATGCCGGTGATGGAGGGCAAATGCGTGCTCTTCAAGTCCTTCGGCGGCGTGGATGCGGTGCCACTGTGCATCCGGTCCAAGGATGTGGATGAAATTGTCAACACGGTGGCCCTGCTGGCGGGATCTTTCGGCGGGATCAACCTGGAGGATATCTCAGCGCCCCGGTGCTTCGAGATTGAGCGCCGGCTGAAGGAGCGCTGCGACATCCCCGTGTTCCACGACGACCAGCACGGCACTGCCATCATCGTGGCGGCCGCCCTGATCAACGCACTGAAGATTGTGGGCAAGAAAATGGAAGAGGTCACCGCCGTCTTTTCCGGCGCCGGTGCGGCAGGCACCGCCATTTTCAAGCTGCTCAAGTCCATGGGGCTGAAGGATGCGGTGATCTGCGACCGGAAGGGGGCCATCTGCTCCTCCCGCACCGACCTGAATGAGGAGAAGAAGGCCCTGCTGGCCATCTCCAACAGGGCGGACAAGTCCGGTTCCCTGGCCGATGTGCTGAAGGGGGCGGATGTGTTTATCGGCGTGTCCTCCCCCGGTGTGGTGACCCAGGAGATGGTGAAGACCATGGCGGACAAGCCCATTCTGTTCCCCATGGCCAACCCCGTGCCTGAGATCATGCCCGATCTGGCCCTGGAGGCCGGTGCGGCGGTGGTGGGCACCGGCCGCAGCGATTTCCCCAACCAGATCAACAACGTGCTGGCCTTCCCCGGCGTGTTCCGGGGCGCCTTTGACGTGCGGGCCAGCGATATCAACGAGGAGATGAAGATCGCCGCCGCTCACGCATTGGCGGGATTGGTGAGCGAGGCGGAGCTGAAGCCCGACTACATTATCCCCGCCGCCTTTGACCCCCGGGTGTGCCCCGCAGTGGCCAAAGCGGTGGCGGAGGCCGCCCGAAAGACCGGCGTGGCCAGAATTTGAATCCAACTTCATCCGGGCACACCGGGGCCCCGCAGCGCGGGGCGGCGCTTGCGCCGTACAAGCGTTTTGCCGCAGGCAAAACCTTGGCGCAGGGCGAATTCACTTCGCCCGAGCAGGATGAAACAAGGGGTCCCCAGCGGACCTGTCCGCTGGGGAGTGCCCGGCAGTGGCCAAAGCGGTGGCGGAGGCCGCCCGAAAGACCGGCGTGGCCAGAATTTGAATCCAACTTCCTCCAGGCACACCGGGGCCTCACAAGGCAGGTGGTGCTTAATATGCCAGGCGGCCGTCAGGCTGCCTGGCATTTTTGCGCAGCGGGAGCTTGACATGCCTTGATGTTCGAGGTATATTATACATAGATAATCAAGGTATGACAGGAGGGAAAACGAATGAAAGTGGACAAGAGCCTGCTGTCCGGCAGCACCACGATGCTGGTGCTGTCCCTGCTGAAGGGCGGGGATATGTACGGCTACGAGATGATCGCGGAGCTGTCCCGGCGCAGCGACAAGACCTTTGAGCTGAAAGAGGGGACCCTGTACCCCATTCTCCACGGCCTGGAGCAGGACAAGTGCCTGCGCTCCTACGAGAAGGAGGCCCCCACCGGCCGGATGCGGAAGTATTACCACATCACGAAAAAAGGGCTCAAGCGGCTGGAGGAGAAGCAGGAGGAGTGGCGCTTTTTCACTGAAAAGGTCAACTGGGTGGTCTTTGGGGAGAGCCCCGCCCCGGCTCTGGTATGAGGTGAGGAACATGAGCAACAGCGAATGGGTCATCTGGACGGTGCGGGCCTGCTGCCGCATCCGACTGGGGTATGACCGCCGGGCGGCGGAGAGGGAGCTGCTGGCCCACCTGGAGGACGAGGCGGAGGCCATCCGGCGGGAGAAAGAGCTGACCGCGTACGAGGCGGAACAACAGGCCTTGGCCGCCATGGGGGACGCGGACGAGGTGGGCCGGCAGCTGGCGGCGGTGCATAAGCCTTGGTTGGGCTATTTGTGGCTGTGGTCCCGGCGGGTACTGATTGTGTGCATCGCGGTGGCTGTGCTGGCGGCGCTGGGGTTTTCAGAGCGGGTGGGCTTTGACTGGAATGTGTCGGGGGACAATCCCCGGTACTGGCAGGAGAAAAGCTGGTACATCGACCACACCACTGCTGGGACATGGACAGAACTCACCCCGGACTGCCGGGACGAGAGCGACGGCTATACCTTCACCGTCCCCGCCGCAGCCCGGGTTCACAATGAGGACTATACCGCGGAGTATGAGGGCGTCCCCCATGAGGTGGAGGAAAACACCTCGCTGTATGTGACGGTGCGGGCCACCAGCCTGCTGCCCTCCACGGAGGGGTGCGCCGCGTTTTGGGACTTTTACGCCGTGGATGACCTGGGCAATCACTATTGGAGCTGGACAGACCCGGACGTGATCTACACCTGGCAGTACCAGCGATCCCTGGTCGGCAATACCTACACCACCGGCCTGTGGACCAGCGAGTATCAGGCGTGGATCAGCGAGATAGACCGGTCGGCCAGCTGGATCGAGCTGCGCTATGACCGGGACGGCCGGGACGTGCGCCTGCGCATCGACCTGACAGGAGGGGAGAAGCCATGACAGAAAAAAGATCCCAGAGGTGGCGGCGGTTCCTCTCTCCCATTGCCTCCAGGATTCCCCGCCTGTCCCGGCCCTGGCGGGTGGTGCGCAACCTGGTGTGTATTGTCCTTGGGGTGTATCTCATCTGGCTGCTGCTGGGGGGCAATCCACTGACGAAGGAGTGGGCCTTCCGCCGGGAGGAGCGGCTGGCCATGGTGGGGCCGTCAGAGATCCTGCTGGAGCGGCCGCAGAGTGATACTGAGCTTGTGGTGGGGAAGACGCCGGAGGGTTATTTCCTCGTGCAGTTTTTCCGCCAGTCAGTGGGCAGTTGGGTCACTGCGGCCACCCGCTATCTTCCGCGGCAGGCGGACGTCACGCTGACAGCGGCGGACGTCAGGACCAGGGCGCGTTTTCAGGAGGAGTCTGTAGACCTGCTCCTGCTCTGCGACGACCCGGCGGTGAGCCGGGGAGAGGCGGAGCTCACCCTCGCGGGCGACGGGAGCGTGAACGGGCGGCGGTACGACTTCGACCAGACCTACACGGTGGAGTTTCTGCCGGAGGGAGAGAGGGTGCTGGCCGGAAGGCTCCAGCCGGAAACGGACAGCGACGCGGGCTGGGAGGGCGAAGTGGAGCGGTTTGCGCTGGCATGGATCTACAGCATGGAGATCCCGGTGACCATCCGGCTGTATGACGGCGGGGGCGCGCTGCTGTTGGAGCGGTCCATAGAGTATGTGTTTCCCCGCCGCTGACCAGAGGAAAAATCAGAGAAGTGGGAAAAATTATCCTTCCCATTTGGGGAAAAGCGTGCAATAATAGGAGTACCACAGGCGTATGCCGCCGAAACCAAAGGGGGAAGTCCATTGAAAGCGACCAAGGGCTACAGCCCGGAAAATCTGCACTATCTGAAGATGCTGGCCAAACAGTATCCCAACGTACAGTCCGCCAGCACGGAGATCATCAACCTCCAGGCCATTCTGAACCTGCCCAAGGGCACGGAGCACTTCATTTCCGACGTCCACGGAGAGTATGAGGCATTTGAGCATATCCTGAATTCCGCCTCCGGTGTAGTGCGGGAGAAAATCGACGACCTGTTCGGTTCCAGCGTGTCCCGGGCGGACCGGGATCAGCTGGCCACGCTGATCTACTATCCCAAGGAGAAGCTGGAGGAGATCGCCCGGGAGACGGAGGATATGCGGGAGTGGTACCGCATCACGTTCCACCGCCTTATCGAGGTGTGCCGGCTGGTGAGCGCCAAATACACCCGCTCCAAGGTGCGCAAGGCCATGCCCCAGGAATACGCCTACATCATCGATGAAATGCTCCACACCCACTACGAGGACAGCGACAAGCGGGACTATTACGAGAACATCATCAGCACCATCATCGACATTGACCGGGCCTCCAACTTCCTGATCCAGATGTGCGAGCTCATCAAGCGCATGGCGGTGGACCACCTGCACCTGGTGGGAGACATCTTTGACCGGGGCCCAGGAGCGGACATCATCCTGGACTCCCTGATGGCCTATCACAGTGTGGACATCCAGTGGGGCAACCACGACATCCTGTGGATGGGCGCGGCGTCCGGCTCCCGCACCCTGGTGGCCACGGTGCTGGCCAACTCCCTGCGCTACAACAACCTGGACGTGATCGAGGCCGGTTACGGCATCTCCCTGCGGCCGCTGTCCGTCTTTGCCGATGAGGTGTACCGCAACTGCGATGTGAAGCAGTTTGCCGTGAAGATTGCCAGCGAGGACGAGGACCACTACACAGAGAAGAGCAAGCTCCAGGCCGCCCGGATGCACAAGGCCATCACCATGATCCTGTTCAAGCTGGAGGGGCAGAAGATCCTGCGCAATCCCAGCTTCGGCATGGGGGACCGGCTGCTGCTGGACAAGATCGACTATGAGCGAAAGACGGTGAACATCCAGGGGGTGGACTACCCCATGGAGGACATCGACTTTCCTACCGTGGACCCCAAGGACCCCTATACCCTCACTCCGGAGGAGGACGAGCTCATCAATCAGCTCACCCGGTCCTTCCTGCGCAGTGAAAAGCTTCAGCGGCATGTGCGGTTCCTTTATTCCAAGGGCAGCCTGTACCGGGTGTTCAACGGGAACCTGCTCTTCCACGGCTGTATTCCCATGACGGAGGACGGAAAGCTGCTGAGCTTCTCCATCGGCTGCAAGGACCTGTCCGGCAAGGCGTTCCTGGATTATGCCGACCTCACCGCCCGCCGGGCCTATTACAACAAACCCGGCTCCAAGGAGCGGCAGTTCGGCATGGACTTCCTCTGGTTCCTGTGGGCCGGGCGCAACAGCCCCATTTTCGGGCGGGACCGGATGACCACCTTTGAGCGGCGCTTCATCAAGGACGAGTCCACCTGGACCGAGCCGAAGAACGCCTATTACCGCTATTACAACGATCCGGCGGTGTGCGACGCGCTGCTCAAGCAGTTCGGCCTGGAGGGGCCTCACTGCCACATCATCAACGGCCATGTGCCGGTGAAGTCCAAGAAGGGGGAGAGCCCCATCAAGGGCGGCGGCAAGCTGCTGGTCATCGACGGCGGGTTCTGCAAGGCATATCAGAAGACCACCGGCATTGCCGGCTACACCCTGATTTACAACTCCGCCTGCCTGCGCCTGGTGTCCCACGAGCCCTTTGCCGGCCAGGCCGCCGCCATCCGGGGCAACCGGGACATCGACTCCACCTCGGTGGTGTTCGAACGCATGGAACACCGGATGAAGATTGCCGAGACCGATGTGGGCCGCCAGATCCAGGAGCAGATTGACGATCTGATGTCCCTGGTGTCCGCCTTCCGCAACGGCGCCATCGTGGAGGACCACAAAGACTAAAAATCTTCCAAGGTACTTTTCAGCGGGAGTAAAGTCTGGTATAGTGTGGGCAAGGACGGGGACTGCCCCGAAAGAGAGGAGCTTTGAAGATGAAAGTATTTGGCATCTGCTGTGGCAGGAAAAACGGCAACACGGAAATTCTGATGAAAGAGGCATTCAAGGCCATCCAAGAGAAGTGCGGGGCCGAGTGCAGCTTTGTGCGCCTGCAGGACGCGGAAATCCGCTCCTGTGTGGGCTGCGAAACCTGCATGGTCAACCACCTGAAGGGGAACTGGGAGTTCCGCTGTGTCCACAAGACGGGAAGCGACCACTTCTATTTCATTGAGCAGCAGATGCGCCAGGCGGATGCCATCATTGTCTCCGCCCCCGCCTACAACCTGCTGCCTCCCGGAATCCTCATCAAGTTCATGAACAAACTCCACGCCTCCGGCGACTACCGGGACGTGGTGCACCACAACAACAAGATCGGAGCCACCTTCACCCTGGGCGGCACCGACTGGACCAACTACACCCTCGCTGCGGCCAATATGCTCACCATGGAACTGGTGGGCTCCTATGAGGCGGTGGTGGACAAGTGTCATTTCGACTTTGTCCCATCGGTGGGCGCCATCGTGCTGGAGGAGGACATGCTGGCCCGGATCCGCAAGCTGGGCGAGAATGTGGCAAATGCCCTGCTGGCCAAGGAGAAGGGGGAGACGCCGGTCTACGTGGGCGACCCCGGGCTGTGCCCGGACTGCCACAGCCCCTTCCTGGAGAAGCGGGCGGACGGCTGGTACTGCCCCCAGTGTCTGACCAAGGCCAAGCTGACCATGGAGGACGGGGAGCTGAAGGTGGAATTCACCCCGGAAGAGCGGGCCAAGAACCGCTGGAGCTTCGCCGGACAGGAAGTCCACGACAACAACATCCGCAAGGGCCACCAAAAGGCCGCCGAAGGCCGGGAGTACATCGCCCAGCGCCGGAAGGAATATGCGGACTACATGGACGCGCTGAAACTGCCCGAACTGGTCAAGGAATAACCTGGAGATACCCACAAGACCGGATCCTGAATGCGGGGTCCGGTCTTTCTTTACGCCGGGGGCGGGGCGTGGTATACTGGCCGTGGCGGCCTGCCGCCAAAAATCAGACAGAAAGGACGGATATACATGAAAAAGACCATGGAGCGCGGCTGGAGGGTGCGCGCCTGAACCCAAACCCTCCAATTCACCTTTGGAGGAACTTAGTATGCAGATCAATTACAAGGACATCGTGCTCCGGGACTACCGGGAGAGCGACATCGAGGACGAGGTGCGCTGGAACACCTTGGACACCGCCTGGGGGGACTGGGACGCCCCCTGGGAGCGGGAGGAGCAGTTCCAGACCTTCGATGAGAGTGCCTACCGGCAGCGCCGGCGAGACTGGCTGGCCCACAAGGCCCCTCAGGGGGACGAGGTGCGCTGGTCCCTGGAGATCGACACATCGGAGGGGCGGCACATCGGCGCGGCGGCGGCCTATTTGATGACGGAGGACTTCCAGTGGCGGGACCACGGCCCGGAGGAGGTGCCCGGCCCGGACACCCCGGTTGCCCTGGGGCTGGACCTCATGGACAGCTCTTTTTGGTCTGGCGGCTGGGGGACAAAAGCTCTCACCGCCTGGGTGCGGTACTGGCTGGACCGGGGCTGCCGGGAGCTGTACACCCAGACCTGGTCGGGGAACACCCGGATGATCGGCCTGGCAAAAAAGTTGGGCTTTTACGAGTACCTGCGAAAGCCGGGCATCCGCCAGGTGCGGGGGGAGGTGTACGACGGCCTTACCTTCCGGCTGGACACGGGCCGGTGGGAGGAACTGGAGCTCTGTGTGCCCCGGGCGGAGGACCTGTGGTTCCGCGCGGCCATGGAGGCCGACCCGGCCACCATGGCCTACAACGCCGGGTGGGAGATCGGGTGTCCCGGCTATCACCGGGACACCGGCTGCATCGACCTGCCGCCGGAGAACTGGGAGAAGGAACACAAGCGCCTGGTGGGCCGGGAGCCGGAGCGGTTTTACGGCTATGTCCGCCGGAGGATGGACGGGGCCTTTCTGGGGGAGGTGAACTTCCAGCCCGACGGGCCGGACACCTGGGGCATGGGAGTGCTGCTGCACGCCCCCTGCCGGGGCCGGGGCTATGGCCGCAAGGCGCTGGAACTGCTGCTGGAGCGGGCCTTTCTCACCGACGGCGTGCCCAAACTGCGCAACGACTTTGAGGCGGAGCGGGATGCCGCTCTGGCCATCCACCTGGCCGCCGGCTTCCGGCAGGTGGGGACGCAGCGGGCCCGGCGGTTCGGCCGGGACATCGAGCTTCTGGTGCTGGAGCTGACCCGGGAGGAATATTTAGCCGGCCATGTGGTGATCGCATCGATTGATGACCCGGAGGAGCGCGGCGCCATTGCCGCCTCGGTGCTGGCCGACCTGCCCGACTGGTTCGGCCTGCCGGAGAGTACGGCGGAGTATGTGGCCCGGTGCCGGGATCTGCCCTTCTGGTCGGCCAGGCGGGGCGGGGAGGACCTGGGCTTCCTGGCCCTGCGTCAGACCGGGCCGGAGGCAGCGGAGCTGTATGTCATGGGGGTGCGCCCGGCGTGCCACCGCCTGGGCCTGGGGCGAAAGCTCTTTGAGGCGGCGTATCAGTACGCCCGGCGGCGGGGATCCCGCTTTTTGCAGGTCAAGACCGTCCAGGAGGGGCATTATCCGGCGTATGACCGGACCAACGCCTTCTACCGCGCCCTGGGCTTCAGCCAGCTGGAATGTCTGCCCACCCTGTGGGACAGCTGGAATCCCTGCCAGATCTGGATTGTGGATGTGGTGTGAAAGCGCCGTTTGGCGGGCATGCTTTTGAAATGTTTTGTGTGTAAGCGTCAAATGTATAGGCGAAAAACCCAGCACGCCAAAGCCTGGCGTGCTGGGTAAAACGACAGAAAATTCTTTCTCCCGAGTACAAAGGGCTTGATGCTGTGCTCGGCCCGGTTCCGGTTCCGGTTATTGCTTAATTCCAGGCGTCCATCCAGCAGATAGTTCACCAGACAGGGCCATTGCGTCTTCACATAGGAAGGCCTTCCCCAATACAGATTCCGGAGCTGCGCTTCTGAAATTTGCCCACGCCAACATCATCCCATTCTTATGGTTTCAGCGCCGTCACCGGCACCACGAACACCCCATCCGGACGTTGATAGGCTGCGTTAGCCAACCCGCATAAGACGCACAGAACCGCTGGCGGATTGCCCTTGGGGTCGGCCTCGATCTGCTTTTTGACCTCCAGCAGGTTCTCCGCCGCGGCGTCGATCTGATTGGCCCCCAGCTTGATTTCAAAGGCGCACCACCGGCCGTCCGATAACTCCACCACCGCGCCGATCTCCTGATTTTTGTAGTCCTGATAGTGATAGAGATGCGCTCCGAAGGATTCGGCGTAAATGCGCAGGTCCCGCTCGCACAGGGCCTCAAAGAGGAAACCCAGAGTCTCCAGATCCCCCAGCAGTCCGGCAGGTGTGGCCTTCAGCAGAGCGCAGACCAGGGAGGGATCGGCAAAGTGCCGCTTCTCTGCCTGCTTTACCCGCACAGAAGACCGGATGCCGGAGGAGAAAGGCGGCTGATTGTCCGTGAGGAACAGTCGCTTGAAGATATCCAGATAGGCCGCCACCGTGTTGCCGTCGATGTCCTCGTCGTCCACCGCCTTGATGTCTTTCATCAGCGTTTTATTGGTGACGGTGGTGCTCTCGTTCCGGGCCAGGGAGCGCAGCAGCAGGCGCATCTTCTGGGTGTCCCGCTTGATTCCGTCGATGCGGTATACATCGTCGTCAATGACAGCGTCCAGGTATTGAGCCGGGAGCAGTGCCGCCTGCTCCAGCGGCAGGCCCAAACTCCCCGGCCAGCCGCCCCGGATGATCAATTCGATCAGCTTCCGCAAATCCACCTCGCCGGTCATGGCGGGAGTCAATTCGCCGTGGCAGAGCCGCTCCAGGGATACCTTGCCGCTGGAGTCTCCGGACTCCCACAGGGACATGGGCCTCATCCGCAGGCGGGCGATGCGGCCAGCGCCGCTGTGAAGGATGCCCTTGTGGTTGGGCGTGGCGGAGCTGGTGAGAATGAACTGCCCCTTCTGGGCCGTTTGATCCACCTTGTAGCGCACCGCGTCCCACAGGGGCGGCACCTCCTGCCACTCGTCGATGAGGCGGGGTGTCTCCCCCTCCAGCACCAGAGCAGGGGACAGTTCCGCCAGCTGGCGGTTCTGGAAGTTGCCGGCGGGGTCGCCGATATAGATCTCGCTTTTGCTGTGACAGGAGGAGGTCCAGGTCTTGCCGCACCACTTCGGCCCCTCGATGCAGACGGCACCAAAGGCAGACAGGTATTCCTCCACCTGCCGGTCAAGGATGCGGGGCTTGTAGTTTTGTTTGTCCATGGCATTCACCTCAGAGATTCAGTGAAATTATTATATTCTATTCAGTCAGATTCTGCAACTCCATTCAGTCGAATTTTCAAAAACTGTTCTGGCTGTTTGTACTAGTCAATAAAAGTGGCCCTGAACTTGTGTTGGGGTGTTAGACTATACCTGAATCCGTGAAGTTCGATTTTTCACAAACTCCTGAAAGCCTGCAGTTTCAAGGTTTCCGAAGATTTTTTGGAGCTGTTTTTGCATTTCACCTGTCAGGTGAAGCCGAAATGCGGGAAAGTAACAATTTTGCCAAGCGGATTGTGGGGTCAATCCTGAGGACTCCAGTCACTCAGGAGACAAAAGCTCTCTTTGGACAGATGGAATTTTCCGTGGATTGCTGCAATGCGTTGAAACGCAATTGTGAGCAGCTTCGGGAAGAATGGCCGAATTCATGTGTCCAGCGGCTGCTGTGACAAATGCGGACGTCACGTTTGTCATAGCGAAAATTTCCAGTGAATCTGTCGCATAGAAACGCCGTGCCGGATCAAACTATGCTCGGATTCCAAATCCAAAGGAAGACGAAACAAAACAGATCAAAGGAGAGTAAGGATATGTCTAACACCAAGAATTCCAACCGTCTGGTGGTTCCCGGTGCCCGTGAGGCCATGGATAAGTTCAAGATGGAAGCTGCGAATGAAGTGGGCGTGAGTCTGAAGCAGGGTTATAATGGCGACCTGACCAGCCGTCAGGCCGGCTCCGTGGGTGGCCAGATGGTCAAGAAGATGATCGAGGCTTATGAGAACGGCCTGAAGTAACCGGATCGAAGCACAGCGAGAAAATGAGGACCGGGGCCGCCTGTTCGGGCGGCCCCGGTCCTCATTTCAAAACGGGATAATAAGGTTGTTCGGCTGTGCAGATCCGACGCCCGGACAGAACGGTCAGAATCCGGAGATTGTGTCGGCGTCAAGGCGCACCAGCAGCTCCCTGGCGAGGGCAACGCCGTTTTCCAGGTCGCTGTAAGCGCTGATGCCGTAGTGGGTGTGGGCGTAGCGGACGGGAATGCCGATGACAATGGTGGGCACGCCCTGGCCGGAGAGATGGATGGCGGCGCCGTTGGTGCCGCCCGCCGCCCGCACTGCTTCCTGCACCGGAATGCCCAGCGTTTCCGCCAGATCCAGGGCATAGCGCTGCCAGCGGGGATTGGTGATCATGCGCGCGTCGATGTGGCGGAGCATGGGGCCGCGCCGGATGGCGGTCTGGACCAGATGCGGCGCCGCACAGGTGTCGTCTGCGGGGCATCCCTCAAAGACAATGGCGATGTCAGGGCGAATGGTCCGGGCTGTGGCTGCGGCGCCCCGGGTGCCCACTTCCTCCTGCGTGGAGCAGGCGGCCACAACATCCACATTCAGAGCCTGGCCGTCCAGGTCGTCCAGGGTTTTGAGCAGAGCGGCGCAGCCCAGGCGGCAGTCAAAGGCCTTGCCCATCATCAGACCGGTGCGGTGGGAATAGGTGAACTCCACATCGGGAACCACCGGCTCGCCGACGCGCACCCCAAACACTTCCACCGCCTCTTCCAGGGAGACGGCGCCCACGTCCAGGGTAATGCTGCTCAGCTCCAGCGGAGCGCTGCGCTGCTGAGCCGGCAGGAAGTGGGGCGGTGTGCTGGCGGTGATGCCGGGGATATACTCCCCGTTCCGGTTGCGGACCCGGAATTTGTGGGCGGGCACATTGTGGGCGACCCAGCCGCCCAGGGGCAGGATGGACAGCGTTCCGTCCGGACGGATGGCCTGTACCATGAACGCAACCTCGTCGCTGTGGGCGTCCAGCTGAACCACCGGGCGGCTGCCGGTGTTGCCCCGGCGGCGGATGTACAGGTTGCGCATATGGTCCACTTCGGTTTCGCCCAGCCGCTGGGCACAGGGCAGCATGGCATCCACCACGGCATCTTCAAATCCCGGCGCACCGGGGGCGTTGGAGACGGCCGCGATCAGTTCCAGTGTCTGTTTCTGATCCATGATCAAATCGCTCCTTTTTCTGTAGTTCAGGAAAATCATCTGATGGAGACGGCGTGCCGGGGGATATCACACGGAGAATCCCCGGTCCAGCCAGCGCCCCCGCAGCAGGCGGATCAGGAACAGCAGGCCGCGGACACACAGCTCCACGCACATGGCGATCCACACGCCCACCAGGCCGATCCGGGGGGCCAGCAGGGCCGCCGCAGTGATGCGCACGCCCCACATACTGGCCAGGTTCATCAGGCTGGGGACCAGCGTGTCCCCCGCGCCGCGCAGGGCCCCGGCGGCCGCGATGGAAACGGCGTACAGGGGCTCGGCAAAGGCCTCAATGCGCAGCACCTGAACGCCCAGTGCCTGGACCGCGGCATCCGGGGTGAGCAGGCGGAAGACAAAGGGGGCCAGCAGGAACATAAGGACCGCCATCACACTCATGAGGATCACCGCCAGCAGGACGGACAGCCGGGCGAAGCGCCGGGCCAGGTCTTTGCGCCGCGCCCCCAGGCTCTGCCCCACCAGGGTGGTGGCCGCCGCGGCGATTCCGTAGCCGGGCAGATAACACAGGCTCTCGGCGGTGACGGCCAGGGAGTTGGCGGCGATGGAGACGTTTCCCAGCGGCGCCACAATGCGGGTGGATGCGATCTGGGCTCCGCACAGTACCGTGTGCTCAAAGGCCATGGGGATTGCGATATGGGCTGCCGTGCCCAGGCATTTTCTGGTGAGGCGCCACTTCCCGCCGGCGGTGAGGCGCAGTTTGGGAGAGCGGATGCACACGGAGAACAGCATGAGCGCGGCGGTGAGATACTCTGAAATGGCGGTGCCCAGCGCGGCTCCGGCCACACCCATGCCGGCTCCGGGCACGGGAAGATTCAGCAGAGGAATGGTAAAGCCGGGAAAGATCAGCAGACTGTTGAACACCACATCTTCCAGGCACATCAGGGCGTTGAGAAGGCTGGGCGTCCTCATGTTGCCGCTGCACTGGAGCATGCTGCCGGACAGCTGCCGTATCTGAACGGCCGGAAGTGCACAGGCGTAGATCAGAAAATAGCGGGAGGAATCGGAGCGGATTGCCCCGTCACCCCCCAGCCAGACCGGAAGGCGGGCACTGATGGTGGCGCCGGTTGCCGCCAGCAGCAGGCCGAAGGCCAGGGCTGCCAGCAGGGCCTGACGGACCACATCCTTTGCGTCCTCCTGTCTGCCGGCTCCGATGAGATGGGCGACCTGAACGGAGAAACCGGTGGCCAGGGAGATGCACAATCCCCCCATCAGCCAGGTGGAGGTGGACACCAGACCGATGGCGGCTGAGGCATTGGCGCCGAGGCTTCCCACCATGGCGGCGTCGATATACTGCATGGCCATGGAGCTGATCTCTGCCAGGATGGCCGGTATGCTCAGCTGTATGACCCGCTTCAGCTGGCCCTGCAGCGAATTCAGGGCCGGCTGCGCATCCGGACTGAAGTCGAGTTGAGACTGGTTCACCATGAGACACCTCCATTCTTTGTGGGACGATGCCGCGCGACGCGGCGGATGGAGTCCGGCCGGGACTTTCCAAAGACGGGCAGCCGGCGGTTTTTTCGGGACAGGCCGTTGCGGATGATCCGCCTGCGTGCTATACTGAACAGCAGAACTGCCGCGTGGGCGGCACAATCAAACCGGCCGGAAGAGGCCGGAAAACGGAGGGAGAGCCATGGAGGGAGAAAAACCCTGCCTGTCCTGTGTGGATTGTCATGTGTACAACTGCTGGCTGCAGGACAGCCAATATCCGGATTTTTGCCTGACGACCAATGTGTCTGAGGAGACAAAGCAGCGGGCGATGGATGCGCTGAAGGGGGAGGACAACGCCATTGCGGTGGCCGCCGCCCAGGTGGAGTACGAGGGATACTGCAAGCGCACCCGGGTGGAGGAGGTCATTCAGTTTGCCCGGAAGATCGGCGCGAAAAAGCTGGGTATCGCCACCTGCATCGGCCTGATTGAGGAGTCCAGAACCCTGGCCAAGATCCTGCGGATCAACGGCTTCGAGGTGTACGGCGCCGCCTGCAAGATGGGGGCCACGCCCAAAGTGGAGATCGGCATTCCCAAGGAGTGCGAGGCGGTGGGCGTGAATATGTGCAACCCGGTGCTCCAGGCGGAGGCGCTCAATGATGCCGGAACCGACCTGAACCTGATCATGGGGCTGTGCGTGGGCCACGACAGCCTGTTCATGAAACACTCCAACGCGCTGTGCACCAGCGTGGTGACCAAAGACCGGGTACTGGGCCACAATCCGGTGGTGGCGCTGTATCAGGCCGGCGGCTACTATAAAAAATTGATGCAGGAGCAGCCGTGAAAACCGCCCCTGGCCGGATCCGGCCAGGGGCGTGGCATGTTTCCGGCAGAAGGTTCAGCTGTGCTGGGTATAGTCAGCGTCAGCCTTGGTGGAGTAAACTCCGGTTGCAAAGGCCAGGATGCGGTCCGGCTCCTCGGGGAGGAACAGCTCCGCCGTGAGTTGGGAAGAGGTCCGGCCGAATACCACGATCCGGACACGCACATGGACGGTGCGGTCCAGAGGGACCGGGCGGGTGTAGTTGACGGTCATGCTGATGGTGGGAGTTCCGTGGCCGCACAGGCTGCAGCACACAATGCCCATGCTGGTGTCCAGCAGGACCGCGGTCATGCCCCCGTGGAGCACACCCATGGGATTGGACATCCAGGTCTTGGTTTCATATGCCACCTCCAGTTGGAGGCTGGGGCCGTCGCAGCGGACAAAATGGGGCGCCAGACCCATTCCAGGCAGGTTCCGGTTGGGACCGGACAGGCGGTTCTGCAGGGCCTGTTCGACTGCGGCCTGGAATTGCTCGGTGGTCAACTCTCTGTGCATGGAAATAACTCCTTCGACTGAACATTTTTCTGCAACGTTCGAATTATAGCACCAAAAAGAGCGGCGCACAATGCGCGGAACGGAGAAAATAGCGCGGACGGGGGAGCCAAACTGGATGGTCCGGCAGCGGAACGCACAAGGGAGAGGCGCGCAGCGGCGTGGGGCGCAGGAAAATCCGGGTCGAAAAAACTCTTGACTTTTACGCTTAAAAGCGCTAAACTATCAAAAAATGAAGGAGGAGGGCGCGCCATGACAGACCGCCGGTTCGGGTATGCATACGGGTATTACCGCTATTGCGATAGCGGTCCTTTGTGATGCCCTGAAACGGTCTGCCACGGCTTGTGCGTGAGATGTGCGGCTGCCATTTGGGGCGGCCGCTTTCTTTTTTGCCCCGGAGCGGGGTCTGACGGATGAATACCAGAGTGTGCCGGAAGAAGACCGGTGGAAAGGAGCAGGTGAATATGGTTATCGTAATGAAGCCGGGGTTCAGTCAGCAGGAGCTGGAGGGCGCCAAACGGGCCATGGAGGCGGGCGGCGTGCGGGTGATGGTGTCCCAGGGAGAGCACACCACCATTCTGGGTGCCGAGGGTGACATCGGCGGGCTGGATCAGGAACAGCTGGGTCAGCTGCCCGGTGTGGAGCGGGTTATGCGGGTGAGCGAGCCCTATAAGAAGGCAAACCGGAAATTCCATCCCGACGATTCGGTGATCGACATCGGCAAGGGTGTGCACGTGGGGGGAAACCGCCTGGTGGTGATCGCGGGGCCCTGCTCGGTGGAGAGCCGGGAGCAGATGATCGGCGTGGCCAGGGCAGTAAAGGCATCGGGAGCACAGGCCATGCGGGGCGGAGCGTACAAACCCCGGACCTCGCCCTATGCCTTCCAGGGCAAGGGGGTGGAGGGCATCCACCTGCTTCAGGAGGCCCAGCAGGCCACCGACATGCCCATTGTCACAGAGCTGATGAGCTCTGACCAGCTGTCCCTGTTTCTGGAGGCGGTGGATGTGATTCAGATCGGCGCCCGAAACCTGCAGAACTTCGACCTGCTGAAAAAGGTGGGCCGCACCCGCAAGCCGATTTTGCTGAAACGGGGGCTGTCGGCCACCATTGAGGAGTGGCTGATGAGTGCGGAGTATATCATGAGCGAGGGCAATCCCAACGTGATTCTGTGCGAACGGGGCATCCGCACTTTTGAGACATACACCCGCAACACCTTGGATCTGTCCGCGGTCCTGGCGGTGAAGCAGCTCAGCCACCTGCCGGTGGTGGTGGACCCCTCCCACGCCTGCGGCCGGGCCTGGATGGTGGAGGGGATGGCTATGGCGGCGGTGGCCGCCGGGGCGGACGGACTGCTCATTGAGGTGCACAATGATCCCCACAACGCCCTGTGCGACGGCGCCCAGTCCCTGACCCCGGAGGAGTTCGCCTCCCTGATGGACAAAGTGCGCTCGGTGGCGGCCTGTGTGGGCCGGGAGGTATGAGCGATGGCAGACAGATACAAGCAGATCCTGGTGGTGGGCCTGGGCCTCATCGGCGGCTCCCTGGCCCTGGCCCTGCAGGGGTTTGAGGACTATGTTGTGGTGGGGGGCGTGCGGTCCCGGTCCACCTATGAGAAGGCGGTGGCGCGGGGGGTGGCTCAGCGGGTTACCTTTCACCCCGAGGAGGAGCTGGCCGGGTCGGATGTGGTGATCCTGGCCCAGGACCCCCAGGGGATCATGGACTTCCTCCGGGACAACCGGGAGCGGTTCCGGCCGGGCAGCCTGGTGCTGGACGTGTGCGGCATCAAGACCGCGATCATGGAGGCGGCCCGGTGTCTGCCGGAGGAGGTGGATTTCATCGGCTGCCACCCCATGGCGGGAAAAGAGGTGTCCGGCATTGACAATGCGGAGGGCACCCTGTTCCGCAACACCCACTTTATCATCACCCCCCGGGAGGAGAGCACCCGGGAGCATCTGGACCTGCTGGAGCGCATGGCGGCCCACTGCCGCTTCCGGGACGTGGTGCGCACCACCTGCCAGCACCATGACCAGCTCATCGCCTACACCAGCCAGCTCATGCACGTCATTGCCCTGTCGGTCTGTGACAGTGAGCAGCTGTTCACCTGCATGGGGTTTGAGGGAGGGTCCTTCCGGGACTGTACCCGGGTGGCGGCTCTGGATGTGCCCCTGTGGACCCAGCTATTTTCCCTCAACGCCCCTGCCCTCACCCAGGTGGTGGAGCAGCTGGAGCAGCGGCTGCACCAGTACCGCCTGGCCATTGCCTCCGGAGACCGGACGCAGCTGAGCGCCATGCTGGAGCACGCGGCGGGTCGGAAGAAGCAGCGTAACTTTGAACAGGCCCGCGGCGACGATGTCCGCGTCGGCTTTTGACGGAATTTTATAGAATCTTTATTTGACGCAGGGGGGCTGGAGTGTTAGACTGTTGGTAACGCCTGGGACGACTCGGGCAGTTCAGACAGGGCGGTGTGGAAACCTGTATGGAGAAGAAATTGTTCAAGCAGCTGATTTTATTGATTACCTTTTCTGTGGTGCTGGTGGCGTTTCTGGTGAAGCTGGACGCAGTGGGCAGCTGGGTGGGAAATGTGCTGGTCGCGTTTGAACCGCTGTTCATCGGGGTTGCCATCGCCTTTGTGCTCCACCGTCCGTGTAACTTTTTTGCCAGGCTTTACGCAGCCCACCTGCCCGGAAAGGGCAAGAGGGCTGCCAGGGGCCTGGCGGTTGCCACCTCCTATGTTCTTTTGCTGGCGCTGATTGCCGTACTCATCGCCCTGGTGGTGCCGGAAATTATCAAGAGTCTGGAATCCTTTGTGGGCAACATGGGGACCTACGGGACCAATTTCCAGGAGCTGTATGACTTTGTGGTGGAGAAATTCCAGCTGGAGAGCCTGGCCAACCTGAACCTCACCGGAGCCATTGACGATCTGAACAGCCTGCTGTCCCAACTGCTGGACGTGCTGACCGAGACCGTACCCCATCTGATTTCCGCCACCGGCGTTGTGGTGCGGGGGGTGGTGACCGGGGTGCTGGCCGTGGTTTTTTCCGTATATATGCTCTCCGGTGCGCCCCGCCTGCTGGCCCAGTGCCGCCGCATTGCGGTGACCTATCTGCCCAAAAAGATGGTGGGCCCCTTCCTGTCCGTGGTGCGGCTGACGGCGGAGACCTTCACCCGCTACGTCACCGGCCAGGTCACGGAGGCCTGCATCCTGGGCTGCCTGTGTTTTGTGGGGATGTGTATCTTCCGCTTTGACTATGCCCCCCTGATCTCGGTGATTATCGGGGTTTCCGCTCTGATCCCCGTGGCCGGGGCCTACATCGGCGCCATTGTGGCGGCGGTGCTGCTGGTGTTGATTGACCCGCTTCAGGCCCTGTGGTTCCTCATCTTCCTGGTTGTTCTCCAGCAGCTGGAGGGCAACCTCATCTACCCGAAGGTGGTGGGCACAACGCTGGGCCTGCCCGGCATCTGGGTACTGGCGGCGGTGACGGTGGGCAGCAGCCTGATGGGTTTTGCCGGCCTGGTGATCAGCGTGCCGGTGACGGCCGTGCTCTACACGCTGCTCAAGCGGGATATGGATGTCCGGGACGGAAAGAAGCGGACGGAACACGGGAAAGAGGAAGTGGAGCCGGGCGAGAACCCGGACTCCGAGAAAAAATAAGACTCATAACCCGGGGACAAACTCCATAGGATGGTATCAGACGATCCGCAGGAAGGAGTTGCCGCAATGGGATATGAGATGACAACAGGGGCGCCCCACCACGTGGTACTGGAGGAGCGCCGCAGCCTGACTGTGTCCGGAGTGGAGGATGTGGAGCGCTTTGATGAGAGCTCCATTGTACTGTCCACCTCCAGGGGCGCCATGGTGGTGTCCGGGGACGGTCTGCACATCGAAAAGCTGTCGCTGGATGGCGGCGATCTGAAAGTGGAGGGGGAGATTGACTCCATCTCCTATGAGGATGATCAGCCGGGCGGACGCGGCGGCTTTTTTGCCCGCCTGCTGCGATGAGCGATGTACGTGGACATCTGGCAGCAGGCCTCGGCGTTCGGGCAGGCGGTCCTGCTGGGCGGGGCGCTGGGGCTGGTCTATGACGGGCTGCGGGCCTGGCGCAGGGCGGCGGGGAAGAAGTGGCTGGCCTTTCTCCTGGATCTGTCGTTCTGGCTGGGCGCGACCGGCCTGCTGTTCCTGTTTGCGCTGACCTGGGGGGACGGACGGATCCGGATCTTTCATATCGCGGCCTTTCTGCTGGGAGGCGGAGGATATTTCCTGACCCTGAGCCGGGTGATGCTCCCCCTTTTTTCCCGGTTGATGGAGGGAATTGCCGCATTTTGGCGGCTGCTGACCGCCCCGCTGCGCCTCACAGGCAAGGCCGCGAAAAAATTTTTGGAAAACAGAAAAAAACACTTTCAAAATTGGCTGGTTTGGTATAAAATAAACGTGCTGTACCATTTCGCAGACCAGGGGAAGAAAGGAGTGGCAGGCCATGAAGTTCAAGCGGGCAGGTATCGGGACGAAATTGCTGGTGCTGATCTTGCTGGTAGCGGCAGTAACAGGTCTGCTGTCTCTTCAATCCAGGCTGCGGGAGGCGCAGGAGAACCGGGATCTCATCAGTGCTCAGGTGCAGGAGCAGCGGGAGAAAAACGCCGCTCTGGCCGAAGACATCGCAAACAGCGGTGATCCGGACTATCGGGAGAACATCGCCAGAAGCGAGCTCGGCCTGCTGAAACCCGGGGAAATCGAGTTCGTCGATACGTCTCATTAAACAAACAAAAAAGAACAGGGAGAGGGAACAAAAAAATTTATGGGTTTTGAAGTTGGTTCTGTTTTGGAGGGAAAGGTGAGCGGGATCACCAAATTCGGCGCATTTGTCTCGTTGCCGGAGAACCGCTCGGGGTTGGTACATATTTCGGAGATTGCCTACTCCTATGTCAATGATGTCCATGACCATCTGGCGGAAGGGCAGACCGTGACGGTGAAGGTAATCGGAATTGATGCCAACAACCGGATCAACCTGTCGATCAAGCAGGCACTGCCGCAGCCGCCCCGTCAGGAGCGGGGAGGACCGCGCCGCCAGAACAGCACAGGCGGAGGAGGAGAGCGGCGGCCTGCCGGGCGCCGGAGTGCTCCTGTGTTTCAGGGGGAACCGGCGCAGCCGAAAGGGCCTGCCAGTTTTGAGGACCAGCTGAAACAGTTTATGGCCAGCTCGGACAGCAAGCTGTCTGAGCTGCATATGACCGAAAAGCGCGGGAATCGCCGCGGCAGACGGTAAGGAGCCGAAAGGGCGGGCGTAGGCCCGCCCTTTTTCCATGGCCGGGCAGAAGACAGGCCGGATGATCCGGCGGAATTGTCCGGCCCGGTTCCCGCTGGGGCAAAGAAAGCGGCGCTTCCCCGGATGAACCGGGAAAGCGCCCAAGGTCTTGTCGCGCGGGAGAATGGAATGACCGCATGGGTGCAGACCCATGCTGCGGTGTTCACCGCAAGGACAATATACCACAGGGAGCGCGTATATTTTGTCGGAAGGTGGTGCGCCCATGCTGATTTTAAACGGAATTATCCACACCATGGACGGCGGGGTCATTGACAGCGGATACGTCCGGGTCAAGGGGACAAAACTTGTGGAAGTGGGACATATGTCCCGCCTTGCCGGCGGCACGGAACAGGAGCAGATTGTGGATGCCCGGGGCGGACATGTGCTTCCCGGGTTGCTGGACATCCACTGCCACCTGGGGCTGTATGGGACAGGGACGGGCGCCCCGGGGGACGATCTCAATGAGGCGACGGACCCCTGTACCCCCCAACTCCATGCGCTGGACGGGGTGAATCCCATGGATGACTATTTCCGGCAGGCACGGCGGGCCGGCGTTACCTGTGTGCTGACCGGGCCGGGTTCCACCAATCCCGTCAGCGGTCAGTCCGTCCTGCTCAAAACGGTGGGCCGGGTGGTGGACCGGATGGTGGTGCGGGCGCCTGCCGCCATGAAATTTGCCCTGGGGGAGAACCCGAAGAGCTGCTATCAGAAGCAGAGCTCCGGGCCCGTGACGCGTATGGCCACCGCGGCGATCATCCGGGAGAACCTGACCAGAGCCATGGACTATCAGCTGAAATGGGAACGGGCTCAGGCCAGCCAGGATGAGGACGGGCCGGAGTTCGACGGGAAGCTGGACGCCCTGCGGCTGGTGGTGAGCGGAAAGATCCCGGCCCACTTCCACGCCCACCGGGCGGACGATATCGTGACCGCCGTCCGCCTGTCCCGGGAGTTTGGCCTGGACTGCGTCATCGTCCACGGCACGGAGGGGTACCTGATTGCGGACTATCTGGCCAGGGAGGGGATCCCGGTGATCACGGGGCCGATCCTGACCGACCGTTTCAAGCCGGAACTGGCCAACCTGACGATGGAGAACACAGCCATTCTGGCCAGGGCCGGCGTGCAGATTGCCATCTGCACCGACCATCCGGAGGTCCCCATCCAACACCTGATGCTGTGCGCGGCCCTGGCGGCGAAGGCGGGGATGGATGAGGAGGAGGCTCTGGCGGCGGTGACCATCAACGCGGCGTGTATTGCGGGGGTGGGGGACCGGCTGGGCTCCCTGAGCCAGGGGAAGGACGCGGATCTGGTGGTTCTGGACGGCCACCCCTTTGACTGGCGCAGCAAGGTAACCCATGTGTTCATTGACGGACAGGAGGTTTCAGAACATGATTCGTGAAATTCAGGCTCAGACGCTGTCGGATGCGGTGCGGGAGCTGTGCATCCAGGCCAATACCATTCTGCCCCAGGACCTGCGCCAGGCGATCTGCGCGGCCCGGGAGCGGGAGCCCTCTCCGGTGGGCCGGGCGATTCTGGGAGACGTGCGGGAAAACTACGAGTTTGCCGAACAGAAAGGGCTGCCCATCTGCCAGGATACCGGCATGGCGGTGGTGTTCCTGGACTGGGGGCAGGACTGCCATCTCACCGGCGGAAGTCTGGAGGATGTGGTGAACGACGCAGTTGCCCGGGGTTATCTGGACGGACACCTGCGGCTGTCTGTGGTGGGAGATCCCCTGCGGCGGGTAAATACCAACAACAACACCCCTGCCATTCTGCATCTGCGCATGGTGCCCGGGGACAGGGTGGATATCACGGTTGCACCCAAAGGGTTCGGCAGCGAAAATATGACCAAGCTGAAGATGTTCAACCCCTCCGTGACCCAGGAGCAGGTGGAGGACTTCATTGTGGAATGTGTCTCCTTGGCCGGATCCAATCCCTGCCCGCCGGTGGTGGTGGGAGTGGGCCTGGGCGGCACCTCCGAGGTGGCGGCGGCCCTGGCCAAGCGGGCGCTGCTGCGTCCGGCGGGGGAGTGGAATGCCGACCCGTTTTACAGGGAGATGGAGCAGAGACTGCTGGAGCGCATCAACCGGCTGGGCATCGGGCCCCAGGGCATGGGGGGACGGACTACGGCCTTGAGCGTGGCCATCCTGACGCACGGCACCCACATCGCCGGCTTACCCTGCGCGGTGAATCTGGGCTGCCACGTGACGAGACACGCCCACCGGCAGCTGTAAGCGCGCAGAAGACCGGTACTGATTCTGAACAGACAGGCGGCGGTTGGAGTGAACCGCCGCCTGTCTTGAATTTTTTTGTGAAATGCGCATAAAACTATGGCGTAAGCTGGAAAGTTGTGTTATAGTTATCACAAGGGAACGATTTGTTCCCAACGCTGTGCCTCCCCGCTGGGAGGCAGAAGGAGCTGAAACACATGAAGTTTACGTTCACAGGGAAAAAGGTCAATTTGTCCAACCGCATTCAGAATTATGCGGAAAAAAAGGTGGGCAAGCTGGAGCGCTATTTCAAGACCGAACCGGAGGCCAGTCTTGTGTTCTCCGTGGAAAAGGATCGCAATAAAGTAGAACTCACCATCCGCTCCGGCAGCATCGTGCTGCGGGTAGCGGAGAGCACGTCCGATCTGTTCGCCTCCATCGACGCGGCGGTGACCTCCATGGAGCGCCAGCTGCGCAAGCACAAGACCCGTCTGGAGAAGCGCCTGCGCCAGGACGCCTTTGAGCGCTCCGTGGCCGCGGACGAAGTGTCCACCCTGGTGCCCGATGTGGTGGAGGAGAGCGAGTTTGAAGTGGTGCGCACCAAGCGCTTCCCCATCAAACCCATGACGGTGGACGAGGCCATCCTCCAGATGGACCTGCTGGACCACACCTTCTTCGCCTTCAAGAATGAGAACACCGGCGCCTTCAGCGTGGTGTACAAGCGCAACGACGGCGGCTACGGCCTCATCGAGGACGAGGGGAATTGAGCCCTCCCTCTGAACTGCATAAAAAACAATCCCGCCCCGCTGGAGCAATCCAGCGGGGCGGTTTTTTGCGGATGGAAACCGTATTACGGCAGCAGGGTGAGCAGGTTGTGTTCGGTGTACTCATACCACACCGCGTCCGCCTTGGCGTCCTGCTCCGCCAGGGCGGCTTCAAAGTCCTCCATTGTGGCCTCCAGCCCGTCCACGGTGCAGCCCAGGACAGAACCGGCACCGTCGGACTCTATACCGGCCAGCACGTCCAGTTCCGTATAGCCTCCCTGGAAGTTCAGCCGGGCGACGCCGTGGTCAAAGGCCCCGTTGGAATAGGAGAAGGTGCCGTCAGACTTCAGCCGCATGAGGCCGCGGTAGGTCTGCATATAGCCGGCCACGCTGCCGTTGAACCAGGTTCGCAGCACCAGATATCCGTACGTGTCGTAGCCGCCGGGCAGGCCAAGCTGGAGCACGGCCTCCCGGTTTCCGTCCCCGTCCAGGTCGGCCAGCGTGAAGCCGGCAATGTCCAGCCGCTGGCCGTCCAGTTCCACGATGGGGTCAGAGGGATCCAGCCACAGCTCTTCCAGGGGATGGGCCACAGAGATGGGAGAGCTGCCCCGCAGGGCGTCGGCCAGGAAGATGAGGGTGGGCAGGTCGCCGCTCTCATCCTGGGGGTGGGAGAAGAGGGTGAGCGCAGGAATTCCCAGTTCAAAACCCGTGCCGGTATAGGTGATGGGATAGTCCAGCCGGCCGATGGGGTCGGCGGTGACGGCGGTGGGGTTCTCGTAGTGGTCGGCCAGCACCGGGCGCAGGACGGCGGTGAAGCCGCCGCCGGCCAGGGTCAGCTCAGAGACGCTTTCAACGTAGCCGTAATACACGTCTTCCGGGGCCAGATCGCCGTCCTCAAAGAAAGACAGGGGAAGATAGACCTTGTCGCTCACAGCGGCCCCGTCGTAGTGGGTGAAGATCAGCGTCTCGGTGGGGATCTGATAGGCGGCCACGCTGCTGCCGGCAAAGTGCTCCAGCACGTTGGCAGTATCATAGCTGTGGGCGGTGAGGCGGCCCTTGGTCAGCTCGTACACGGTGATCACCGGGGCGGCGGAGCCGTTGGGCTCGTAAGTGACGACGCCCTCCACCGTCCCGTCCCCGTCCAGGTCCCGGGTGTACAGCCCGGTGAGGTTGTTCCGGGTGATGGGCTGGGACAGCTCAAAGAAACAGCCGTACCACTCCAGCAGCAGCTTGTCCCCCGCCTGCCACAGGAAGATCTGATTGGCGTAGGCCCCGCCGTAGCTGTCCCCCTCCCGGAGCAGCTGGGCGCCCGTCAGGGCCTCCCGGTCGTCCACCAGAGGGGAGGAGAACTGATCGAACCGCCAGCCCGCCGGCGTGCGCACCAGGGTGATGGGGAAGGTGAGGGTGTACTCATAGCTGGAGGCCAGGCGGTTGTCCCGTTCCTCATAGCTCTCGTCGGGGAAGGGGTAGGGGCTGGCATAGTGGCCGGTGACGGTGAAGGAGATCCGGTCCGCCGTGCGCTCCACCAGCTCAAAGGTGTCCGGGAAGTTGTCATTGTGGTTCCCGCCCCCCAGGGACAGCCACCGGAAGTACAGCGCCCCGTCCCGCTCCACATAGAGGGCGGGCTCGGTCCCATTGCGGTTGTGGCTCTGGAAGAAGTCGTCGGTGAACAGGGTCTGGACGGCCGCCTCAAAGTCGTCCCACCGGGCGAAGCGCCCTTGTGCTCTGGTGTAAATCGCGCCGTCCAGCTCCACCGTCTCAAATTCTCCATAGTCCGGGGCGGTCTCGTTCCAGTAGTGGAGCCCCTCTCCGGTGTCGTTGCCGAAGAGGTGGGTATACAGGGTGTGGGCGCTGCGGTAGAGCTCCTGCTGCTCCTCATCCAGAAAGTCTGGGGCGGGCAGGTCGGGGTCGTCCGGCGGGGGCAGCAGACGTTCTGTCACCGCCTGGGCGGGGGTCCAGGCGTAGCCGTCGGGGCGGAAGCGCCCCTCCTTCAAAGCCAGGGTGACGGTGAGGTAGCCGGCGTAGTCTGACTGGGTGGCCCGCAGGCCGATGGTGCACGCCAGGGCCCCGTCCTCCACCGAGAAGGCGCAGTAGTCCCCGGGGGTAAGGTAGTCCAGCAGCTGTGCCGTCGGGAAGGGCAGGGAGGATTTGGGCACCTCCCGGGTGAAGCCGTCGGCGGCGGAGAGGAAATAGGACTGGTCGTTGGCGGAAACGGTGAGGGAGCTGCCCGCAGTGGTTGCCAGGTCTCCGCAGGGGTATTCCGTCAGGGTCTGGCTGTCAAATACGTGTACCTCCTGGAGAAAGCGGGACGCATCCTCCCGGACGGTGAGCACCGCGATCAGTTCCGGAATGTCATCTCCGTTCAGATCCTCCGCACAGGCAAGCGGCGGGATGTCCGCCAGGGCGGTGCCGGAAAATTCTGTCTCCTGCCCCTCGTAAACCAGGCGGAATCTGGTGTAGGTTCCGCCGGAGGGGGAACCCAGGGGCTCTACGGAGAAGCCGCTGGAATCGGGACTGCGGTCGGCCTGGGCGATGGGATCGGTGAGCAGGCATGCCGCCGCGGCCGCCACGGTCACTGCGCCCACCAGCACAATCCACAGGGCAGGGCGGTGATAGGCCAGAACGGTCTTGATCCGGTCCCGGATGCCGCTGCCCCCAAAGGCCAGGGGGCAGGGGGCGGGGAACTTCTGCCCGGAGGCCACGGTCAGAAGGGCGGTGGAATAGGCCTGCTTGTACTGTGCGCCGATCTGCCGGATGACGGCCTGGTCGCAGGCCGCCTCCAGATCCCGGCTGAGCAGCAGGAAGGCCAGCCAGGCCATGGGGTTGAACCAGTGCAGGGACAGGGCCAGCCAGCATACGGGCTTGACCATGTGGTCGCCCCGGCGCAGGTGAGTGAGCTCATGGCAGAGAATAAATGCCCGGTTTGGCTGGGGTACGCCGCAGGGGAGGTAGATCCTGGGCCGGAAGAGTCCCAGCAGGAAGGGAGAGGTCACGGAGGGGTGCTCCCATACGTTTTTCAGAATCCGCACCGCGTCGAACAGCCGCCGGCGCAGCAGCAGCCAGGAGATCAGGGCATAGCCCAGCATGGCCAAAGTGCCTGCCAGCCATATCCCGGCCACAAGGGGCCGCCAGGGGAAGGGGGCGGGCGCCGTGGGCTGGGCGGGGACGGCCGGATCCGCCGCCTGCTGGCCGCTGCCGGGCAGGGGGGCGATGACACTGGGAGTGTCCTGCCCGCTGGGGTAGACCTGGGCCCCGGTCTGGGGCTCAGTCTGGGGTTCGGTCTGGGTGTCCTCCGCAGGGGCGGAGGGGAGGGCGGGACTGTTCTCCGGGGCTGTCTCCTGGATCAGCAGGGCCTGCTGTCCCTCCGCCAGGGCCTGGGGGACGGCAGAGAACGGGGCCTGGAAGGAAAAGGGGAGCAGCAGCCGGGCAAAGACGATGAGCCACAGCAGGCACACCGCCTGCCGGGGAGCCCGGTTCTTGAGCATCAGCCGCAGCAGAAAGACGATGCCGGCGGCGTAGGCTCCCGTGAGGCTCATCTCCCAGAGCGGGGTGAGGGCGGAAAACAGGGCGGTGAGGGCGTCAGTCATCTCCAGCGCCCCCTTCCCGGAACCGGTCGATGAGGGCCTTGAGTTCCTCCGCCTCCGCGGCGGAGAGGGTGCGTCCGCTCATGAAAGAGGTGAGGAAGGAGGGCAGAGAGCCGCCGAAGGTGCGCTCCACCACGTCCCGGCTCTCCTCCCGGAGAATGTCCGCCTTGGGGATCAGGGCAGAAACCGTGGCATTCTCATTTTTCAGCACGCCCCGGGACACCAGCTTTTTCAGCACGGTGTAGGTGGTGGACTTTTTCCAGCCCAGCTTGTCCGCCGCCAGCTCCACCAGCCGGCCGGAGGGCAGGGGCTCGTTGTCCCAGACGATGCAGGCCAGGCGGTACTCGCCTTCGGAAATTTTGATGTGTTCCATGGTGTTGCCTCCTTATGGGGTGCGGAAATGCTCAGTAGAGGGGGGAGACGGCGAAGGTGCCGGGGACGGTGTGGAATTGACCGTCGGCAAAGGTGATGTCCCAGGAGATCTCATAGAGGGGATACCAGAAGAACTCCCCGTCCACCTCCTCGTCCAGCGGCCTGGCCTGGAGGGTGACGGTGACGGAATCGTCCTCGTTGAAGGCGTAGTTGACGAACACGGTGTCCGGGGAGAGGGCGGTGGTCCTGCCCTCCTCCAAAACGATGTCTCCCCGGGGAGAGGGCATCCGGCCGGTGGTAGATTCCTGCCCATCGCAGGTCAGGGTGAAGGTGTTGCCGCCGGCGTGATAGGTGAGGGTATGGTTGGCGAAGAAGTCCGCCGCCTGCTCGCAGGCGCGCCAGTCGTAGGCGCAGTCCCGGCCAAAGACCTCAAAGTCCAGGCGGTAGACCACCAGCTCCTGGCTGCCGTCCCCACGGGCGCTGATGAACTGCTGGGCGATGACCCAAAGGTCGCCCAGCCGGGTGGAGGAGCCGCCGGTATAATTCAGCAGGGGCGGCGTATAGGGCATGGCGTGGAGGCGGCGGTTGACCGACCGGCAAAAGTTCTCCCACACCACCACGGTCTCCGCCCCCCGGTTCCGGGAGTAGAGATAGATGTGTTCCTCCGGGAGCTCAGCCGCCAGGTAGTACCGGGTGGGATCGCTGGGAAGATCCTCGTCAGAGGTGACCAGATCGGTCACGATGCGACCTTGCTCGGTGTCAGTGGCGATCCACTGCCCCGCCTGGGCATCCCAGCCCAGGGTGACGATGTTGTGGAAGCCGGCAAGAACGCTGCTGAAGCTCAGCTGGGGGCTGTCCCCGTCATAGACGCCGGAGACGGAGGTCAGGGCCATGGAGAACCCCACTTGGGTCTGGGGGAAGGCGTCCGGGGAGACGGGGCCGATCTTGTCTCCGGAGCGGAGGATGGTCTGGCCGTTGGGGGCGGTATAGAGAAAGATGCCCACGCCCTGACGGTTGAACTGGCAGTCGATCAGATTGAGAGAGTCCGCAAAGTAGATGGTTCCATAATAATCATCAAAAGCGGTGATAAGACCGCCGCTGGGCTCATTGCTCAGCTGGGGGCAGCCGGAATAGAGGGCCACCGGAGTCAGGACAAAGGAGCCGTCAGAGGAGTAGTCCAGCCGGGTGAGCAGTTCGACGCAGCCGGCGATATACAGCCCTTCCTCCCCCGGATCGGGCTGGAACTCCACATAGCGCGCCAGACGCGCATACGGCACGCCGCCCCACCAAAAGATGGGGCTGGTGGAGCCGGAGAGGCTGACATAATAGGTGCCCTGGCGCTGGGCCAGCTCTTCATATAGAATGGGGAAGGTGGCCTCCAGCCCCGGGGAGGTTGTCACGGTGACGGAGGTGCTGCCCGGCTCGTGGGTGAAGACGGCGGTGTCCAGAATGGAACCGGCGGAGATGGAAAACGCCTCATCCCCGCTGGCGAGCAGGGCGCATATATTGTCCGCATCCCACTGGCCGTCCGTCTGTTCCAGCACCCGCAGCTCATCCTGGCTGCCGGCACCGGCATGAACGCGGCTGGTGACGGCCAGCTCCTGTGCCCCGTCTCCGTCCAGGTCAGTCAGACGCAGGTCGGTGACGGTCGTCACACTGTACCAGTCAGAAAGTTTCAGCACCTGCTGACCGGACACCAGATAAGCGATGGGAGAAGCACCATCCGTCCGATATACGGCCAGGCCGTCCTCCTGGTTCTCAAAGAGCAGTTCCGCCCCAGCAGGCAGGGTGACTGCGGGCTCCGGGCTGGCGGCGGGGGAGACGCTGTCTGTGGCCTCCGCGTCCGGGTCGGCCTGCTCCGCCATGGGGTCGGTGAGCAGCACCGCGGCGGCAATCACCACCGCAGCGGCGGCCAGCAGCAGGACCCAGAAGGCGGGCTTTTTATAGTGCAGCACGGATTTGATCCGGTCTTTGGCGTTGTTTCCCCCAAAGGCCAGGGGGCAGGGGGCGGGGAATTTCCCGCCGGTGGCACAGGAGAGCAGGGCGGCGGAGTAATCCGCCTTGTACTTCAGGCCCAGCCGGCGCAGCACGGCCTCATCGCAGGCCGCCTCCAGATCCCGGCTGAGCAGCAAAAAGGCCAGCCAGGCCATGGGGTTGAACCAGTGCAGGGACAGGGCCAGCCAGCACACGGGTTTGACCATGTGGTCGCCCCGGCGCAGATGGGTTTGCTCATGACACAGGATGAAGAAGCGGTTCTTGGCGGGCAGATGGGCGGGGAGATAGATCCTGGGCCGGAAGATCCCCAGCAGGAAGGGGGAGGTCACCGCCGGGTGTTCCCACACCCCGGCCTTCGCCCGCACCGCGTCAAAGAGGCGGCGGCGCAGCAGCAGCCAGGAGATCAGGGCATACCCCAGCATGGCCAAAGTGCCTGCCAGCCACACCCCGGCGGCCAGCGCCTGCCAGGGGAAGGGGGCGGGGGATTCCCCGACGTTCTGTCCGGGGACCTGGGCGGTTCCGCCCGGGATCGCCGGGTCAACGGCGGTTCCCGGTTGCGCCGGCTGTGCTGCGCCGGGAGCGTCTGCCGTTTCTCCGGGCTGGACCAGAATTCCGGTCTGGCCAGGCTCTGCCGGTGCGGCGGAGGAGGCGGGAACCTGAGTGATTGCCTGGGGCACTGCGGAAAACGGGCTCTCCAGGGAGAAGGGAAACAGCAGCCGGGCGAAGACCAGCAGCCACAGCAGGCATACCGCCTGCCGGGGCGCCCGGCCCTTGAGAAGCAGGCGCAGGAAAAAGACGATGCCGGCCACATAGGCTCCCGTGAGGCTCATCTCCCAGAGCGGGGTGAGGGCGGAAAACAGGGCGGTGAGGGCGTCAGTCATCCCCATCGCCCCCCTTCCCGGAACTGGTCGATGAGGGCCTTGAGTTCCTCCGCCTCCGCGGCGGAGAGGGTGCGTCCGCTCATGAAGGAGGTGAGGAAGGAGGGCAGAGAGCCGCCGAAGGTGCGCTCCACCACGTCCCGGCTCTCCTCCCGGAGGATGTCCGCCCTGGGGATCAGGGCAGAAACCGTGGCATTCTCATTTTTCAGCACGCCCCGGGACACCAGCTTTTTCAGCACGGTGTAGGTGGTGGACTTTTTCCAGCCCAGCTTGTCCGCCGCCAGCTCCACCAGCCGGCCGGAGGGCAGGGGCTCGTTGTCCCACACGATGCAGGCCAGGCGGTACTCGCCTTCGGAAATTTTGATGTGTTCCATGGTATTACCTCCCAAAAGGGTCTGCGGAATAGGAAGTGCCTCCGCCCCGGGCCGGCCCTGCCGGAGAAGGGCGGCGGCGTGGTTCAGGCGTAAGAGGGGACGTAGGTGTAGTTGTACTGGAGGGAGAGGGGGCCCAGGGCGGGCCGGCTGTTCTCCAGGACGAGGGGGGCGCGGAGGATAGCGGGTGTTACCTCGGGCGCCTGGGGGGAGGAGCCCGCCAGAAGGGCCTGGTTGAGCACCACCTGGCCGCTGTACAGCTGGACATAGCGGCTGCCGCCCAGGGCGAGGGTGTCGTTCAGCTCCAGGTCGGGGAAGCGCCCCAGCAGCTCCGACTTGGGCACCGTGGCGGACAGGCCGCCGGGGGCGGTGATGTAGAAGTTGTCTTTGTCAGCGGTGAGGGACGCCGCCTCAAAGCCGGGCCACAGATCGCTGGCGTCCAGCGCCTCCCAGCCCCCGGGCCCCTGGCGGAAGACGTACAGGTAATGCTGAAACGCGCCGGTGCCCTGCAGGCGCAGGGGCAGGAAGAGGTACTCCTCCGCCCCGTCCCCGTCCAGGTCGGCCCGGTAGGTGCGGGTGTACCAGTCCCCGAACAGGCCGGAGGCCTGGAAGGGGATCTCCCCCTGGGGCGTGGAGAAGGTGAAGGTCTCGTCCTCAAAGGCAAAGGGGTTGCCGCCGTGCCCTTGGGGGAAGCGGACGGCAAAGACCTCCCGCCAGGCGGCGGTCTCCGGGTCGCGCTCCAGCCGGGTCACCGCCTGGGGCGTACCATCTCCGCCGGAGCGACGGAAGGTGAGCCCCCGGTCGTCGGCATACTCCAGGTAGAGGGTGTCCGAGGGGACGTAATCCTCCGGCAGGGGACCCATGCTGGGGCCGGAGCGGAGCACCAGGGCGCCGTCGGGCAGGGCGTACAGGCTGATGCCGAGGTTGGGCCGGAAGGAGAGCAGGGTCAGGCTGTCCTCGTGGTAGACGGGCAGGCCGGTGTCTCCGGAGAGGCTCACCCCGTTTTCGCCGCCGGAGAGGGCGGCAGGGAGGGTGGAGAGCTGGCCGCAGGCGGGGAGCAGGGCCTCCGGATCCACAGTGAAGAGCCCCTGGCTGTCACAGCTCAGGCGGAGCACCGCCTCCACGCCCACTCCGGCGGGGATGTGCTCCCCCTCCCCCGGATCGGGCTGGAACAGCAGGGGGAGCACCAGGCGCACATAGGGAACGTCCTCCCACCAGAAGAGGGTGGCGCTTTGCCAGCCGTCCTCCAGCCGGTAGGTGCCCCGGCGCTGGGCCAGCTCGTCGCCGACGGTGAGGGTGACAAACTGCTGATTGCCCAGGGAGAAGGTGACGCAGGGGTCGCCCTGTTCATAGCGCAGGGCGGCATTGGCCAGCACGTCATCCACCAGCCGGCCGCCCAGCTCCGAGTCCATGGCCAGGCGGGCCGGGGCCTCCGTATCCCACTGCCCGTCCTTTTGTTCCAGCACGGTGAGGATACCAAAGCCCCCGGAGCCGCTGTACTGGGCGCCGGTGACGGCCAGCTCCTCCTCTCCGTCTCCGTCCAGGTCAGTCAGACGCAGGTCGGTGACGGTGTCACTGTACCAGTCAGAAAGTTTCAGCACCTGCTGACCGGACACCAGATAAGCGATGGGAGAAGCACCATCCGTCCGATATACGGCCAGGCCGTCCTGGGGGTTTTCACACAGGAGCACCGCCCCGTCGGGCAGGGTGACGGCGGGCTCCGGGGTGGCGGTGGCCGGGACGCTGCCTGTGGCCTCCGCGTCCGGGTCGGCCTGCTCCGCCATGGGGTCGGTGAGCAGCACCACGGCGGCGACGATCACCACCACCACCGCCGCCGCCAGCACCCAGAGGGCGGGGACTTTGTAGCGCAGCACGGCCTTGATCCGGTCCTTGGCGCTGTTCCCCCCAAAGGCCAGAGGGCACGGGGCGGGGAAGCGCCGGGGCGCCGCCGCCGAGAGCAGGGCGGCGGAATAGTCCCCCTTGCACTGCTCTCCCAGCCGGCGCAGCACGGCCTCATCGCAGGCCGCCTCCAGATCCCGGCTGAGCAGCAGGAAGGCCAGCCAGGCCATGGGGTTGAACCAGTGCAGGGACAGGGCCAGCCAGCACACGGGTTTGACCATGTGGTCGCCCCGGCGCAGATGGGTTTGCTCATGACACAGGATGAAGAAGCGGTTCTTGGCGGGCAGATGGGCGGGGAGATAGATCCTGGGCCGGAAGATCCCCAGCAGGAAGGGGGAGGTCACCGCCGGGTGTTCCCACACCCCGGCCTTCGCCCGCACCGCGTCAAAGAGGCGGCGGCGCAGCAGCAGCCAGGAGATCAGGGCATACCCCAGCATGGCCAAAGTGCCTGCCAGCCACACCCCGGCGGCCAGCGCCCGCCAGGAGAGTGGGGCGGGGCTTTGGGGCTGGGCCGGGGTGGCCGGGTCGGGCGCTGTGTCCTGGGCCTGGCCGGGGAGGGGGGCGACGGCGGCGGGTTCATCCTGCCCGCCGGGCTGGGGCCCAGTCTGGGGCTCAGTCTGAGGGTTGGACTGGGTGTCCTCCATCAGGCCGGGGGAAAGGCTGGCGGGGGTGTCCGGCGATTCCGGCGCGGGCGCCTGCTCCAGCAGGACGGCCTGCCCCTCCGCCAGGGCCTGGGGGACGGCGGAAAAGGGGCTCTCCAGCGAGAAGGGAAACAGCAGCCGGGCGAACACCAGCAGCCACAGCAGGCACACCGCCTGCCGGGGCGCCCGGCCCTTGAGAAGCAGGCGCAGGAAAAAGACGATGCCGGCCACATAGGCCCCGGTGAGACTCATCTCCCAGAGCGGGGTGAGGGCGGTGAAAAGCTGATCCAGCCACGCTGCCATGGAAATCCCTCCTTTGGTTTCGACCGCGCCGGGGACGTGCCGCCGGCGGTTGTTGGTCTATACATATAGACTTCTTTACAATGCAAGTCTATCATGATAGACTTGGCCTGTCAACCCGGCCCTGCCCTGGGGGACGGAAAATTTCAGGGGGAGGATTTGGCAGTTTTGACGGTTTTCAAAAAGGTTTGATTCTGGTGCAGCAATTTGCCCTTCTGGGGCGTGTATACAGTGAGAGGAGGTCAGAGGTGTGGAACAGACCAACCGGTTGGAAGAACTTGTGCTGAAGTATGAAAACACCCTGTTCCGCGCGGCCCTGGCGATTCTCGGGGATCCCCATGAGGCGCAGGACGCGGTACAGGACGCCTATGTGAAATATCTGGAGAAGCAGCCCCAGTTCCGGGACGGGGAGCACGCCAAGGCCTGGCTGCTGAAGGTCACGGCCAACGGCTGCAAGAGCCGCCTGCGCGCCCGGAAGCGCCATCCGGCGGAGGAGCTGCTGGATACCTATCCCGCCCCGGATCAGGACAGCCGGGAGGTGGTGGAGGCCATTCTGTCTCTGCCCGCCAACCAGCGCGCCGCGATACACCTGCACTATTATGAGGGGTACTCCACCGGAGAGATCGCCCAGATCCTGGGCCAGAGGCCGGGAACGGTGCGCTCTCATCTGAGCCGGGCCCGGGAAGGGCTGCGGAAGTATCTGAAAGGAGAAGAGCCATGAAACGCTATTTGGACTATATGGATCACATCACCGTGCCGGACACCCTACACGAGAAGCTGTCCGGCCTGAAGCCCCCGGCAAAGCGGCCGGTCTGGAAGAAGTACGGGGCGGCGGCTGCCGCCCTGGTGCTGGCGGTGGGGGTGGGCGCCTTTGGGCTGACCCGGCTGGCCGGGCCGTCCGCCCCCACTGCCGGGGAGCAGATCCCGGAGGTGGGGGAGCCGGACATCGCCCTGGAGGAGTCCGCCGCCCCCGGCGCTCAGACTCCCACCCTGGGGGGCTATGAGGTGCAGGAGGGAGAGGTGGTGTCCTACTACATGCTGCCTTACCTCGAGTACGGCACGGTGGAGATTGTCTCGGACTACGCCATCGCCCTCCCGGAGGGGGTGGAGCCCCGGGAGCTGAGCCGGGAGGAGCTGCTGGCGGTGCTGGGGGGCGAGGAGTCCCTGGCCGCCCACCTGGACTGGGGGGGCTATGAGCTGACCGGCACGGCCTACGCCTGGCCGGACGGCACGGTGTGGATGCTGTATGTCTACGGCTACGCCGGGCCCCTGGACCACTTCGAGCTGAGCATCATGGAGGGGGAGCTGCCCCCCATCGACCTGCTCTATGAGGAGTCGGTGGTGAACCACTTCGGCGAGATAGAGGTGTGGGCGGACAAATATGAGGGGGAGAACAGCGTGAGCCTGCGCGCCTCCTTCCTCAGCGATGGGTTCGGCTACTGCTTCGACCTCACCGGTACGGACGAGGACCGGGCCTATATGCAGATGTCCCGCTTCGTGCGCTACGCCGGGACGGACGGCATCCACGCCGGGGCCCTGACCGGGGAGAGCCCCGCCCAGTCCGACGCGCCGGCCCCGGAGGGGACGCCTGCCGAAGAGGGGAACTCTGCCGGCTATGACCCCCGGGGGTGACGGAAAAGCGCCAAGATAACAAAAAATATCCCGACCCAGAAGGGTCGGGATATTTTTTGCTCCAAGACGTTCCAATGGAGCTCACACGATCTCCATGGCGGCCAGATAGCCGGCCCGGACGGCGTCGCCCATCTTGCCCACCTTGGCGCAGTCGCCGATGGCGTGGACGGGGATGTCCCCGGCCAGGACCCGGATGGCCTCCAGGGCGTCGGTGTTGGGCTTCACGCCCATGGAGTAGACGCAGGTGTCGGCGGGGATGAACCGCTCCTGGCCGTCCTGCTCCACCTTCACCCCGTCGGGCTGGAAGGAGAGGCACTTGGCTCCCAGCAGCTGGTGGATGCCCCGCTGATCCATGGTTTCCAGTAGAGCGTTGCGGTAGTAGCCGAAGGTCTCAAAGGCCATCATGGTCTGCATCTCCACCACGGTGACATCATGGCCCAGGGCAGCCAGGTACAGGCCCACTTCGCAGCCCACCAGGCCGCCGCCCACCAGCACCACCCTGCGGCCCACAGCCTGGGTGTTGTGGTAGACGGACAGAGCGTCCATGGCACCCTGGATGCCGGGGATGGGGGGGACGAAGGGGTGCCCGCCCACTGCGGCCAGGATGACGTCGGGCTTTACCTCATCCAGAAGATCCCGGGTGACGGTGGTATTCAGGCGGATGTCCGCGCCGCTCTCTTTGGCCTCCTGGATGAGCAGGTTTTTGAAGTTGTGCAGATCCACCTTGTCCTCGTCGGTGTCGGTGAAATTCAGGGTGCCGCCCAGCACGCCACTCTGTTCCGCCAGCACCACCTGGTGGCCCCGCTGTACAGCGGTGATGGCCGCCTGGAGGCCGCCGGGGCCGCCGCCGGCGATGAGCACCTTCCGGCTGCCCTGGGGCTGGGGGAGTTTTTCCGGATAGAAGAGGAAGCCGGTGGCCGGATTGATGGCGCAGCGGCCCATGGAGGCGGGGGAGTAGATCTCGTCCACTTCCTCCTTGGACAGGCCCTTCTCCCACAGGGGCACGTCGGTCTTGTGCTCGCAGAAGCCGGGGTAGCACTGGAAGCAGCGCACGCACCGGCGGATGTGGTCCGCCTGGCCATTGAGGGCCTTGTTGGGGAAGTCGGGGTCGGCAAAGCCCTGCCGGCCCAGCTCGATGAAGTCGGCCTTGCCCTCGGCCAGCACCTGCTCGCACAGCTCGGGGCTGTTGAAGCCGCCGATCACCGCCACCTTGGATTGCTTGACCGCCGCCTTGATCTTGGCGGCGAAGGGCACGTTGTAGCCGTGGGGCTCCAGGAAAGAGGTGAAGGTGTGGGTCTGGCTGCCTGCCCACTTCAGGCCGTTGGACACGTGGATGATATCCACCTTGCCGTCGATGCACTTGCAGAACTCCACCGTGTCGTCAATGGTCATGCCGCCGGGCACGCCGTCCTCAGCGGAGAATCGCAGCTCCAGGATCATGTCCTCGCCGATGCCCTCCCGCACCGCGTCCAGCAGCATGATGGGGAAGCGGGCCCGGTTTTCCATGCTGCCGCCGAACTCATCGGTGCGGTGGTTGGTCCAGGGGGAGATGAACTGCTGCATGTTGAAACCGTGGCCGCCGTGGACCAGCACGCCGTCAAAGCCCGCCAGCTTGGCGTACCGGGAGATGTTGTAGTAGTCCCGGCAGATCTTCTCCATCATGGGACGGTCCAGGGCCTTCACCTCCACCCCGTCCTCCCGGACATAGGCGTCGGGACCCCAGGGGAAATAGGGCGGGTTGTGCTCCGCTCGGGCGCCCTCGTGGCAGAATTCAAAATAGCACAGGGCGCCGTGCTTTTTGATGCGGTCGGCATACTCCTTGATGGCCTCGAAGTCGGGGCCCTCGGGCTTGGTGAAGTCGACAATGTGCTCGTAGAACAGGGCGGTGCCCTCCTCGCCGTTCACCGGATGCTCCCCGGTGGACACGGCGGCAAAGCCGCCCTTGGCCCGGTTCTCCACCATGCGGTAGACGTTCTCCCGCATCTCGGGGATGGTGAAGATGGAGTGGGCGAACATGGTGGGGGCGGCGATGAGGCGGTTTTTGTAGGTCTTGCCCCGGATGGTGATGGGGCTGAACACGTGGGGGAACTGATTCATGGGAATGCGCTCCTTTCTGAACGTGGGTCGGTGGAAGGGAGGGGGCGGGGCATCCGCCCCCGGGGGAGGCGCTCAGAACAGCCCGTTGCCGTGCACCGGGGTGATCTTGCCGATGTCGTGCTCCACGCTGTCCCAGTGCTCGGCCAGCTTGCCGTCCTCGATGCGGTACAGGTCGAACACCTTATTTTCCATGCCGTTGGCCCCCATGGTGCACTTGAAGAAGACGCACACCAGGTCGCCGTCCTCCAGGATGTGCTTGATCTCCATGTGGGGCTTCATGGCCAGGAACTTCTCCGCGAACTGGAGGAAGCCGGCCCGGCCGGTGGGGGCGGTGGGGTTGTGCTGGATGTAATCCTCTTTCATGTATTCATCCAGGTGGGACACATCCCAGCCGTTGAACACCTCGTCGTAGAATTTCAGCACCAGTTCTTTGTTGGTCATGGGAAACGCCATCCTTTCCTTTTGTGTGTTCCGGTGTGCCGCGGGGCAGTCACCAAACGGTTAGTATTCGATACCTTCATCATACCAGCCGTTGACAGGGAGGGCAAATACTATTATATTATAGTTGGTATTACATTTTGTTATGGCTGATGGCGAGGGGGCAGGCGGATGAACTACAACAAGCTGCGCTATTTCTATGAGGTGACCAGGACGCTGAACCTGACCCGGGCGGCCCGGGACCTGTACATCAGCCAGCCCGCCCTGAGCCGGCACATGGCGGACCTGGAGGCGGATCTGGGGGTGCCCCTGCTGGTGCGCACCAACCGGAACCTGCGGCTGACCCCGGCGGGGGAGGCCCTGGCGGAGGAGTGCCGCCGGATCTTCTCCCGGGAGGAGGAGATCTACCGCCGGGTGCGGGCGGCGGCCCACAGCGAGCCCCAGGAGCTGTCCCTGGCCTTCATGGGGGTCGGCCCCGCCTACCGCATCCCGGAGCTGGCGGCCCAGCTGCACCGCCGCTGGCCCCATGTGCGCATGCGCACCCAGCGGCTGAACTGGGATCTGGTGTACGACGCGGTGGAGACCGGCCGGGTGGACGTGGGGCTGAAGCTGTCCTCCTGTGAGAGCTATCCGGAGCACATCGGGCGGTGCGTGCTCCGGGAGGACCACGTGGCGGCGGTGCTGCCGGCCGCCCATCCCTGCGCGGGAGAGGGGCCCATTTCCCTGGAACGGCTGCGGGACGAGCCCTTTCTGTTCCTGGACCGGGAGGAGTCCGCCATCCCCAACCAGCACGCCCTGCGCATCTGCCGGGAGGCGGGGTTCACCCCCAACATCGTGGCCAGCTACCCCAACGTGGAGACGGTGGTGATGATGGTGCAGGCGGGGGCCGGGGTGGCGCTGCTCTCCCCCTTCGCCCCCCTGGAGGGATTGTCCGGGGTGGTGTGCGTCCCCCTCACTGCGTCGCCGGCGGTGTCCCTGGACCTGCTGTGGCGGAAGGACAACGCCAACCCGGCCATGCCCCTGCTGGTGGAGCAGGCGAAGGGATTTGACTGGTGACGGGGGCGGAAAGCCCGCAGGGAAGAGAAAAAACGTGGGCCGCCCTTGGGCGGCCCACGCCGGCGCTGTTTCATTCATATTCCACCTCCACCAGCACCAGCCCCTGGGCGGGGGCGGTGGGGCCGGCGGCGGAGCGGTCTTTTGCCGCCAGAATGGCGGTCATGTCCTCCGGAGGGCGCTTGCCCAGCCCCACCTCCAGCAGGGTGCCGGTGAGGATGCGCACCATGTGGTAGAGAAAGCCGTCTCCCCGGAAAGTGAGGGACAGGTCGGCCCCCCGGCAGTCAAATCCGATGGAGCGGACGGTGCGCACCGTGGACTTCTTGAAGCGCCGGTTGGCGCAGAAGGAGCGGAAGTCGTGGGTTCCGGCGAGCAGGGCGGCGGCCCGCTCCATGGCGGCCAGGTCCAGAGGTTCCTCCACCCGGTACTGGTACTTGCGCCGGAACACGTCGGGCACGGGGCCCAGCCGCAGCTGGTAGCGGTACACCTTGCCCACGGCAGACAGCCGGGCGTGGAACCGGGGGGGCGCCTCCTCCACGGCGGTGACGGCGATGTCCTCGGGCAGGTAGCGGTTGAGATGGTCCATCACCTGCCCCGGGGTGAGACCCTGGGGGAGCTGCACGCTGGCCACCTGGCCCAGGGCGTGGACCCCGGCGTCGGTGCGCCCCGCCCCGTGGAGCTCCACCGGGGCCTGGGCCAGCCGGGACAGGACGGCCTCCACCTTGCCCTGGATGGTGTTGGCGGTGTTGCCCTGGCGTTGCCAGCCGTCATACCGGCTGCCGTCATATTGAAGCGTGAGTTTGTAGTTCACGAGGAACGCCTCCCTGAAACATGGTAGCTTCAGTGTACCGGTTTTTGCCGGGAAAAGCAAGAAGCCCCTGGCCGGAATTGCGGCCAGGGGCTTTGAAACGGGAAAATCAGGCGTTGAGGTCCACCGAGGCGCCGGTTCCGTCGGTGCCCTGGGCGGTGAGGCGGTCTACGGTATACCAGGCGGCGGTGGAGTTGTGATCCCCCAGGTTCTGATAGACCTGGATGGACACCGTACCGTCCTCGTTAGTCTGGGCGGCGGCGGTGAGCCCCTCCGTATCCGCTCCCTCACTGTGGGCCTTGTAGTAATCCAGGGCCAGCTGGCACAGGGCGCTGTTGGAGTAGAACTGGAAACGGTCGGAGCCCAGGTCGGAGACGAAGGTCAGCGTCTCGGTGGTGCCGTCCTCCCACCGGAGGGTGAGAGTGTTCTCGGAGATGGTGACATCGCAGCTCAGGTCGTTGCCTGCCATACCCATGGAGAAGACGGCCTGGCTTCCGTCGAAGGTGTACGCGAAGGGGATGCCGGTTCCGTCTTCCAGACTGGAGGTGCGGCCGGAATTTGCCCCTTCGTCAAAGAAATAGTACTGCCCCTGATCGGACAGCCAGGTGCCGGCTTGGAACAGCTGGGCGGGCGCTTCACTCTGAGTACCGGCAGACGGCTGGGAGGAGGTGCCTTCGCTGACGGCCGGCTCAGAGGGGGCGGCGCTGGAGGTGACCGGCGCGGAGGGCGCGCTGCTGTTCCCAGAGGCGGGAGCGCTGGTGCAGCCGGCCGCTGCAAGGGCAAAAAGAAGCGTCAGGCTCACCGTGCCGGCGGCAAGACGCAGGGAGCGCGTATGGTTTTTCATTTAAGGAGACTCCTTTCGGGATTTACCCCCGGTAGGGGCAATAGAAAAAAGTGGAGCGCATTCCCAGAGAGAGAGAGGGGAATGCGCCCGCCGGAGAGAGAACTCTTCCGGCGAAACTGATTATAGCACGGTCCGGCCCCAAAGATCATGAAGAAAGATTTAAGGTTTTGAAACAAAACAGAAGCATTGGATACAAAACGGAAACAAGCAGAGAAGAGTGTGGGCGGACGGCGGAGTGGGGGCGCATCCTGATCAGGTGCGTCACGGCGTCTGAGCGAACGGCTGGATCCGGACGTGCGGTACACCCACGGGGTGTGAAGCAGCCTGTATGCGGAACAAGGCTTCCCGGAGGGCCTGGCTGCTTCCCAATCACCTGACCGCTGCCGCTGGTGTCCAGACGATCTGCGGGAAGGGGGGCTCGCCCGCGCTGTCTCCCGCCTTTCCCTTTCATCACCGGCAGATCCGCAGAAGAAACGGCTGCGGGTGCTGCCCGGCGTTTCGTTTCCGCGTCAGCCCTGCACGCATTGTTCTGTTTTTGTTCGAATTTCAGGTTCAGTTCCTATTGCTATTTCAGAGGGAAATCGGTTATAATGAGATCAGAAAAAGAGAGAAGGTGTCCCTATGCCAGATATGAATCGCAGTGTGAAGGGCTCGGTGTTCACCTTTCTGTTCAAGCAGCCGGAGTATACCCGCCAGCTTTATCTGGCCCTGCATCCGGAGGATACCGGCGT
>CALWXG010000008.1 GCA_944385435.1 uncultured Oscillospiraceae bacterium
ACCGTGGACATCGGCCTGTCCTCCCGCGCTCTGACCGACGAGGAGAAGGCTGAGGGCGCCGTGGAGAACATCGTGGCTCTGGACGGCGTGGCCATCGTGGTCAACCCCGAGAACACTGTCACCGACCTGACCATTGAGGACATCGCCAAGATCTACACCGGCGAGATCGCCAACTGGTCCGAGCTGGGCGGCGCTGATGCCCCCATCGCTGTCATCGGCCGTGACGCCGCTTCCGGCACCCGTGGCGCCTTTGAGGAGATCGTGGGTGTTGAGGACGCCTGCAAGTACACCAACGAGTACGAGTCCACCGGTGAGGTCATCGGCTCCGTGGCCGGCAACCCCAACGCCATCGGCTACGCTTCCCTGTCCGCTGTGGACGACACCGTGATCGCTGTCCAGGTCAACGGCGTGGCTCCCTCCGAGGCCACCGTGGCTGACGGCACCTATGAGATCCAGCGTCCCTTCGTCATGGTCACCAAGGAGGGCACCGAGCTGTCCGCCGCCGCCCAGACTTTCCTGGATTGGGCCATGAGCGCTGACGCCGCCGATGAGGTCGAGGCCGCCGGCTGCGTGTCCCCCAACGCTTGAGTTTAATCTGATCTGCTCTGTCCAAAACAAGCCTCGCCTTTACAGGGAGGCTTGTTTTGGTGTATAATCTCTGAGAGAGAAAGTTGGTTTTTTATGAGTGAACAAATTTCGCGCAATGCTTCCGCAGGAAAGGGTCCTCAGAAAAAGGCCGAGGTCAAAAGTCTGCGCCCACTGGAGTCGGTGATGAAGCTGATCTTCTTCATCTGTGGCTTTATCGCCATCGCCTTTGTGCTGGTTATCACCATCTACCTGATTATCTCCGGCATCCCCGCCATCCGGGAGATCGGCCTGGTGGAGTTCCTCTTCGGCCAGGAGTGGGCCTCCACGGCAGAGGAACCCAAATTCGGTATCCTGCCCATGATTCTCACCTCCGTCTACGGCACCGCCGGGGCCATCGTCATCGGCGTGCCCATCGGGTTCCTGATGGCGATCTTCCTCTCCAAAGTGGCCCCCCGGAAGGTGGCCAACATCGTCCGCCCCGTGGTGGACCTGCTGGCCGGCATCCCCTCCATCGTCTACGGCCTGGTGGGCCTGATGGTGCTGGTTCCCCTCATCCGCGAGACCTTCAACACCGCCGCCGGCGAGAGCTTGCTGGCCGCCATCGTGGTGCTGGCCATCATGATCCTGCCCTCCATCATCTCTGTGTCTGAGACCGCCCTGAACGCGGTGCCCAAGGAGTATGAGGAGGCCAGCCTGGCCCTGGGGGCCACCGACATCGAAACCTATTTCCGGGTCTCCGCCCCGGCGGCCAAGAGCGGCATCGCCGCTGCCGTGGTGCTGGGTGTGGGCCGCGCCATCGGCGAGGCCATGGCCATCATGATGGTGGCCGGCAACGTGGCCAACATGCCTGATCTGCTCTCCAGCGTCCGCTTCCTCACCACCGGTATCGCAGTGGAGCTGGCCTACTCCAGCGGCTTGCAGCGCCAGGCCCTGTTCTCCATCGGCCTTGTTCTGTTCCTGTTCATTATGTGTATCAACGTGATTCTGAACGTGTTCCTCAAGCGGAATAAGGAGGGTTGAGAGCCATGAAGAAAACCAATGAGACCCCCCGTGTGCAGCAGGCCATGAATCAGGGCCTGTCCGCCAGCCGCAAAGCCTACAACACGGGCATGCGCGCCCTCATCTATATCGCCGCCGCCATCGTGGTGGCCCTGCTTGTCTTCCTGCTGGGTTATATCCTGTACCGTGGACTGCCCAATCTCACCTGGGGATTCCTGACCTCTGAGGAGAGCGTGGTCCGGGATGTCCAGGGTATCGGCCCTGCCATCCTGAACACCCTCTATGTCATCATCGCCACCCTCATCGTGGTACTGCCCCTGGGCGTGGGCGCCGCCATCTATCTGACGGAGTACGCCACCAACCACAAGCTGGTGTCTGCCATCGAGTTCGCCACTGAGACCCTGGCCGGCATCCCCTCCATCATCTACGCCCTGGTGGGCGTGCTGGTCTTCGCCGAGTCCCTGCGGCTGGGCAAGACCCTCATCGCCGGCGCCTTCACCCTGGTGATCATGGTGCTGCCCACCGTCATCCGCACCACCCAGGAGTCCCTGAAGACGGTGCCCCAGTCCTACCGGGAGGGCTCCCTGGGTCTGGGCAGCGGCAAGTGGCATATGATCCGCACGGTGGTGCTGCCCTCCTCCATCGACGGCATTGTCACCGGCTGTATCCTGGCCATCGGCCGTATCGTGGGCGAGAGCGCCGTGCTGCTCTACACCGTGGGCATGAGTATGCAGATGCAGGACTTCTTCCGCAACGGTGTGGAGAGCTTCTTCTCCGCCTCCGGCTCCACGCTGAGCGTGGCCCTTTACGTCTACGCCAAGGTGCGTGCCGACTTCGACCTGGCTTTCTCTGTGGCTGTGGTCCTCATTATCATCACCCTGGTCATCAACCTGGCCGCCAATCTGGTGGGCAAAAAATTAAAGAAAAAGTAAGGAGAGAGCCTTACCATGGACGAAACGACGATTCTCGCTGCCCAGCACCTGGACCTCTGGTATGGTGCCACGCAGGCTTTGAAAGATGTAAACATTGACATTCCCGAAAAACAGGTCACCGCTTTGATCGGCCCCTCCGGCTGCGGCAAATCCACCTTCCTGAAGACGCTGGACCGGATGAATGACCTGATCCCCGGCGTGAAGATCACCGGCTCGGTGCAGTACCGGGGCCAGGACATCTACGGCCCCTCGGTGAACGTGACCTGGCTGCGCAAGCAGATCGGCATGGTGTTCCAGAAGCCCAACCCCTTCCCCATGTCCATCTACGACAACATCGCCTACGGCCCCCGCACCCACGGCATCAAGAACAAGTCCCGGCTGGACGAGATTGTGGAGAAGTCCCTCCAGGGCGCGGCCATCTGGGACGAGGTGAAGGACCGGCTGAAGAAGTCCGCTCTGGGCCTGTCCGGCGGTCAGCAGCAGCGTCTGTGCATTGCCCGGGCCCTGGCTGTGGAGCCCGACATCCTGCTGATGGACGAGGCCACTTCCGCTCTGGACCCCATCTCCACCTCCAAGATCGAAGATCTGATCGCCGACCTGAAAAAGCAGTACACCATCGTCATCGTCACCCACAACATGCAGCAGGCCACCCGTGTCTCAGACAAATGCGCCTTCTTCCTGCTGGGTGAGCTCATCGAGTATGGCGATACGGAGCAGATCTTCTCCGTGCCCAGGGACAAGCGGACGGAGGAATATATCACCGGACGGTTCGGTTAAGTCTGAGAAACAGGAGGCTTTTGAAAGATGAGAAAAACCTTTGATGCAGAATTGCTGGAGCTCAGCCGCGAGCTGACCTCCATGGCGGGCACCGCCCAGGATGCCATTGACCTGGTGACCGCCTCCCTGTCCAAGGGAGGCGAAGAGGGCGCCAAATCTGCCATCGAGCTGACCGCTTCCATGGATCAGATGGAGCGGGATATTGAGAACCGCTGCATGTCCCTGCTCATGCGTCAGCAGCCGGTAGCCCGGGATCTGCGCACCATCTCCACCGCGCTGAAGATGGTCACCGACCTGCAGCGCATCGGAGACCAGGCGGCCAACATCGCTGAGATCTCCCTGCTGATGGCCGGCGACGGCGTGAAGCCTGAGGTGCCGGAGGATCTGGCCATCATGAGCCGCCAGGCTGGCCTGATGGTCCGGCAGGCCATCGCCGCCTATGCTGACCGGGACGAGACCACCGCCCAGGCCGTGGTGAATCTGGACGACGTGGTGGATGAGCTGTTTGACAAGATCAAGCGTGAACTGACGGCGAAGATTGCCCACCAGGAGGACCACACCGGCCGTGCGGTGGATCTGATCATCATCGCCAAGTACCTGGAGCGGATTGCCGACCACGCGGTGAACATCGCCAACTGGGCGATCTTCTGTGTGACCGGCCAGCTGCAGTAAACAATTCGAAATCCAGGCATAGTTCAATGCGGCTATCCCCGTCGGACCTGCAGGATTGGACCGGCGGGGTGTGCCTGTTTCCCCGGCCCGCGCCCGGCGCGGCCGCGGGAAGAATTGCCGCATGGGAAGGGGGATCGGCTTGTGCCGTTGAAAATTATCATTGTGGAGGACGACGCCTCGATCCGCACAATGCTGGAATATTATTTCAAATCCATGGGCCATCAGGCGAAGGCTTACGAGAGCGGTGAGGACCTGTTTGCCGATGAGGTGCAAGGGGATATTGCCCTGCTGGACGTCATGCTCCCCGGCATGGACGGGGTGGAGATCGTGCGTCGGCTGCGCCAGGACCCGGCGACAGCCAAGCTGCCCATTATCATGCTCACCGCAAGACAGACGGAGATGGACAAAGTCACCGCCCTGGATGCCGGCGCAGACGACTATATCACCAAGCCCTTCGGCGTCATGGAGCTCCAGGCCAGAATCAACGCGGTACTGCGGCGCATGGGCGACCGGGATCCCCAGCTGATCTACGAGGATCTGGTGATTGATCCGGCGGGCCGGACCGTGCGCCGGGGTGACGAGGAGATCTCGCTGACGTACAAGGAATTTGAACTGCTGCGGCTGCTGGTCAGCCGCAGAGGCACTGTGCTCACCCGGGATGAGATTTTGGCGGCGGTGTGGGATTACAACTTCGTGGGTGAAACCCGGACCGTGGATATGCACATCAAATCCCTGCGCCAGAAGCTGGGAGAAGGGTATATCACCACAGTTCGCTCTGTGGGTTATAAAATGGCCTGAGGTGAGTGCGTGATGTTGAAGCGCAAGCTGACGATCTACATCTTTCTCATTGCCGCCGCGGCGGTGATGGTGTCTACGGTAGTGGGAATCGCGATTTTCCGGGACCGTGAGCTGAACGCGGCGAGACAGTCCCTGCGCCAGATCCTCTCCCTGATGGATGCGGAAGAGGCGGGCACCAATGTGGAGGACCTGCTGGTTCAGTTTGATGACGCGGTTCCGGAGCTGCGCCTGACCTTCATCACCCCGGAGGGGGAAGTGCTGGGCGACACGGACGCGGAGACCGAAGAGGATCACTCTGACCGCCCGGAGGTGGAACAGGCCCTGGCGGAGGGCTGGGGCAGCGATGTGCGCCGCTCCAGCACCACCGGCATCACAACGGTATATGTGGCCTACCGGTTTGAGGACGGTCTTGTGGGGCGGGCATCCCAGCCCACCTCCTCCATCAACGCAGTGGTGCTGCCCGGTATTGCGGCATTTGTCTCCGCCGGAATCCTGGCGATGGTCCTGGCGTTGATTCTGGCCCGGAAGCTGGCGGTGGACACGGCCAAGCCGGTGGAAGAGGCGGAGGTGGCAGTGCGCCAGGTGGACGAGACGCTTCAGTCCGCCCGCAGCGAATTTACTGCCAATGTGACCCATGAGCTGAAGACGCCGCTGACCTCCATCAAGGGTTTCACAGATATGATGGCCTCCGGCCTGGTGAAGGACCCGGAGGATCAGAAGCGTTTTCTGGCCATGATCTCTGTGGAAGTGGACCGGCTGACCAAACTGGTGGATGACATTCTCCAGGTGACGGAACTGGAAACGGTGGCCGGGGCCATGCCCGGAGAGAGCTGCAACCTGATGGAAGTGGTTCAGGAGACGGAAAAGTTCCTGGAACCCGTGGCAAAAAAGGCCAAGGTGACCCTTTCCGTGGAGGGAGAGGCGGTCTGCGGGGCGATCAGTGCCGACCGGTTCAAGGAAGTGGCCCTGAACCTGATGGAAAACGCGGTGAAGTACAACAAGCCGGGCGGCCAGGTGACCGCGACCCTGTCCAAAGAGGGCTCAGAGGCGGTATTTTCCGTGAAGGATACGGGAATCGGAATTCCCCCGGAGAGTCAGAACCGGGTCTTCGAGCGGTTCTACCGGGTGGATAAGGGCCGCAGCCGGGCCGCCGGGGGAACCGGTCTGGGTCTGGCTATCGTAAAGCACATTGTAGCCCTGTATACCGGGCGGATCAATCTGGTCAGCACGGTGGGCGAGGGAACTACCATCACAGTGCGCCTGCCCCTGGCAAAAACATAACACTGAGAGCCTGCTGCTTGGAAGCTGTCCGCCGGATCCGGCGGACAGCTTCTGTACAATTTGCAATTTACGCGCAGAAAAATACTTATAGGAGTGAAACGGAACGGGCGAACCAGGGGAAAAGACCCGGGGGAAGCGCCGGTCCGGAGCCGGCCGCCCCTTGACACTGTGGTGATTTTGGCATAAAATTGACCCATTGCCGGGCAATCCGGCGAGAGGGAGTGAGGCTATGATCGAATTAAAGCACATTTCAAAAGTGTTTCCCACTGCTGATGGGGAACTGAGAGCCCTCAGCGACATCAATCTGACCATTCAGGACGGGGACGTGTTCGGCATCGTGGGCATGTCCGGCGCGGGCAAGTCCACCCTGGTGCGGTGTATCAACCTGCTGGAGCGGCCCACCCAGGGCCAGGTGCTCATCGACGGCAAGGACCTGTGCGCCATGCCGGAGAAGGAGCTCATCCTCCAGCGCCGGTCCATCGCCATGATCTTTCAGCAGTTCAATCTGCTCATGCAGCGCACCTGCCTGAAAAATATCTGCTTCCCCATGGAGATCGCCGGGGTGAAGCGGGACGAGGCGGAGAAGCGGGCCCGGGAGTATCTGGACATTGTGGGCCTGCCGGACAAGGCGGACGCCTACCCTGCCCAGCTCTCCGGCGGCCAGAAGCAGCGCATCGCCATCGCCCGGGCCCTGGCCTCCGACCCTAAGATCCTGCTGTGCGACGAGGCCACCTCCGCCCTGGACCCCAAGACCACCCGGGACATCCTCCGGCTGGTGAAGGATATCAACCAGCGTCTGGGCATCACGGTGGTGGTGATCACCCACGAGATGGCTGTGGTGGAGGAGATCTGCACCCACGTGGCCATCCTGGACCATGGCGTGCTCCAGGAGACGGGGACGGTGGAGGAGATCTTCTCCAACCCCAAGACGGAGGCGGGGCGCCGCCTGGTCTACCCCGACGGGGTGGTGATCGACCAGCTGCGGGGGGCCAACGTCATCCGCATCGCCTTCAACGGCGGCTCGTCCTACGAGCCCCTCATCGCCTCCCTGGCCATCGACTGCGGGGTGAAGGCCAACATCCTGGGGGCAGACACCCGCAACGTCAACGGCAAGGCCTTCGGCACCATGCTGCTGGGCCTGCCCGACGACCCGGAGCAGATCGCCAAGGCCATGAACTACATCAAGAGCCAGCCCAACGTGACGGTGGAGGAGGTGCGGGACTACCATGGATGAATTTTTCGGGACCTTTTTCGGCAACACGCCGGTGAGCCAGCAGCTGGCCTACCTTCAGGCTGCCCTGCTGGAGAACATTTGGGAAACGGTCTATTCCACCGTGCTTTCCACCCTCTTTGCCTATGTGATCGGCCTGCCATTGGGGATCATTCTGGTGACCGGGGAGCCGGACGGCATCCGTCCCCTGCCCCGGGGCCTGATGCGCGTGCTGAATTTCATCATCAACATCCTGCGTTCAATCCCCTTCCTCATTCTGATGATCCTGGTGATTCCCCTGTCCCGGCTGATCCTCCACACCAGCATCGGAACCAATGCGGCCATTATTCCCCTGGTGGTGGCCTCTGCCCCCTTTGTGGCCCGGCTGGTGGAGGGTTCCCTGCGGGAGTCCGACGCCGGCGTCATTGAAGCGGCCAAGGCAATGGGCTGCACCCCCTTCCAGATTGTGCGCAAGGTGATGCTCCCCGAGGCACTGCCCTCCCTGATCACCGGCTTCACCACTGCCACCATCACCATTCTCAGCTACGGCGCCATGTCCGCCACCATCGGCGGCGGCGGTCTGGGAACCCTGGCCATCAACAACGGCTATCAACGGCGTATGGATCTGATCCTCTACGTCACGGTGATTTTACTGATTATCCTGGTGCAGATCATCCAGTCCATCGGCACCCGGGTAGCCAACCGGCTGGACCACCGGATTACCAAGACCACGCCCAAGTCCAAAAAACACAAGGCAGATAAAGCGGGAATCGGCTGAACTTGCACGAGGCAGACAAAGCAATGGGCTTTGTCTGCCTCTTCTCTGTGCAGGGTGCTGTATTGACACCGGCGCTTTTATCGGTTAAACTAAATGCAATCCAACTGAATAGGGTTTACCAAAGGCAATGAAGAGAAGAGTAAGCGGAAAGACAGGTCGCAGAGAGCCCGGGCAGCTGAAAACGGGTACCGAAGAGTCCGCCGAACATGGTCTCGGAGCCGCGCGGGCGACGGGGACACCCTTGAGGCCGCGACGGGGGCGCCCGTCACAGCGCAGGAGTATCGGATTTTTGATCCCGCACTCCCCAAGGCCCCTGCTGTGAGGCATGGGTGAAGCAAGGTGGTACCACGAAGCGAAGGCTCTCGTCCTTGACATCGGTCAAGGGCGTTTTTGTTTTTTAAGGCCCCTGGCCCCATAAATTTGGTGAATCCCACGTGCGCGTGGTTCACAATACAGGATGTCATCCCAATTTTCTGATGAAGGAGAATAGAGTTATGAAAAAGAAGATCTTTGCCCTGGCGCTGGCCTGCGCGGTCAGCCTGTCCCTGCTGGCCGGCTGCGGCGCCAACGACAATCCCTCCGGCGGCAACTCCCAGGCCCCCGCCAACAGCGATGCCGGCACCCAGGCCTCTGCCCCCGCGGAGAATGTCACCATCCGCGTGGGCGCCACTCCCGCGCCCCACGTTCAGATTCTGGAGCAGGTGGTGGACGTGCTGGCCGAACAGGGCATCACGCTGGAGATCGAGACGATCAACGATTACAACACCCCCAACGACGGCGTGGAGGATGGCTCTCTGGACGCCAACTACTTCCAGCACATCACGTACATGAACGGCTATAACGCAGACAACGGTACCCACCTGGTGAGCGTGGGCGAGATCCACTACGAGCCGCTGGGCCTGTACGCCGGCAAGACGGACTCCGTTGATGCCCTGCCCGACGGAGCCCAGATCGCTGTACCCAACGACACCACCAACGAGGCCCGTGCCCTGCTGCTGCTGGAGCAGGAGGGGCTGCTCGTCCTGGCGGAGGGCGCCGGCATCAACGCCACTGTGCTGGACATCGTGGAAAATCCCAAGAACCTGGAGTTTGTGGAGCTGGAGGCCGCGCAGATCCCCACCCGCCTGGCCGACGTGGACATGGCCGTCATCAACGGCAACTACGCCATGGGCGCTGGCATGAGCATCGCCGACGCTCTGGCCATCGAGTCCTCTGAGGGCACTGCCGCCACCGCCTATGCCAATGTGGTGGCCGTGAAGGAGGGCAACGAGAACAACGAGGCCATCCTGGCCCTGGTGGAGGCGCTGAAGAGCGAGGAGATCAAGGCCTACATGGAGGAGACCTTCCAGGGCTCTGTGGTGCCGCTGTTCTAATCAGAAGTACCGGGCCGCAGCGCACAGCCTGACAACCCCATAAAACCGCAAGCACCGCCCGGGAACAGCGCAAGCTGCTCCCGGGCGGCGTTCTATTGGCACAGGCCCAGGGCCTGGATCAGGCTGTCCCACCACTCCATCAGCTTGAATTTCACCACGTATCCCCCGTCCCGTCCGGTGATGAGGGACACCTGATCCTCACGCAGCCCGGCATGGGCGGCGGTGGCGGCCACCTCCTCGGTGACGGAACCCAGACACAGGGGCGGGAAGACCACACACCACCAGTTCTGTCCCTCCCCTGCCCCGATGACCACCCGCAGGGCCCGGTAATTTCCCGCTGGGAGGGAGAAGGTGTCGTAAACTCTGGTGGGGAACCAGCAGGTCTCCAGACTCACCGACACAGGGTACTCATACCCCGCCCCGCCCACGATGTCCGCACCGGTCCGGGCCAGCTCCTCCAGATGGGCGGTCAGGAGTTCTTCCGCCGCCTCCCGGGAGGAGACGTTTTCCAGCAGCGTCCCCGCCTGGGCCAGCACCCCGTCCCGCACCTGGAGCTTCAGGTCCTGATCTGCCTGGGAGTCGGAGTTGGCGATGACGTGGAGGCGGAGCACCTGCCCGGCCAGGGCGTCGGCGCTGGCGGAGGACCATACCCCGGACAGCAGGGCCAGGCCAAAGGTGAAACACAGGGCCGCTTCCCACAGGCGCAGTTTGTTGGAGATCATAAAAATAGCACCGTCCTTATGTAGCGTGTAACTACATTGTGGACGGTGCCCGCTGTTTTTATACGGTTTCGGTGAGAAAAACTTCCCGGTACTGTTCCCCCAGACGCTGTGCAGCCTGGCGGGCGGAAGCGAGGCGGTCGAACAGCCCGAACACGGTGGGACCGCTTCCCGTCATGGAGGCGCCCAGGGCGCCGCAGTCGATGAGCGCTGACTTGATGGCGTCGATCTCCGCTCTGCGGCGGGGTTCCAGCACATCCTCAAAGACGTTGTACATCCGCCGGGCCACGTCGGCAAGATCCCCCCGCTCCAGGGCGGCAATCAGGCCCTGGGTATCCGGGCGGCGCACGATCTTCCTGGTGTCCACCCGGGCGAAGAGCTGGGGCGTGGAGATGGGGAAGGGGGGTTTGCATACCACCACATGACAGGCGGGCAGGGCGGGCAGCGCCTTGAGGATCTCTCCCCTGCCCTCCGCCAGAGCGGTGCCGCCCACTACGCAGTAGGGCACGTCGGAGCCCACCTGTTCCCCGATGCGGGCCAGCTGTTCCAGGGTGAGTCCGGCCTGAGTCAGCTCGTTCAGCGCCCGAAGCACCGCCGCGGCGTCTGAACTGCCCCCGGCCATTCCGGCACACACTGGGATGTGCTTGTGGATGGAGATGTCCACCCGGATGTCCCTGCCGGTGGCCTGCCGGAATGCGGCGGCGGCCATCTGGGCCAGGTTCCGGTTGTCCGAGGGGAGATAGGTGAGATTGGTATCCATCTGGCCCTGCCCCGGGGTGATGGTAAGGGTGTCGGTGAGGGAGATGGACTGCATGACCATCTGGAGATCGTGATATCCGTCCTCCCGTTTGCCCAGGATATCCAGGGTGAGATTCAGCTTCGCGTAGGCCTGCACCTGCATGTTGGATCCCTGCCTTTCAAAGGATACAGCTGCGCCGGCGCGGCGTGACCCGTGCCGGCGCAGCAACATTCAGCGGATTTTCCGGGCTTCCAGATAGAAGCGCTTGTCGTTGGCCTCTCCCATGGAGAAGGTCTTCCGGGGGAGAACCCCGTCGTGAATGACGCTGGGGAACAGCTCCCCTTTGTCCATGGCGGGCAGCAGAAAGGAGATGTTTCCGGGGCGGGCGGCAAATTGCCGGGCCACGTCCTCCCCGTGGATATAGTCCACCCGCCCGGAACGGCCGGTGAGGTATTCGTCCAGGAAGAGCTGAAGCGTGCCCACCGGGAGATGGGAGGGGGGATTGGGAATGGTAATGTCCCCTTCCCCGTCAGAGAAGACATAGTGGAGCACCTGGCCCTGGGTGCCGGCGCCACGGCTGGCGCCGGGGAAACGGTGGATCAGGGCGTTGAGCATCGCCTGGGGGTCGGTGTGGAACACCACCCGGTGGATGGGCGCGAACTCCAGGCTGTCGTCATGAAGGTTGACCAGCTCGCACAGGGCGAAGCGGGCGGGAAGGCTGGCCCATCGGGCGGGATCGGTAAAACGCTTCTGGCGCTCATAGCACTCCTTGGCGGTGGCCAGAGAATGGTTGCCGTCTCCCACCGCGAAGAGCATCACCGGCTCCTCCGGCTGGGTGCGGTAGCGGGCATGAAACTGCTCCGGGTCGGCCAGACGGTGCAGGGCGAGAGCCACCTGTTCCAGCTGCTCCGGGCCCAGACGCCAGCCGGCCACCCGGCCCCCGTTTTCCATGAGGGGGAAGTCGTAGAGCAGCTCCATCTGCTCCTTCTGCTCAGACAGGGCTTCGATGACGGTGCGCTGGGGATCATCGCACAGCAGCATGGCGTGGGGCAGCTCAATGGGGGCGTTTTTCCGCACCGCCACCCGGGGCGGAATGCGGGAGAGGACGACTCCCTCGGTGGCCCGCACCGGGGCGTCGGTCCCGGCCTCGTAATCATACTGATCCAGATCCACCATGCCGATCAGGCCCCGGCGCAGTTTGCCGCAGTGCAGGGTGCGCTCCACATAGATCATGGAGCGGTCCAGCTGGGTGAAGCGTCCCTCCCGGAGGTAACGGCTCATGGTGTTGTTCACGTCCATGATGTCTGTCTCCACGTGGGGGCCGTCCAGGCTGCTCTCCGGAAGGATCAGGCGCAGGGTGGAAGGGGCGCGGCCCACTCGATCCTCCACCCGCTGCCAGTACTCCGGCTGAGAGGTGTACTGATCGCAGGCCACTACCGACCAGAGGGTCAGGTCGCAATCCCGGGGAAGGAGAACATCCGCGGGGCGGAAGGGCAGAGAGGAAAAATCAGCAGACATGGAAGAGGCTCCTTTCGGGGATGGACATGGGGAGTGGGGCGGCTGCGGAGAACTCAGTTCAGCGCACCGCGGATGGCGGAGAGCAGCTCGCCAAACTCATCGAAGGCACTCAGCTCCGGGTGGTCCGCCTTGATCTGGGGGGTGGAGCGGAAGAGGAAGCCGGCCTTGCTGGCCTGGATCATGGCCAGGTCGTTGAAGCTGTCCCCGGCGGCAATGGTCTCATAGCCGATGGACTGCAGGGCCTTCACCGTGGTGAGCTTGGACTGGGGACAGCGCATGTGGTAGCCGGTGATGGCGCCGTCTTCCGCTACCTGCAGGGTATTGCAGAACAGGGTGGGCCAGTTCAGCTTCCTCATGAGGGGCTGGGCAAACTGTTCGAAGGTGTCGCTGAGGATGATGACCTGGGTGAGGCTGCGCAGCTCGTCCAGGAACTCCCGGGCGCCGGGGAGGGGATCGATGCCGGAGATCACATCCTGGATCTCCTTCAGCCCCAGGCCGTGTTCCCGGAGAATACCCAGGCGCCAGGTCATCAGCTTGTCGTAATCCGGTTCATCTCGGGTGGTGCGGCGCAGTTCCGGAATGCCGCTGGCCTGCGCAAAGGCGATCCAGATCTCAGGGACCAGGACGCCCTCCATATCCAAACATACGATATTCACAGTATCACCTCTTGTCGAAATCGGTTCAGGCGCGCTCTTTTTTCAGTGAGTCCACAAAGCGGCCGATACGGTTGAGGGCCTCGCCCAGATCCTTCATGGAGGCGGCGTAGCAGGCGCGGACAAAGCCCTCGCCTCCGGGGCCGAAGGCGGTGCCGGGGATGACGGCCACCTTCTCCGCCACGATCAGCCGCTCGCAGAAATCCTCGGAGGACAGGCCGGTGGATTTGATGCAGGGGAAGGTGTAGAACGCGCCTCTGGGCTCGAAGCAGTCCAGGCCCAGTTTGCGGAAACCGTCCACCAGGAACCGGCGGCGGCCGTCGTACTCCTGACGCATGTTTTCAATGTCCCGATCGCCGTTGTCCATGGCCTCGATGGCGGCGTACTGACTGGTGGTGGGGGCGGACATGATGCCGTACTGATGGAGCTTGGTCATGGCGGAGATGATCTCCTTGGGGCCGCACACATAGCCCATGCGCCAGCCGGTCATGGAATAGGCCTTGGAGAAGCCGTTGATGACGATGGTGCGCTCATACATGTCGGGGATGTTGGCGATGGACACATGGTGCTGGCCGTAGGTGAGTTCGGAGTAAATCTCATCGGAGATCACCATGATATCGGTGCCCCGCAGCACTTCGGCGATGGCTTCCAGATCCTCCCGGCCCATGATGCCGCCGGTGGGATTGTTGGGGAAGGGAAGCACCAGGGCCTTGGTGCGGGGGGTGATGGCGGCGCGCAGCTCGTCGGCGGTGAGGCGGAACTCGTTTTCCGCCTTGGTCTCCACCAGCACGGGCACCCCGTAGCACATGGAGGCCAGAGGCCCGTAGCAGACAAAGGACGGTGTGGGGACGATGACCTCGTCCCCCGCCTCGACCAGGCAGCGCAGAGCCAGATCCAGACCTTCGCTGCCGCCCACCGTGACCAGAATCTGGCCGATGGGGGCGTATTCCAGATCAAACCGCCGCTTCATGTAGCGGCTGATGGCCCGGCGCAGGTCGCTGAGGCCGGCGTTGGGGGTGTATTTGGTAAAACCTTTTTCCAGGGAGTAAATACCCGCGTCCCGGATATGCCAGGGAGTCTGGAAATCGGGCTCGCCGATGCCCAGGGAGATGCCGCCGTCCATACCCTCCAGAAGGTCAAAATATTTCCGGATGCCGGAGGGCGGAATGTCCTGGATGCGCCGGCACAGAATGCTGTCATAATTCATCATTCGAACACAAACCTTTCCTCCTGAGCCTCCTGCTTCTGGAAGATCAGGTGTTTCTCTTTATATTTTTTCAGGATAAAGTGGGTGGCGGTGCCGGTGACATCCTCCAGGGGGGCCAGCTTTTCCCCCACAAACAGGGCGACCTCTTTCAGCGTGCGGCCGGAGATGATGACGGTCAGGTCAAACGAGCCGCTCATCAGATAGACGGACTCCACCTCATCATACTGATAGATGCGCTGGGCGACCCGGTCAAAGCCCTCCCCCCGCTGGGGGGTAACTTTGACCTCGATGAGGGCGGTGACGCTTTCCCGGTCGGTGCGGTCCCAGTCCACAATGGCCTTGTAGCCGAGGATGATCCGCTCTTCCTCGTACTTCCGGATGGCCTCTGCAACCTCTGCCTCGGTGAGACCGGACATGGATGCCAGTTGGGCATGGGTCAGGGTACAATCGTCTTCCAGCAGCTGCAGCAGTTTTTTCATAGAAGAGCCTCCTCGTTCTGTGATACATCCATCGCCGGAACCGGAAACCAGGGACAGACCTGGAGAAAACCGGGACGGATTGATTAACAGGTATTATATACCCCAGCGAAAAAGTTGGCAATCCCCCAACGCAGTACCGGCGCAATTCTTGCAATCAGTGTACTTTTCCGGGCTTTTGAGGCAAATGTTTGTGGAAAATGTGCTTTTCAATTTCGTATGGGAATGTTAAAATGACGAAGAAACATGCCAGATGGCAGTAATGTGACCGGGAGGAGGCTTTCCCATGGAGTATACGACCTTGATTGACCGCATTCTGGAGGCGGAACGGACCGCGGACCAGATGACCCATGAAGTGCGGGAAGAAGAGGCAGGACTGAACGAGCACCTGGCCGCTGAGAGCAAGCGGATCCGGGACAATCTGATGGCAAACGCCGCGGAGCGTCTGGAGAAGCTGAAGAAGGAAGAACAGGAGAAGAAGGAAAAGGCACTGGCTGCGCTGGACATCCGGCTGGCGGACAGCCATGACAGAATGGAGCGGGCCTACGCCAAATATGGCGACAACTGGGTGGACACCCTGTTCCGTCAGGCGGTGGATATTCCGTGAGCGCCAGATATGAGGCCCTGGCAACCAAGGCCAGGGCGATGTATGGCAGGCACCTGGGCGCGGCGGATCTGGAACGGATCTCCAGACTGCGCAGTGTGCAGGATGTCCTGTCGGATCTCCGGCAGCACCCGGCCTGGGCCCAGGCGGCCCAGTCCATCCCGGAGGATGTGATCCTCACCCGGGCAAGGCTGGAGGACGCTCTGCGCAGCCAGGTGCGCCAGGAAGAGCTGCGGCTGATGTCTTTTATTCCCCAGGAAGACCGGGCCCTGATGGAGTTTCCCATTTTGCGCTCGGAGCTGGAGCGGATTCTGGCGGCGCTGCGCCGGCTGCATGCCAGCATGGCCAAAGAGGTGGAGGTGCTCCCCCGAGCCTATCTGGCGCGGACGAAGGTGAATCTGAAGGCGCTGCGGGAGTGTACGGATTTCAACGCCCTGGCCGACGCAACCCAGGGCAGCATTTACTTTGACGCCCTCAACCGCCTGCGCCAGACAGAAGGGCTGCCGGATTACGGCGTGACCGAAGCGCTGCTCTGGTCCGTCTACTACCGGTACATGCTCCAGTTGATCCGCCGGCGTTACAGCGGAGATGTGCGCCGCCTGCTGGAGCAGGCTATGGGCAGTCAGGTGGACATGCTCAACATGATGCATGTGCTTCGCATGAAGCAGTATTTTCCCCAGGAGGACAACTTCCTGCCGGTGCTGTTCCCGTTCCACTACAAGGTGCGGCCGGAACAGATTTCCGCCATGTGCAGTGCCCCCACCCCGCAGGCGGTGCTGGAGCTGACGGAGGCCACGCCCTATGGGAAGGTGTTTCGGAATGTGGCGCCGGAGGATCTGCAGGACCGGTACAATGAGATCCTGTATCGTCTCAGCCGGCGGCAGCTGCGGATGGGGAAACCGTCGGTATACACCGCGGTGGCCTATCTGAATCTGCGGGAGCTGGAGCTGAAAACCGTGGTGTCCGCGGTGGAGGCATCCAAATACCGCCAGGATCTGGACCCCTCCCTGCTGCGGGTCCTGGCAGAATGAGCGGCCCGGCCGTATAAAGTTTGGGGAGAAGGAGGAGTTCCATGTCAGTACAACCCATGAAGTTTGTCACCATCACCGGGCCGGTGGAAGCGTTTGACCAGGTGGTGCGTGACTGCGTCATTGACCGGCAGTTCCATCCGGAAAGTGTGCTCCAGTCGGTGCACCACAACAAATGGCTGCGTCCGATGGACACGGCCAATCCCATGACGGCGCTGGTCCGGCAGGCCGATGATCTTCTGACCCGCCTGGGGCTGGAGCCGGAATACCGGCCGTTCCCGTCACAGCCGGATGCGGATCAGGCCAGATCCTATCTGGATCAGATCGGGGCGGAGCTGGACGATATCAGGGAGCAGATCGACCATCTCCGGCAGGAGGCGGTGGACGACCGCTCTGCCGTGGGACAGCTGGAAAAGCTGGCGGGCCTGTCCCTGGAGCTGTCTGAACTGAGAAAGCTGCAGCAGATGGTGTTCCGCTTCGGCCATATGCCCCAGGAGAGCTACCGCTCGTTCCAGGAGACGATTGAGAAGCGGGAGGATTGTTTCTTCTTCCCCACCAAGAGCGATGGAGATCAGCTGTATGGCTGCTACTTTGCCCTGCGCAGCCGGGCGGAGACCGTGGATGCCCTGTTCGCGTCCATGCACTTTATCCCGGTGGATATCAGCGAACAGGTGAACGGGACCGCCCAGGAGGCCATTGACTCCCTCACCCATCAGGCGGAGGACGATGAGGCCGGGATCCGGAAACTGCAGGAGCAGGAAAGCCAGATTGCAAAGCGGGAGGCGGAGCGGCTGCTCTCCCTGCGCGCCTGGCTGTGCCGGGAGAATCAGGTGCTGGACACCCGCCGCTACGCGGCCCGGTCCAAGGAGACCTTCTATCTGATGGGCTGGGTGCCCAAGCAGGAACTGGAAGAGTTCCTGAGCGGAGTGGAGGCCTTCGGAAGCCTGGACTATGTGACGGATGATGCGGAAGATGCGGGGATCACGCCTCCCACCAAGCTGAAAAACGGGATTCTGGGCCGGATTTTTGAGCCTTTCCTGCGTATGTACGGCCTGCCCAACTACCGGGAGTACGATCCATCCACCTTCATGGCCATCACCTACTGCCTGTTTTTCGGCATCATGTTCGGCGATGCGGGACAGGGGGCGCTGCTCATTCTGTTCGGCATTTTCATGGCGAAGAAAATGAAGATGTGGCTGGGCCGGATCATCTCCTGCTGCGGTGTGTCCTCGGTGGTGTTCGGCTTTGTCTACGGTTCGGTGTTCGGATTTGAGGAGATCCTCCCGGGCTTCAAAATCCTGGAGGGCAGCAATGTGCTGTATCTGCTGCTGGCCTCCCTGGGGCTGGGTGCGGTACTCATTGGCTATGTGATGGTGCTGAACATCATCAACGGCGTGCGCCAACGGGACTTCGACAAGATCGTCTTCGGGCCCAACGGCCTGGCCGGCATGGTGTTTTATTTCGGGCTGATTGCCGCCGCGGTGCTCACCCTGCTGGGCGTGGTCAACCTGTTCCAGGTGTGGTACATCCTGCCCGTCATCGTTCTGCCCCTGGTGCTGATGCTGTTCCGGGAGCCGCTGTCCAAGCTGGCGGCGGGCCGGAAGGACTGGAAGCCGGAGTCCTGGGGCGGCTATCTGGTGGGCGCATTTTTTGAGATGTTCGAAACGCTGCTCTCCTTCCTCACCAACAGCCTGTCTTTCCTGCGTGTGGGCGCCTATGCCATCACCCATGTGGCGCTGATGCTGGTGGTTCACGCCCTGGCCGGTTCCGGCAACATCGTGGTGCTGGTGTTGGGCAACCTGTTCGTCATGGGCCTGGAGAGCGTGATGGTGTGCATTCAGGTGCTTCGTCTGGAATTCTATGAGCTGTTCGGCCGGTTCTATCAGGACAGCGGCCGGGAGTTCCAGCCCAAGACTGTGGATTATTCCACAAAGTTAAACTAAGGGATAAAATTTGGAGGTATTATCATGAAAATTATTCTTGTGCTGCTGGGAACTCTGCTGCTGTTCCTGCCCCTGGTGACCATTGCCGTTCGTAAGCTCACCGGCGCGTCCGCCCGCCACGCCCTGATCAGCAATGTGGCCATGTTCTTCGGACTGTTTCTGATTACTTCTGTGGTGGGGCTCACCGGGGCCTCCGCCGCCGCGCCGGAAGCTGCCGGCGCTGCCGCCGCTTCCGCCGGCGGTCTGGCGGAGGGCCTGAAGTACATCGGCGCCGGCCTGGCCGTGGGTCTGTCCGGCATCGGCGGCGGCATCGCCGTGGCCTCTTCCGCCTCTGCTGCCCTGGGCGCCATCTCTGAAAATGACAGCATGTTTGGTAAGTCCCTGATCTTCGTGGGCCTGGCCGAAGGCGTGGCTCTGTACGGTCTGATTATCGCCCTGGTGCTGCTGTTCGTGTCGTAACAGAAGCGCCCGAGCCGTGGCTTACAGCGGGCTAAGACGGCACGCAGACACGGACGGCGGGGCGGCGTCCTTCAGCTGCCACGCGGGAGTGCGGATGTGCCGGCTTGGAACCGCGTCGTGAGCAGGCGAGGCGTGATCAGCCCGAGCCGCCGCGAGCCGCCGGGATGGACCGGAGCGGCGGATGGAAACCAAGGAGGAAACTATGCGCTATTTTGTGATTTCCGATAACACGGATACCCATGTGGGGCTCCGGCTGGCCGGAATCGAGGGCGTGATTGCCCGCAGCCGGGAAGAGGCTCTGGCCGCGCTGGACCAGGCGTTTGCCGATCCCACCATTGGAATCCTGCTGGTGACAGAGAGCCTGGCGGAACAGTGTGCGGATAAACTGGCGCCGAGGAAAATGGAGGGGCGCACTCCTCTGGTGGTGGAGATCCCGGACCGGCATGGCGTCCGGGCCCAGGATTCCATTACAAAGTATATTCGGGAAGCGATCGGTGTGAAACTGTGATGGAGCGCAGATACTGCGGCACCTGGTTTGACCGATCCGGCAGACGTTGAGCAGAGGAGGTCTTTTCATGCAGCAACAAGTGGAGAAGCTGCTTCATTTTACCGACGCGGTGATGAAAAACGCCGCCCGGGAGAGCGATGAGCTGCGCAGACAGCTGGCGGAAAAACGCACGAGGACGTTACGGCAGGTGCGGGAAGAGGCACAGGAGGCGGCCCGCGCTTACTATGACCGGGAGGCGGCCAAAATCCGGGCTGAGGCCGGTCGGGAGATATCCAAATATCTGATGGACGGAAAGCGGAAGATCTATCTGCGCCGGAAAGAGATCGGACAGGAGGTCTTCGGCAAGGTGCGGGAGCGGATTGCGCAGTACACCGCTTCTGCGGAATATCCCAAGCACCTGGAAAACCTGCTGGCACAGGCGATGAAACTGCTGCCCGGGGCCAGACACGTCTCCCTGCGCCTGCGCAAGGAGGATCTGCACCTGGCGCCCCAGCTGATGCGGATCATTGCACCTGTGGAGGCGGAGTGTGAGGAGGGCTCGTTCTCCCTGGGCGGGCTGGCGCTGCGATGCCCGGAACTGGGATTGCGGGTGGACTGTTCCTTTGACAACCGGCTGGAAGAGCTGTCCGGCCATTTTGCGGAGTCCTTTGGACTGTCTGTTTCGGACGAAGATGAGCTGTGAGGAGGTGGCCGGCCATGAGTGAATATCAGATCTACAGTGTGAACGGCCCGGTGGTAAAAGTCACCGGAGGCCGGGGCCTGGCCATGATGGATATGGTGTATGCCGGTGAGGAAGAGCTCATCGGCGAAGTGGTGGGTGTGGAGAACGACATGACCACCGTACAGGTCTATGAGGACACCGCGGGGCTGGCGCCCGGCCAGCCGGTGCGCACCACCGGCGCACCCATGTCCCTGCTGCTGGGTCCGGGCCTGCTGGGCAATATTTTTGACGGAATCGGCCGCCCGCTGCGGGACCTGGAGGCAATTTCCGGCCCGTTCCTGGGCCGGGGTGTGAATATTCCCACCCTGGACCGGGAGAAACGGTGGGAGGTTGCCGTGGCGGTGAAAGAGGGGGATCCCGTCGCCCCCGGCACGATGTACGCCCAGTGCCAGGAGACGGCGGCCATCGTCCACCGCTGCCTGGTGCCCGCGGGGCTGAACGGCACAGTGACCAAGGCGGTGGCGAACGGCGCCTACACCGTGGACGATGTGCTGGTGGAGGTGACGGACGGGCGGGGCAAGGTGACCCAGCTGAAGCTGGCTGCCCGCTGCCCCATCCGGGGCGCCCGGCCCATGCGCCGCCGGCTGCCCATCACCCGCCCGCTGATCACCGGACAGCGGATCATCGACACCCTCTTCCCCATCGGCAAGGGGGGCGCCGCCGCCATTCCCGGCCCCTTCGGCGCGGGCAAGACCATGACCCAGCACCAGCTGGCCAAATGGTCGGACGCCGACATCATCGTCTATCTGGGCTGCGGCGAGCGGGGCAACGAGATGACCCAGGCCCTGGAGGAGTTCTCCGAGCTGAAGGATCCCCGCAACGGCCTGCCCCTGATGAACCGCACCATTCTGATCGCCAATACCTCCAATATGCCGGTGGCCGCCCGTGAGGCGTCGGTGTACACCGGCATGACCATTGCGGAGTACTACCGGGACATGGGTTATCATGTGGCCCTGATGGCCGACTCCACCTCCCGTTGGGCGGAGGCCCTCCGGGAGATCTCCGGCCGTCTGGAGGAGATGCCCGCGGAGGAGGGATTCCCCGCCTATCTGGCCTCCCGTCTGGCCGAATTCTACGAGCGGGCCGGCTATGTGGAGACGCTGGAGGGCAAAGAGGGCTCGGTCACCGTGATCGGCGCCGTCTCACCCCAGGGCGGCGACTTCTCCGAGCCGGTGACCCAGAACACCAAGCGGTTTATCCGCTGTTTCTGGGCGCTGGACCGTGGCCTGGCCTACGCCCGGCACTTCCCTTCCATCCACTGGATGAACTCCTATTCCGAATACACCGCGGAGCTGAAGCCCTGGTACAACGAGAACGTCTCCCCCGATTTCGACCGGTGCCGCCAGCGCATTTCCAACCTGTTGCGGGAGGAGAGCCAGCTGATGGAGATTGTCAAACTCATCGGCTCCGACATCCTGCCGGAGGATCAGAAGCTGACCATTGAGACCGCCCGGGTGATCCGCCTGGGTTTCCTGCAGCAGAACGCCTACCACGAGATCGACACCTATGTGCCCCTGCAAAAACAGCTGAAGATGATGCAGACCATCCTGCGGCTGTACGACGGGGTGAAGGAGGCGGTGGACAGAGCGGTGCCCCTGTCCCAGTTTACCGCCACAGGCGTATTTGACAGCCTGGTGAAGATGAAATACGAGATTCCCAACGACGACCTGTCCGGTTTTTCCAGATACGAGCAGGAGATTGACGCGGCCCTGGCGAAAGTCAACGCCGCCAACAGCTGAGGTGATTGCAGATGAGATTGGAATATACCGGACTGTCCGACCTGAATGGCTCCCTGGTGGCACTGGAGGGTGTCTCCGGCGTGGCCTACGACGAGCTGGCTGAGCTGACCATGTCCGACGGCTCTCACCGCTATGGCCGTGTCATCCTCATTGAGGGGGACCGGGCGGTGCTCCAGGTCTTTGAGGGAACCCGGGGAATTTCCCTGGAAAATACCCGCACCCACTTTACCGGCCGGCCCATGGACATCGCCCTGTCCAAGGAGATGCTGGGCCGTGTGCTTGACGGGGCCGGCCGCCCCATCGACGGGCTGGGCGAGCTCTATCCCGACGAGCGCCGGAACATCAACGGCTCCGCCATCAACCCGGTGAGCCGTCAGTACCCCAGAAGCTGCATCTATACCGGCATCTCCGCCATTGACGGCTGTTCCACCCTGATCCGGGGCCAGAAGCTGCCCATCTTCTCCGGCGCCGGCATGGCCCACAATGAGCTGGCCGCCCAGATGGTGCGTCAGGCCCGAGTGGCAGGAGACGACGGAGAGTTTGCCATCGTCTTTGCCGCCATGGGTGTCAAAAACGACGTGGCTGAGTTTTTCCGCCGGAACTTTGAGGAGGCGGGCGCCCTCCAGCGGGTGGTCATGTTCCTGAACCTGGCCTCCGACCCCATCATTGAGCGAATCCTGACCCCCCGGTGCGCCCTCACCGCTGCGGAGTACCTGGCCTTTACCCACGGGTATCACGTGCTGGTGGTGATGACGGATATGACCTCCTACTGCGAGGCGGTGCGTGAGTTCTCCTCCTCCAAGGGGGAGATTCCCTCCCGGAAAGGCTTCCCGGCCTATCTGTACTCCGATCTGGCCTCCCTGTACGAGCGGGCGGGCATGATCCAGGGGAAAAAAGGCTCTGTCACCCAGGTGCCCATTCTCACCATGCCCAACGACGACATCACCCACCCCATTCCCGACCTGACCGGCTACATCACCGAGGGACAGATCGTGCTGGACCGGAACATGGACCAGTCCGGTGTGTATCCCCCCATCAACATCCTGTCCTCCCTGTCCCGTCTGATGAAGGACGGCATCGGCAAGGGATTCACCCGGGAGGACCACCCCGGCCTGTCCAACCAGCTGTTTGCCTCCTACTCCAAGGTGCAGGACGCCCGCAGCCTGGCCAGCGTCATCGGCGAGGATGAGCTGTCCCCCCTGGATAAGCAGTACCTGCAATTCGGCCGGGCATTTGAGCAGTATTTCGTGCGCCAGGGACAGCAGGAGGACCGCAGTCTGGAGCAGACGCTGGAGCTGGGCTGGACGCTGCTGTCCATCCTGCCCCGGGGTGAATTGGACCGGGTGTCCGATCAGGAGCTGGATCAGCACTACCGGGAGGGCGCGTTTGAGGCGCTGGCCGCGGAAGCTCCGGCGGTTTGATCCGGAATTTTTAGGAAGGGGGTGGCTGCATGGCGGCGGTTTTGCCCACAAAAGGAAATCTGATGGCTGCCAAACGGTCCAGAACGTTGGCCCAGACCGGCTATGAGCTGATGGACCGGAAGCGGAACATCCTGGTGCGGGAGATGATGTCCCTGCTGGATGACGCCTCTGCCATTCAGAAGGAGATTGACCAGGTATTTCACTCCGCCTACGCGGCCCTGGCCCGGGCCAATATTGAGCTTGGCTTGTGTGACCGCATTGCCGAGGGCGTGGAGCCGGACAACAGCTTGGATATCCGCTGGCGCTCGGTGATGGGTGTGGAGCTGCCCCACATTCCGGGGACCTCTCCCCCGCCCAAGCCCACCTACGGATTTGCCTATACCTCGCCCGCCTTTGACCTGGCCTACATCGAGTTTGCCAAGGTGAAGGATCTGGTGCGGAAACTGGCGGAGGTGGAGACCTCCATTTACCGCCTGGCGGAGGCCATCAAGAAGTCCCAGAAACGGGCCAACGCGTTGAAGAATATCGTGATTCCCGGCTTTGATGACACCATCCGCACCATCACTGAGGCTCTGGAGGAAAAGGAGCGGGAGGAATTCGTGCGGCTGAAAGTGATCAAGCGGCAGAACGAGGAAAAGAAAGAAACCACGGGACGGAACTGACAGGAGTTCGGTCTGTGTTGCAAAAAAGCGGCGGCCCGCATCGGAGAAACGATGCGGGCCGCCGCCTTTTGGGTTGGGGGACAGAGGCCGGGAGACTGCCTGGAAATTACTGCGCCAGGTAGTTCAGAATGTCCTGGTCTGTGGTGGCCTCGTCAATGTTCAGCCGCCCCAGGTCAACCAGGGACTGGGGCAGCCCCTGGACCAGGGTGTTGACCCGGGTGTTGTCTGTGGTCACTGTCACCTGGAAGCCGTAGGCCTCGGCGATGACGTCGGTCAGGGTGGTGTACATGCCGTTGGGGAAGGCAAGGACATTGCTTTCCGGGATCCCGAATGCGGCAAAGGTCTCCCGCTGCCGCTGTGCATCCTCTGTGACCGCCGCAATATAGCTGGCCTCTGTATCAGACTCCAGCGGGAGCAGATTGCCCCGTATCAGGGCGCCCTCCGGCTCAAAGGGAGCCCACTGATGCATATCGTAGGTGTGGGACTCAATGGAGATCAGGCCGGAGGCCAGCATTTCATCGATTTCCGGCTGGCCGAAATGGGGGGTCAGGGTGTATTCGGTATCCTTGTAGTATTCATAGTGGCCGATGGAACAGCCAATGGCGAAAATCGTGGCGGGATACCCGTGTTCCTGCAGGATGGGGAAGGCGTACTCGTAGTTGCTGAGGTAGCCGTCATCGAAGGTGATGACCACCGGATGTTCCGGCAGAGGACTTCCCTGCTCCACATAGGCAATCAGGTCATCAAAATCCACCGGGTTGTATCCCTGTTCCTCCAGCAGTTCCATCTGCCGGGCAAAGGTCTCGGGATGCAGGACCGTGCCGCTCTCCGGATCGGCGGGACTGAGGTGGTGGTAGAGCAGGATGGGGACGTTTGCGGTGTGGGGCGTGCCCAGGACCTCCCGGGCGGAGGCCTCCAGTTCTTCCGCAGTGACGCAGGCGCCGTTTTCACAGTACACCCCGAACTGGTCGGGATAGTACAGGTCGGAATTGCCGAACATCCGGGCCAGCACCATATCTGCCGTGGCGTTGCGGGTGTGGGTGCTGTCATAAAAGTACCGCTGGTCATAGGTGATGGAGGAGATGGAGAAGTTCCAGTAGTCCACCTCCTGGGCCAGTTGGCGATAGAACTGGTCCAGGCTTGCGGGATCGTATTCCTCCAGCTGCTGCTGGCATACCGGGGAGAGCACAACAAAAAGTTCGACGCCGGCATCATCACACATATCCTGGATGGCGGAGACGTGTTCCACGCAGGCCTCAATATTTTTCAGCTGGGCACCAGTGGCCTGAGGGCTGACAAAATCCCCGCCGTTTTTCTCCAGATAGGCGTCCAGACTGCCGATGGATTCCACATCCCGCAGGCGCTTGTCGTAACAGCCGCTGTCCGGGAGAAATACGTCGAAGGTCTGGGGCATTTCCGTATCCTGATGCCAGGAGGACAGCTTTTCAAAGGCGTAGCTGGGGCTGGCGAACAGGAAGCTGGTATAGTAGGACAGCGGGCTTTCCCCGGTGACTTTGTAGTAGGTGTGGTTGGTCAGGGCGGTGTTGTCCGAGTGGCCGGCATTGGCCTCGTTGAGGCCGAGAACCAGGAAAATGTATTTCACATCGCTGTCGTGTTCCAGCAGATAGGAGACCAGCATCTCATCATATTCCGGATCGGCGCCATAGTGGAACATATTGTAGAATTGGCCATCCAGGTATTTCTCCAGTTCCTCCGGCTCGTAGGAGGCGGCGGAACTGGAGCCGATGACATAGGAGTCGTACGCATCAAAGTGTTCCGAGATGTAGACCGCCTTGCTGTTGCGGGGGTTCAGGGTCTGGGTATAGGAGTCCCAGTCCAGCAGCACGTCACCGTATACACCAAAGGGATCCACCAGGATGTTGAGGGCGGCCCAGACCACAAAGACCAGCGCCAGGGCGGCCAGAAACAGGGCGAACCACTTTTTTCCGCTCATATCAGACCGCCTCCTCACACGTTTTCATAGACATAGGCAATGGGGACATAATCGGTGTTGCCGTAGACACACAGCACAGTCAGCAGCAGTCCCGCAAACAGGATGAGAAACTGTACATACCATTTGCGCTGGCAGATCCACTGGCTGACCTGGACGCCCCGCTCTTTGGCCAGGCTGATACACAGCAGCACTGCAAGTGCCGCACAGATGGGCAGCACCGTGGCCCAGGTCAGGCCCACGCTGGAAAATACCTGGGCGTTCAGGCTGCCGAACCCAGGCGCGGTCACGGTGTGCTTGAGCATGCGCAGCGCGCTCATCAGCGAGCCGGCGTTGGAGAAATAACGGCCGATGATGACCAGCAGGTCGGTGCGGATCACGCCCCAGACGATCCAGAACAACCCCTCCCGCTTCCAGGAGAAGCGATGGAACAATTTGCTGCTCACCGGAGCCCACAGCAGGCCCAGGGACATCCACAGGCCGTTCCACAGGCCGTAGGCGATGTTGGCCCAGCCGGGTCCCTGCCAGATGCCCACACACAGAAACACAATCACGGTGGCCAGACAGGGGGCCACCCGCTTGGCCACATCGGCCGGGAGCACGCTGCGGGCCCGTTTGGTCAGCCGGCCGAAGGCCTTGGACAGAGCCAGAGGGTAGAAGAGGTAGTCTTTCATCCATTCGCCCAGGGAGATGTGCCAACGGCGCCAGAAATCGGCCAGGCTGGTGGAGAGGTAGGGCTGGCGGAAGTTCTCCTGCATGGGGATGCCGAACAGCGTGGAAGCGCCGCACAGCAGATCGATGCCGCCGGAGAAATCACAGTACAGCTGGATGCAGTAGAGGGCCGCCCCCAGAAAGGCCATGGAGCCGGGATAGGCGTAAAAGTTGGTGTAGAGCTCCTGCACGGTGGGGGCCAGCGCATCGGCGATGAGCGCCTTTTTCAGGACGCCGAACATCATGCGCAGAAGGCCGTGCTGCAGGTTGGCCCAGTCAAAGGCATTGCCCTCGTAGAGTGCCGGGGCCAGGGCGTCATAGCGGTTGATGGGGCCCTGGACCATCTGGGGAAAGTAGCACACGAACAGGGCATAGCGGAGGATGTTCCGCTGGGGCGGATATTTGCCGCGGTAGAGGTCAATGAGATAGCCGCTGGTCTGGAAGATGTAAAAGGAGATGCCCAGAGGCAGCAGAAAGGCGGGCAGGGGGAATGCCTCCTGCCCGAAACTCTGTATGACGCGGTTGACATTGGAGACGAAGAAGGCCCCGTATTTCAGCACGCCCAGGGCCAGGAAATTGAGCACCAGAGCGGCAGCCAGAACCAGACGCTTTTTGTGGGTCAGCTGTTTTTTCTGTGCCTTGCGCACCTGGGCAGTCTCCCCGGCGGGATGAATGGCGGCCAGCCGCCCCAGCCACAGTGAAAAGGCATAGGTCAGGACAATGGTGACAGCCAGATACAGTCCGGCGGACCATCCGTAGGAGAGGTAGAAGACGACGCTGGCGCACAGCAGGACAATCCAGCGCACACCTTTGGGGATCAGGTAGTAGAGGATGACCGCCAGCAGCAAAAAGGCGAGAAAGGTTACGCCGTTGACAGACATGGGTTACTGCTCCTCTTGCAGGCGCTGAATCAGGGCATAGATGGCCTGGGCAGAGTTGAAGTTCTCCGGAACCAGATCGTCCACATCAATTTCAATATCATATTGTTCAGACAGCTCACTGACAATCATGACGATGTCCAGGGACTCCAAAATACCGTCGTCCACCAGTTTGGTCTCATGCTCGAAGTCGATATCCGGGCAGCAGTCATGGAGGATCTGATAGAGTTTATCCATTTGTCGTTCTCTCCTTTGCAAATTCCAGCAGTTTTCTGCGGTCAATTTTTCCCGTTCTGGTCTGGGGGAAGGCGGTCACAGGGCAGATCCGGTTGGGCAGCATATACCGGGGCAGCTTTTCCTGCAGGACAGCGAGCAGCTGTTCCGGCTGGCAGGTGCCCAGGAAAAACAGAAGGATACGGGCCCGGTCCTGATCGTAGACACAGGCGGCGGTCTCCACACCGTCGGCCCCGTTGGCACACAGCTCCACCTCGCCCAACTCGATCCGGTGGCCCATGTGCTTGATCTGGGTGTCAGCCCGGCCCATAAAGATTAACTGGCCGTTCTGATAACAGCCCAGGTCGCCGGTGCGGTACATGGGTTCCGGCAGTACATCGCACAACGGATTCTGGGCAAAGGCTTTTTCCGTGAGATCCGGCCTGCGGTAGTACCCCCGGGCAAGGCAGGAGCCGGTGACGCAGATCTCCCCCAGCCGGCCCTCTTCCCGCACCTCTTCCCCGCCGTCCAGCAGAAAGACGGAGCAGTTGGGAAAAGCTTTCCCGATGGGGATGGGGGCGTCGGGGTCCTGCTGATCGCCGAGAATGCAATACGTGCAGTTGCAGGTGATTTCCGTGGGCCCGTACAGGTTGACAAACCTGGCGTCCGGCAGAGCCTCCCGCCAGTAGGCCAGAGTCTTGGGCGGCATGACCTCACCGGAGAACATCACATCCCGGAGATACCGGGGCTTGTCCCGCTGGAAGGCCCGCAGGCTGGAGATGATCTTCAAGGCGGGCACCGCCCAGATGATGGTGTCCACCCGGCGCTCATTCAGACGCTGGATCAGCAGCTTGGGGAAGGAAAACAGCTTTTTCTCCAGAATCTCCAGCCGGCCACCCACCTTCAGGGACAGATAGATGTCCTTGACGGATACGTCGAAGTCAAAGGGGGCCTGGTTGCCGAAGATGCTGTGTTCCGGGAACTGAAAGACGGACTGGAACTGCTCCACCATGTCGATGACCGAGCGGTGGCAGATGGCCACGCCTTTGGGTGTGCCGGTGGAGCCGGAGGTGAACATGACGTACAGGAGATCGGTGTCCTTTGCGCTCTGCCAGGGTTCCGGACCGTCCGGCGCCCCGGCTGTCAGCTGTTCCAGCGTCCAGACCGGGATGGAGCCGGCCGGGAACGGGATCTGGTCCGGGTCTGCTGTCAGGACTGCCGCAGGGCGGACAGTATCCACCATGTCCTGGATCCGTCCGGCGGGAAGGCCGGGATCGATGGGGACGTAGAAATTGCCGCTGAACGCGATGCTGAAAAAAGCCAGCACATCCCGGACGCTGTGGTTGATACACACCACCACAGGCCGGTTTGTCTGCCCAAGCCCGGCGGCGATGGCGCGGCCCGCCCGGGACACGGTATTCATCACCTCCAGATAGGTCAGCTGCGCGGCGGCATCGGACAGGGCAACCTGACCGGGGCAGCTGCGGGCTGCCTGCTGAAGGTAGTCTATCACGTGATAGTGCATAGCAAGCCTCCAAAAGGAGCAGATTCCACCGATATCGGTGTCTTTTCCGGCACAAAGCCTACCCCATATCATATCATGTTGAAGGGGATTTTGCAATGAATTTCTCAGCCTGAATACCCGGTGAATTGCACGGATCGGACGGGAAGAGGCGGACAATTTGATGAAAAACGCAGGAAAACCGGCGCGTCAGACCCCGGGGAGCGAAAAACGGGCCGGAACTTGACAAAGGCGCGGAGATTGTTTTATAGTTAATGATTGATATGACAACAGTTGATATATCAAAGGAGGCCGGAGGAATGGAGCGTTCCTTTCATATTTTGCTCTACCGGGCATTTCACATTCAGCGCAAGTGGGTCCGGGCGGGCATGCAGAAACTGGGGGTGGGAGCCGGGCAGCCCAAGCTGCTGGTGTACCTCTCCGCCCATGGGCCATGCCACCAGAGAGAGCTGGCCAATTATTTTGATGTGGACCCCGCCAATGTGTCCCGGATGATGGACAGCCTGGAAAAAGGCGGCTTTGTAGTGCGCAGAGTGGATGAACAGAACCGCCGGCGGGATCTGGTGGAGGTGACGGAAACGGGCCGGCAGGCGGGAGAGGCCTGGCGGACCCGCTGTCATGAGGTGGAGGAGACCATGCTCCGGGGCTTTGCGCCGGAGGAGCGGGAGCACTTTGCCGATTACCTCCTGCGGGCCTATCAGAATGTGCTGGAGGAGACAGGGAGGGACCAGACGTGAAGGACTTTGTGAGGCTGCTGCGCCATTTGGGCCCGTACCGGAAGGACATGGTGATCGGCTGCCTGATGGTGCTGGTGGAGAGCGCCTTCGAAATGGTAATTCCTGTGCTGATGTCCGATATCATCGACGTGGGCGTGGTCAGGCACGATGTCCCCTATATTCTCGGCAAAGGGGTTCAGATGGGGATCTGTGCCGTGCTGGCGCTGATCACCGGACTGCTCTATGCCAGGTTTGCCGCGCGTTCCGCCTACGGCTGGGGGGCGCGGATCCGGGAGGCCCAGTTTGAACGGGTGCAGAGGTATGCCTTTTCCAATCTGGATCACTTCGAGACCGCGTCCCTGGTCACCCGGATGACCACGGACGTCACCGTGATCCAGAACGCGGTGAACGGCGGCCTGCGGCCCATGGTGCGCGGACCGGTGATGCTGGTGCTGGGTGTGGGCCTCTCGCTTTGGATGAACGCCCGGCTGGCCCTGGTGTTCTTCGTGTGTATCCCCATTCTGGGGGCAATCCTGTTTTTTGTGGTGCGGAAGATTGCCCCGATGTACGGACTGCTTCAGCGGTCCATGGACCACCTGAACAATGTGGTGCAGGAGGGGCTGACCGCCATCCGGGCGGTGAAGGCCTTTGTCCGGGGAGAACACGAGGAGGAGAAATTTGAGTCGGTGAACGCCGAACTGATGGGAACCAGTCAGCGGACCTTCCACTACGCGGTGCTCAATCTGCCCGCGTTTCAGGCGACCATGTACACCGCTACGGTGCTGCTGATGTGGTTCGGCGGGAACATGGTGCTGGGCGGGACACTGCAGGTGGGGGAGCTTACCGGCGTGTTCAGCTATGTGCTGCAGGTGATGAACTCCCTGATGATGATCTCCAACGTGTTCCTGCTGCTCACCCGTTCTCTGGCCAGCGCCCGGCGCATCAACGAAGTGCTGGATGAGGATGTCGTGCTCACCTCTCCCCCGGATGGAGAGACGACTGTGCCGGAGGGCAGCGTGGAATTTGAGGATGTCAGCTTCAAATACCACGCGGACGCCCGGGAGTTTGCCCTGTCCCATGTGAATCTTCAGATCCGGGCCGGCCAGACGGTGGGGATCCTGGGCGGCACCGGCTCCGCCAAAACCACCCTGGTGCAGCTGATCCCCAGACTGTATGACGCCACGCAGGGCTGTGTCAAAGTGGGCGGCCGGGACGTGCGGGAATATGACCTGCAGGCACTGCGGGACGCGGTGGGCATCGTGCTGCAGAAGAATGTGCTCTTTTCCGGCACCATCCGGGACAATCTGAAATGGGGCAACCCGGAGGCCACGGAAGAGGAGTTGTGGGCGGCCTGTCGGGCGGCCTGCGCCGATGAGTTCCTGGAGCGGATGCCCAAGGGGCTGGACACGGATCTGGGGCAGGGAGGCGTCAACGTCTCCGGCGGCCAGAAACAGCGGCTGTGTATTGCCCGCACCCTGCTGAAGCATCCGAAGATCCTGATTTTTGACGACTCCACCAGTGCGGTGGATACCGCCACCGACGGGAAGATCCGGGGCGAACTGGCAAAACTGCGTGACATGACGAAAATCGTCATCGCCCAGCGGATCACCTCCGTGATGGACAGCGACCAGATTGTGATCCTGGAGGATGGAAAGATCCACGCCGTGGGAGATCACGCCACGCTGCTGGCGTCCGACCCCATTTACCAGGAGATTTACGCATCCCAGATGAAAGGAGATGAGGACGGTGGCCGTGCGTCAGCTCAGTGCCAAGAAGCCTAAGAATCTGGGCTATACCCTGAAGACCCTGCTCTCCTACATGGGACGCCACAAATTTCTGCTTCTGATTGTGGCGGTGCTGGTGACCATCAGCGCCCTGGCCAACCTCATCGGCACCTACATGATCCGCCCGGTGGTGAATACCCTGGCGGAGGGGAATTTCCGGGACCTGATCGCGGGGGTGGCCGTCACGGCGGCCATTTACGCCGCGGGGGCCCTGTCCTCCCTGGGCTATACCCAGACCATGGTGAAGGCGGCGCAGAAGGTGCTCTATGATATCCGGCGGGATCTGTTCGCCCATATTCAGACTCTGCCCCTCCGTTTTTTCGACACCCGCCGCCACGGCGACATCATGAGCTACTTCACCAACGATGTGGACACCATCTCCGACGCCATGAACAACAGCTTTGCCATGGTGATTCAGAGCTTTATCCAGCTGGTGGGCACCCTGGTGATCCTGTTCATCCTCAACTGGCGGCTGAGCCTGGTGGTGGTGGTGTGCTATGTGGTGATGTTCCTCTACATCCGGTTCAGCGGGAAACACAGCAAGGCATATTACACCAAGCAGCAGGCCTGCCTGGGCGATCTGGACGGCTATATTGAGGAAATTACCAACGGGCAGAAGGTGGTGAAGGTGTTCAACCACGAGCAGGCCAGCCTGGACACCTTCCGGGAGAAAAACGAGGCCCTGCGCCGGGCGGGAACCGGCGCCCAGAGCTATGCGGCCACCATGGTGCCCGCAGTGGTGACCATCTCCTACATCAATTACGCCATTGTGGCGGTGTTGGGCGGGATCATGGCCATCAACGGCATGACGGACGTGGGAAGCCTGGCCAGCTATCTGGTTTTTGTCCGCCAGTCCGCCCTGCCCATCAACCAGTTTACCCAGCAGAGCAATTTCCTGCTGGCAGCTCTGGCCGGCGCAGAGCGGGTCTTTGAGGTCATGGCCCAGTCTCCGGAGGTGGACGAGGGAAAGACCGTGCTGACCCACGTCCGGGAGGAGAACGGCAAGCTTGTGGTCAGCCGGGACAAGACCGGGCGCTGGGCCTGGCAGCGGCCGGACGGCAGTCTGGTCCCCCTGCGGGGCGATGTGCGCTTCGAACATGTGGACTTTGCCTATGAGCCGGGGCACCCCATTCTCCGGGATGTGACGCTGTACGCCAAACCGGGGCAGAAGATCGCGTTTGTGGGCTCCACCGGCGCGGGCAAGACCACCATCACCAACCTCATCAACCGGTTCTACGACGTGCAGGGCGGCAGGGTGCTCTACGACGGGATCGACGTGCGGGACATTCAGAAGGACTCCCTGCGCCGGAGCCTGGGCATCGTGCTTCAGGACACACATCTGTTTACCGGTACCATCGCGGACAACATCCGGTTCGGAAAACTGGACGCCACCCGGGAGGAGATTGAACAGGCGGCACGGATTGCCAATGCGGACTCGTTCATCCGGCGTCTGCCCCAGGGATATGACACCATGGTCACCGCCGACGGCGCCAACCTCTCCCAGGGACAGCGGCAGCTGCTGGCCATCGCCCGGGCTGCTGTGGCCGACCCTCCGGTGCTCATCTTGGACGAGGCCACCTCCTCCATTGACACCCGCACAGAGGCGCTGATTGAGAAGGGAATGGACCAGCTGATGGAGGGCCGCACCGTCTTTGTCATCGCCCACCGGCTCTCCACGGTGCGCAACGCCAACGCCATCATGGTGCTGGAACACGGACAGGTGGTGGAGCGGGGCAGCCATGAGGAGCTGCTGGCCCAGCGGGGAGAATACTATCAGCTTTACCACGGAATGTTTGAATTGAGCTGACAGGAGCGGCGCACTGCAGCTGCCTGTACAGAAGAACACCCCCGTTCTGGAAGAACGTTCTTCCGGAACGGGGGTGTTGCACGGTGCGGGCAGGACTCAGCGGGCTGACGGCACCGGCTGTCCGATGATGTACTGATCCTTGCCGTAGCTTTTGGCGGTGTACAGCAGGGCGTCGGCGTCCCGGTACAGATCCTCCACGCTGGCCTGAGGAGGGACCGGCAGCGCGCCGATGCTGCAGGACAGACTGTGATCGGCCCAGCGGATGTTGTGCAGCCTGGCCTGAAGGCGGCGCAGCCTGGCTTCCAGCTCCTCCCTGGTGACCGGCGCGTGCAGGATGGCAAGCTCATCGCCCCCGACCCGCCCCAGGAGGCAGTCACGGCCGAAAATGTCCCGGAGGAGGCGGACGGTTTCCGTCAGGGCATAGTCCCCTTCCGGGTGGCCGAAGCTGTCGTTGATCTCCTTGAAGCTGTCCAGATCCGCCATGATGAAGTAGCGGTACACATTGCCGGCAGGCTGGTACTTTCGCAGTGCCTTTCCGCAGACGAAGAAGAATGCTCCGCGGTTCATGATTCCGGTGAGCGGGTCCAGTTTGGCCTCCCGGTCCATGTAGGTGGTGTACCACCGGTTGAGCAGGAGAAAAAGGATGACAAGCGCAGTCAGGGAGAGAATGCCGATCAGGAACTGAATCTGCAGATGCAGCAGATCGGAATACACGTAGTCGGACAGTGTGATTCCGTACTCCTCCAGGACGGTGTCCATCCGGTGTACAAAGTAGATGGCCACCGCCACGGCGGAGCACAGGGTGACCAGAATGATACCCACCGTGGACAGGACGTGGTAGCGCTCCCGCTGCTGGAAGCGCCGGGCAGCCTCCAGGCGCAGCCGGAACTTCTGCCAGGTGGCGCTGTGGCCAATGAGCCAGATCGCCAGGACCAGTACAATGGAGATCAGACCGACTGCCAGCCCGTCCGGACTGACCAGATCTTCCAACGCGCTTGCGGGGGTGTATCCGGTTTCCGGGAAAAAGAGCCACAGAGCGGTGTACACCAGGAAGGAGTGGATGATGCGTCCGAAAAAAGACACAACCGCCAGCCAAAGCCACAGCCAGGGCCGGCGCAGGTTTCTGGCAGGAAGGTAGAGCAGGCCGATCAGCAGTCCGAAGAGGGCCCGGGAACCCACGCTGAGCAGCAGACTCTTCCACGGAGATCCGCTGAGAAAGGGGGAGAACAGGCGGTCGAAGGCCATCACATAGCTGGCCGTGGCCTTCCACATGCTGGCCAGGCCGAACGCGGTGCCCAGCAGGGTGGACTCCACCGGCCCCATCAGGGCGCCGGCCAGCAGCACCGGGATATAGGCAATGGTGATGGAAATGGGCTCTACGTGGAAGTAGCCCAAAAAAGAGAAGGACATCAGCAACTCGACGGCCAGCAGGGCGGCAAACAGATACCAACGGATGTTCTTGTCTTTGTCTGGGGCGAGATGCGCCATGGCCGGGGTCCCTCCTCTCTTCCGCAACTGGCAGTTCGCAATGCGTATGGTAATGATCTGTGTTCCCAATCATTATATCCTTAAAAGGAACCATTATCAAGAGCAGATTCTGAACTGGCAGCAGGAAATTCCGGGAGATCGAAATCGGAGAACCTTGGAGTGGGAAAGAAAAGCAGCACTTCCGCGCACCGGGAGCGCACGGAAGTGCTGAGAGGACGGTCTGACAGGATGCGGCGGCGCATTACTGGAACCAGATGCCGGACATGGTGTATTTGAAGGTCCGGTAGTTCTGCATGGAGCACTCATAGGCGTACTCTCGGATCAGGGTTCCGGTGGAGTCGTACTCCCCGAACACCATGGAGATGCCGCTGTTTACCACCCAGTTGCTGGAGTCCTGGCAGAGGGAACCGTTGGAGACGATGCTGGAATAGGGCACGTCAAAGCTGTCCTCCAGGGAGAAGGTGCGGGCATTCTCGTCGATGCGGTAGACATAGACCTGGCTGGCGTCCGACTCAGAGCCGTACAGATCGGTGCCCACGCTGTCCGCCACATCCAGGGTGAAGTCCCGGGTGTTCAGGGACCAGTAGTTGTTGTTGTAGACGTTCAGATAGTAGATGCCGTCGTCCTCTCCGGCCTTGAGATACTCCACGCAGTGCTGGCCGTATTGGGGGACAAAGTCTCCCTCCTGGGTGAGGCAGAGCTCCGCATAGGGGGTGTCTTCCCAGAAGCGGGAATCCCCTGCCAGCCAGTCCACCGCGGGTTCGCCGTGGATATCGGCAATTTTGATGATGGCGGAGGTCTCCCGGGAGGAGACGATCAGGCTGTCGTCCTCCGGCAGATACTGCAGGCTGTTGAGGTGAATCCAGTCCCACTCTCCCGCCTGCCAGAAAAAGTCGTCCAGGGGGCCCACCGGGCGGGTCATCTCAAAATAGGGCTGCATCACCTGGGTGAAGTCCAGCAGTTCGGTGACGGAGCCGCTGTCCAGGTCGATGCTGAGGACCACGTCCTCCACGGTCTCGCCGCCCTCGTGTTCCGCCAGGGCCAGGACCTCCCCTTCCCTGCCGAACCCGATGTCGTGGTGAAGTTCATAGCCGTCCAGGTCGTAGACCTGGGTGACCTGCCCCAGGCCGTTGATCCGGGCGAGCCGGGTGGAGGAGACACAGGTGATGAGCTCGTCCCCGTCAAACAGCAGCCGGTCCAGTCCGAAGCCCTCCAGGACCATCTCGTAGCGCAGCACGCCGGAGTTGTCGTAGAAGAAGCCGTAGCCCAGATAGCCGTTGACCCGCATCATGGTGAACAGTCCGTCGGCCTGGGGCTGGGCGGAAGTCCCGTCCGTCACGGCCAGCTGGGTGGCGTAGCCGGACTGGGTGTCGGGCATGTCCACGGTGAAGTGGACGATTTGGCGCACATTGCCCCAGCTGCCGGTGAGGGTGAGCGTGACCTCATTGGTCTGTCCGGGGACAAGGCCGATGACCTGGAATTCGTGCTGCCGGCTGTAGTTCCGCCGCCCCTCTTTCGCGGAGGTGGCGGAATAATCTTCTATGCCCTCCTGATCCACGTGGATGGTATAGCTGGCCTGAGTGGGGACATCGGTCTCAAAGTACAGGTACAGGCCATTGCTGCCCGTGCCGTAGGGATTGAGTACGGCCAGCGGGCGATCCGCGGTCCAGGAGAACTCCTCCTGAGCCTTCAGATCCTCCAGAGCGCCCTCCAGGCGTTCCTGCACGCCCACATCATAAAAGGTAAATCCCTCCCGGGAGATGTCCGCGGGGACCAGCTGGAAGGCGTGCAGACCTTCCCCCAGTTCCGCCCGTGTGTACTCCACCTGCCACTGGTCGTTGGTGGCAATGACGCCGCCGGTCTCAAACTCCCAGTCTGTGCGCACCACGCTCTCCTGGGCGGTGAAGGATTTGGCGACGGCGAATACCACCACCGGGATGGCGATGGCCACCAGGATCAGGACGATGATGATTTTCAGGATCCGGTTTTTGCGTTTTCTGACTTCCATAGTGTTGGCCTTCTTTGCGTTCCAAGGCGGGAAAGCGGGGGAACAGGGATCTTGGGAATTGGTTTTTTACATAGTAGCACAACGGAGAGGCGTTGCAAAGAGTGGAATTTGAAAGTTTTTTGATTTTTTCGTAAAAAAACAGCGTCTGACGGAATATGGCCTGAACAGAGCCTGGAGAGAGGCTGAATCTGGAGGGAGGCAGAAGATGGATGGCGGGACAGGCACACAGGCGCCTGTCCCGCTGAGAGCCTCACAATGCCTTCTGATTGAGCAGTTTCACCAGCAATTCCTGCTGGGAGGACACTCCGGTTTTCTGAAAGATGTGGGAGATGTGTTTGTAAGTGGTGGTGATGGCGATGCACAGTGCGGCGCTGACATTCTGGGCGGTCATGCCCTGACACAGCAGGGTGGCGATCTCCGTTTCCCGGGCGGTGAGATTGTACTGGGTCCAGGGCGTCTGCACCACGGTGTCGCTGGTGTCCATGCCCTGATAGAAGAAGTTACGGTGCATGTTGTTGAGAATGGGCAGCGCCAGCCGGAGCCGGTTCAGCTCCACCTCGGAGAAGGGGACCGCCCGGGTGCGGTCCAGGGAGAATACCACGCGGTAGGCGCCCAGCAGGTCAAAGAAGGTAAAGCTCCAGGAGTATTTCAGATGCCGGGCGTCGATGTAATCGGTTTTGAATTCCGAATGGGGGGCAGCAGACCAGTCGATCAGCTGGCAGAAGTTGAAGTTGGAGCGCTCGTTGAGATTCTGATAGAGGTCAAATTGAGGGGAGCTGTCCTGGAGAAATCCCAGGTAATAGCTGCAGTACATCTCCAGCCATTGGGGCTTGATGCCGACGGCGTAATGGCCGGACACCTTGCCGTTGGCGTTGAAGAAAAAGACCACCGCCTCGTCGTAGGGGCAGACCTTTTTCAACAGCTCCAGCAGCTTGATGGAGAAGCTTCTGGGGGTGTGGGCCTGGCTGCACTCCAGGATCAGGGTGTAGGCGTCAATGTAGCAGGACGGGTCGATGTCCTTGATTTTCGGGAATGCGTAAGTGATGGTTTCGCTCATGCAGATTACCTCCTCGAGCCAGATATTGAACGAAACGAGGATTCACTTTACGAAGGGCGGTCAGGATTGGGCCTGCGCCAGGGCCCAGTCGATGGCTTTGCGCTCCTTGATGTCCCGCTCCAGCATGGACAGGTCCTCGCCGAAGAAGGTCCTGATCATATCCAGGGTGGCGTTCTGCCGCCGGGCGATGGCCAGAGCCTCGTCCTCCAGTTCCTGGCGGGTGACAGAAATGTCATGGCGGGAGAGGATCTCTTTCAGGACCAGGTCGGATTTTGCCTCAAGATAGGCGGCCTGACGCAGCTCGTCCGCCTGGGCGTCCAGCTCTGCCTGGGCAAAGGGATGGGGGCGCCCTCCCGTGAGGGCGTCATACTGCATCCGGTGCCGCATTTCCAGCGTGATGTAGTTCAGCTCGTTTTCCACCAGGTGTTCCGGCACGTCGATCTGGTATTGCGCTACGAAGGCGCGCCAGGCCTGTTCTCTGGCATCCATCGCTCAGCCCCCCTGTCCGGCCCGGTCGGACCGCTTTTCCCCGGTGATGCCGGCCTGGGTGGTCAGCAGTGTGGCGGAGGCGGACAGTGCGCACTCCAGTGCCAGCCGGGTCACTTTGACCGGGTCCAGGATGCCGGCGGAGAGCATGTCCGTGTACCGGTCCTGCGTCACATCGTAGCCAATGCCCGCGTCCTGTTCCAGCAGGCGGGCGGTGACGGCGCGGCCGTCCAGCCCCGCATTGTCCACAATCTGCCGGACCGGCGCCTGCAGCGCCGCAGCCACGGCCAGAGCCCCGGTGCGCTCATCGCCGTCCAGACCGGCGGCCAGGTCCCGGACCCGGGGGACCAGATCCAGCAGCGCGATGCCGCCGCCGGGCACCACGCCCTCTTCGTAGGCGGCGCGGGCGGCGTTCACCGCATCCTCCACCCGCATTTTCCGATCCCACAGCTCCGGCTCGGTCCGGCCGCCCACGGAGATCTTGGCCACACCGGACACGAATTTGGCCAGCCGCTCCCGGTAGCGCTCCCGATTGAACTCATAATCCGTGTGGGCCACCAGATACTTCAGTTCGTTGACCCGGTCCTGGACTTTGGCGGGGTCGCCGCCGGCGCCGGTGATGACCGTCTGATGCCGGGTGACCTTCACATAGGCGGCAGAGCCCAGCATATCCCGGGTGATCTCCCGGATGTTCAGGCCCATGGCCTTGGTGATGTAGGTGGCGCCGGTCTGAACGGCCATGTCCTCCATGCGCCAGGTGCGCCCCTCGCCGTAGAGCGGAGCGGTGACGCAGACGATGTCCATGTCCCCTTCCACCTTGTTTTTCAGGATCAGGCCCATGGCCTCGCCGTCCACCCCGTCGGATATGATGAGGATGGGGCGCTCGTCCTCCGCGGCCAGGATCAGGGCGGGGATCAGGTCCTGAGGGTTGGTGAAGGTCATGTCGCACAGCAGGATGTAGGGATGGTGCAGCTCGGCCACGCTCTGCATCTCATCGGTGGCCATCTGCGGGGCCAGGAATCCCCGCTCGAACACAATGCCCTCCAGAACTTCCAGGGTGGTGTCCACCCGCTGGGAGTCCTCCACAGAGATGACACCCTCCAGCCCCACCGTGGACAGAGCCTCTCCGATCAGCTCGCCCAGCTCCTGGTCCTGACAGGAGATGGCGGCCACCTGGGCGATCTCCTCCCGGGTGTGAATGGGACGGGCGGCAGCGGCCAGAGTCTCCGCTGCGGCTCGGGCGGCCTTCTGGATTCCCCGGCGCATGGCCATGGGGTCGGCGCCGGCGGCCAGATTCCGGGAGGCCTCATGGAGAAGGGCCTGGGTCAGGACAATGGCGGTGGAGGTGCCGTCTCCGGCGATGTCATTGACCCTGGACGCGATCTCATGAAGCAGCTGGACTCCCATATTTTCCGCCGGGTCCTCCAGGACGATGCTCTTGGCGATGGTGACGCCGTCGTTGGTCACCAGTACGTGGGCGCCTGGCCGGGCCCGGTCAGAGTACTGGGCGTCCCGGAGATTTGCCTTCTGGTGCATGGCCACGTTGCGGCCTTTGGGGCCGATGGTCACTTTCACGGCGTTTGCCAGCTTGTCGATGCCGGACAGCATCCCCTGGTAAATCTGTTTGTCGTGTCTGATTTCCATAGGTTTTGGAGCTCCTTTGCTGAGATTCTATTAAATCGTATCATAGCATATCTGATGGGATGGTGGGAGGAAAATCTGCGCACGGGCAAAATATTTTGAAACAGGCGCGGGTGTGCACAGACCGCAGGGCGCAAGATACGGAAAATTCAGTATATCGTTTTTGGACAGACAGCCTTACAATGATGCCATCAAAACATACAGAGGATGGAGGCGCACTCATGAGACAGGTTGTTGTGATCACCGGCGGCGGCAGCGGGATGGGGCTGGCGACAGCCAAAGCCATGCCGAAGGAGAAACTTATCGTCCTCTCCGGGCGGACGCAGGAGAAGCTGGCCGGTGCGGTCAGGGAGCTGGAGCAGCTGGGCATGGAGGCCAAGCCCTTTGCCTGCGATACGTCCAAACGGGAGAGTGTCCGGGCACTGGCGCAGTTCGCCGCCGGGCTGGGCGAGGTGAAGAATGTGATCCACGCAGCAGGGGTATCTCCCCACATGGCCGACGCGGAACAGCTGATCCGCATCAACGCCCTGGGGACCGTATATGTGAACCAGGAGTTTGCCGAGGTGATGGCGCCCGGTTCTGTGCTGGTGGATATCGGCTCCAACTCCGGGTACATGCTGCCCGGCTTTCTCGCCAGCCCGGGCGTCTATGAAATGGCCGACCGGGACGAAGAGGCCTTCGTGGGGAAACTGGTGAAGAAGAGCGGCATCGCCGGCAAGAAGATGGCCCGGGGACTAGCCTATGCCTATTCCAAGAATTTTGTGATCTGGTACGCGAAAAAGAGCGCCTTCACTCTGGCGCCCAAGGGGATCCGGGTGTGTTCCCTCTCCCCCGGGCTCATTGAGACGCCCATGGGCGCGGTGGAAAAAGGGGACGGTGAATTCCTCATCAGCCAGGCTGCGGAAAAGCGGATGGGCAGGCCGGAGGAACTGGGATTTGCCATCGCCTGCGCGGCGGACGAGCGCAACGGCTATCTGGCCGGAGTGGATCTGCTGGTGGACGGAGGAGCTACCACCCACATGAAGCAGTTCAAAAAGAAATTCTGACGGCGCTGAGGCCTGCGGCAGCCTCCCCCGATTTGGGGGAGGCTGCCGTGTTTTGAGGGGGTGCCCGGCGGTCACCTGGACAGGCAGACACCCCGGTCAATGACGCAGGAATTGCCGTTCATGAAATTGGACTCATCGCTGGCCAGATAGACCGCCAGCGGGGAGATGTCCTCGGGCATGCCGATGATGCCGCCGGTCCACTGCCAGGAGCTGGCGTTGTACCCCGTCTCATTGTGGATCTTGGAGCCCTCCCGGTCAAAGTCCGCGGTGCTGGACACGATGTTGGTCATCACCGGACCGGGACAGATGGAATTGCACCGGATGCCGTACCGGCAGTACTCGAAGGCGATGGCCTTCATCAGGGCGTTGGCGCCGGCTTTGGAGGCGGAGTAGGCGGGACCGCCGGTGGCAGATTCGAAGGCGGCGTTGGAGGTGATCATGACGATGGAGGCGTTGAACTCCCCGTCGTTTTCGTCCGCCTGGGCCTTGAAATACCGCAGGGCGGCCCGGGTGATCTTCATGGACCCGGTGAGATTGATGCCGATGACCCGGTCCCACTCCTCATCGGGGATGCAGGCGGTGAGGTGCATTTTATCGCTCACCCCGGCGTTGTGGGACAGCACATTCATGGTGCCGAAGGTATCCACGCACAGCTGGACCACGGCGGCGCAGTCCTCGTTGCTGCGCACATCCCCGGCCATGGTCACGATGTTGTCCTGGTATCCCAGGTCTGCGGCCTCCTGCTTCAGCTCCTCCAGGCGGGATTCGATGACGTCAAATCCCACCAGTTTGGCGCCCTCCCGCAGGAAGTCCAGCGCGATGGCTTTGCCCATGCCGGAGCCGGCTCCGGTGACAACTGCTACTTTTCCATTTAAACGTCCGGCCATGTCCGGATGCCTCCTTTTTGATGTTTTTGAGAATGAGGAAGGCGCAGACAAAGCCGTCTGCGCCTTCCCGTATGACCGATGTTATGCGTCCAGCGCGTCCAGTCTCTCGATGAGGGCCTTTTGGGCGTCGGCGGGAATGCCGGCCTGGGGGAACTTGATCAGCATGCTGAACTTCATTCCCATGCAGGGGCCCATCTGGGCCGCATTGTCCATGAAGCCGGGCACGTACTCATTGATGATATCCACCGCGCGCTGGTCGGCGATGACCTCTCTCAGTTTGCTGTTGGAGTTGATTGCCATGACGTTTACCCCCTGTCAGAGTTGAGCTTGATGCGGATGGGATCAGAATTTGGCCATCATGTCGCTGAACTTCTCCAGTTCGGCGGGATCCATGTGATAGCCGTGCTTGTCCTCGGGATAGGCGCCGGAACGCACGTCGGTGGCCCAGCCCATATAGGCCTCGCACAGGAAGGGCAGCAGCTCGGCGTAGGTCTTGGCATGGGAGGCGGGCTTGGGCATCATGCCGAAGGTGTCCATATCCACCATCTCGGAGCCGTCGCAGGGAGCGCCGCCGGCGATGGAGACCACGGGCACCCGAAGTTTCTCGGCGATGGCCTGGGAGACCTCCATGGGAGTCAGCTCGATGGTCATGCCGCCCATGCCGTTCTCCTGGTACTCATAGCCCCATTTGAAGATGCGGAAGGCGTCCTCGGCGGTCTTTCCCACCTTCTTGTAGCCGGTGGCGTTGGTCTGCCAGCCGGAGATGGCGCCGATGTGGCCGTAGGTGGGGACGTAGTTGTCGGACATGAACTTCAGCATGTCGTTGGTGATGCCCATGGGAAGCATGGAGTCGGCCCCGTAGAACACCCACTGGGCGCCCCAGCGCACGGCCAGGGACTTGTCGGCGTAGGTGGCGGTGGGCATGTAATAGTTGATGTGGATGATGTTGGTGTACTCGCGGTACTTCCTGATGGTGAGGGAGCCGCACATCAGGTCCTCTTCCAGGGAGTTGCCGCTGCGCAGGGAGAGCATGTGCGGAGTGCGGAGGATGTCGCAGCCCACCATTTCGGCGGCCAGGGCAAAGATGGGACCCAGCTCTGCGGGGCACATCTGGACGATCTTCTCGCCCTTATCCTTCATCTGCTGGAGCTTATACAGACTTTTTCTGGTTTTCGAGGCGGTTGACATCTTGATGTCTTTCTTTTCAACTTCCATCATGGACCCTCCTGTTTTTTGGAATTGGGAAAAGGCTGCACACCTTTTATACAATAGTAACAGGTTTGAGGGAATCTGAAATACCTGAAATTCAGTATTTTGACCACGGGAAGAAAGAAAGTGCAGGAAAAGGACCGCAGCTGAAACGCTGAGCGCATAAAAAGAAACGGGAGTACAGCCATCGGATGAACCGAGAAGCTGTACTCCCATAATTGGTTCCGGAAAGCGCGTGACAATCCGTCCGTGCTCAGCCGGCGGAGGCCGGGGTGCCGCACGCCGCAGGGTTGCACGCGGGCTCTCCGAAACCGGAAAATTGTATTTCTGCCGGGGGGCTGTTGATTACCGGACCACGTTCTCGCAGAAGCGCATGAGAATGGCCGCGGCCTGGGCGCGGGTGGCGCTGCCGTCGGGGTTCAGGCCGGTCTCATCCCCCTGGATGAGACCTTCGCCCACAGCCCAGCTCATGCCCTGCTGGGCCCACCGGCTGACGCTGGCCCCATCGGCAAAGCTCTCCAGGCTGCCCTCGCCGGCGGGCTCTCCCGCATACCGCCACAGCATGGTGGCCAGCTGCTCCCGGGTGATGCTGCCCGCGCTGTTGGTGCCGTCGGATACCTCGTTGGTCATGGCCCAGTCCCGGGCGTCCTGAGCCCAGCTGGAGCCGGCAATGGTCTCCCCGTCCATGCGGGCCAGAATGGTCCATACCATGACCCGGGTCAGGGTGTCATTGGGCGCGAAGGTGGTGGCGGAGGTGCCCTGCATCAGGCCCTCCTCATACACATAGGCCACCTCATCGTAGAACCAGTTGTTCTCAGTCACGTCGGTGAAGGGCAGTTCAGAGGCGGTCTCACCGGCGGTGAGCTCGTAGACGGCCACGGTGCCGCTCACCTCGCAGGCGGCCAGCAACAGGTCTGTTCCGGTGGGGCTCTGGGCGGCGGGGATAAAGGCCAGCCCCTCGGGGGCCACGTCGCCGCCGGTGACCCACTTGTCCAGCTCGCCGTCCTCGTACTCCTCGGAGCCGGGGACGATGGCCTTAAACTCCCGGGAGTTGATGTAGTTGACATAGGCGGCATTGGCGGGGTCGGTGACGTCGTACACCATCACGCCGCCGGTGCGCTCCAGGGCGATGAAGGCGTAGGTGCGGCCATCCACCTGGCCCACGGTGATGCTCTCAGACTCGGGACCCTTCTTGCCGGAGCGGTCGTCCAGCACGTTGTTGTCATTGGAGCAGTTGTAGTAGCCGGGCAGGTACTCCCAGGTCAGGGCCTCGAAGTCGTCGCCGCTGGTGAAGACCTCCTTCAGACCGTCCGCCGCCACCTCGTACACGGTGAAGGTGCGCCCGCCGAAGAGGTAGTCCTTGCTCTGGTCCAGCCCGTCAAAGTCCTCGGCCTTGAAGAAGACCACCTTGCCCTCCAGGCCGGAGTTCTCGGCGGTGATGGCGCCGGTGGGAGAGGTCGCGCCCTCGTCGCCGAAGTCAACCTCGGCCTCGTTCAGGTAGTCGGTGCCCAGGTCCTCGTCGCCCCACTCCCGGGCGTCGCCCTCATTGGCGGTGACCAGGTAGGTCTTGCCGTCCGCCTCATAGGCGGCGATGGCGTCGGGCATGCGGATGCCCAGCAGGGACTCATAGGTCTTGGGGTTGTAGTCGTCGTCCTTCTTGTCGATGTCCACGGGGGTCTCGCTGTAGTCCTCAAAGCCCACGGAGTAGACGCCGGTGAAGGTCTTGGAGGCGATGTCCAGCACCGCGATGGCGTTGTTCTCCTGGAGGGTGACGTAGGCCTTGCCGTCGGAGACGGCGATGTACTCCGGCTCCAGGTCCACGCTGGGGGCGGTGTCCTTCTTCAGCACGATGCCGTCGGCGGCCAGGGCCTGGCGCTGGCTGTCAAAGGCGGTGAAGTCCACCACATCGGCGGTGCCCGCCACGGCATCCACCACGCTCACAGAGCCCTTGGGGTCGGCCACGTCCTGGCCGTAGCCCTCCCGGGGCTCGCCCTCGTCGGCGGTGAGGACGGTGCTGTTGTCCGCGAAGGTCACCATGTCGGGCTGCACGCCCACGGTGACCAGCTTGGCCAGGGTCAGGGAGCCGTCGGCGCTGCAGGTGAACAGGGCCACCCGGCCGGCGTCGTTGTAACCCTCCGCCTGGAGGGCGGCGGCCAGGGTCTTCCCGTCGGGGGAGACGGCCACAGAGGTCATGTCGCCGTAGGAGAAGGTCTCGTCCTCGGCCTCCACCATGGCCTTCACGTCGATGTCGTTGCCGTCCAGCAGGTCCACGGCGCCCTTCTCCTCCAGGGTCTTCAGGGGGATGGCGGTGAGCAGGCCGGACTGGCCGTTGACGGCGTAGGCCCAGCCGGTGGCGGCGTTGTAGGCCACGATCTCCATGACGCCGCCGTCCACGTTGAAGGCGCCGGCCTCGTAGCGGCCGATGAGGGTCAGATCCAGGCCGTTCTCGCCGTTGGCGAAGCCCTGGGTCTTCTCGCCGCCGTCCTCACCCTTGGTGACGGTGAAGTGGTCGATGAGCTGGGAGTCGGGGTTGGTGCTGTCCCCGTCCAGGTTGTACACGTTCACGCTGATGGTGTTGTCCTCCACGGTGAACAGGGCGTAGCTGGGGCTGTAGTCCTGGTTCCACTCCTGGTTGCCGTAGGGCAGCTTGCCGGCCAGATAGTTCTCAGAGCCGGTGGTGCCGTCGGCCAGGATGGGATAGTCGGCGTTGTTGGCCTTGTCCACAGAGGCGAAGGGGGTGTAGTACTGCATGTCGCTGGCGCAGTTGCCGGTGAGGTAGATGGTGCCGTCGGGGTCGTGGTAGGTGTCCAGGGCCTCGGCGTTGCGCTCCCCGTCCTTCAGCACGTAGCTGCGGGAGTACACATGGTCGTGGCCGCCCAGGACGAAGTCCACGTCGTACTCGTCCATCAGGGCCTCGAAGCCGGCGTCCACATAGTTCTCGATGTCGGAGTCGGCGGCGTGCTTGGCCACGGTCTGGGTGGACTTGTGGTGGGTGACGATGAGCCAGTCGAACTCTCCGGCGTACTGGGCGGTGGCGGCGGCCAGGGTGCGGTCAAAGTTTTCCACCATGGCCTCGGCTTCGCTGTTGTCCTTGGTGGCGCTGGGCACGCTCTCGTTGCCGGCGTTCTCCTCGTCGTTGCCGCCGGGGTAGGCGCCGGTGTTCAGGGTGACGAAGAGCACGTTGTTGTAGAGGTAGTAGTAGTTGCCCCGGGTCTCCATCTCCCGGCGCTCGGTGAAGTCATACTGGCCGTCGGCGTTGGGAACCACGCCGTTGCTCTCGCTCTGGCCCTCGATCTCCTCGGCGGTGGCCTGGATGTAGTTGCCGTGGCTCTGGCTGGTGCCGTTGTTCTGGCCGCGGAAGGTGGTCTTCACCTGCTCCAGGCTGTCATCCGTCCCGTCCTGGCCGTCCTGGGCCACGTCCATCTCATTGGGCAGGTTGAAGTGGTCGGCGAACATATAGTGCCGGTCGTGGTTGCCCACGGCGGGGGCGTACAGCACGGAGGCCATCTCCTCCGGGGCGAAGAAGGCGGCGTACTCGCTGCTCTTGCCCCAGCTCTGGTCCTCCACCTGGTCGCCGGCGGACACCATCAGGGTGGCGCCCGCCTCGGCCACGATCTCCATCAGGGTGGCCCAGCCGGTCTGGTTGGTGTTGTCAGAGGGCTGCCAGCCCTTGCCATCGGTGGACTCGTCCTCCTTGATCTGGGGGTCGCTGGTGAAGGCGAAGACAAAGGAGTCCTCGTCGGCGGTCTGATAGGTGTACGCCTGGGACCAGGTCTTGCCGCCGTCGTTGGAGATCTGGTAGGTGTACTCTTCTCCGGGCTTCAGGCCGGTGACGGTGGCCTTGCACACCAGCTTGCCGGTGTCGGTGTACTTGGTTTCATCCACCTTGGTGGGGGCCGTCAGGGCGGTGACGTCGGCCTTCACGGTCTGACTGCCGAATTTCACCTGGGCCTGGCCCTGGGTGGTGCCCTCTGGGGCGTACCAGTTCAGGTTGATCTGGGTCTGGTCTGCGCCGGGCTGGAGAGTGAGGCTGTCCACGGCCTGGGCGGTGGTGGCCGCACCCTCGTCGGCGAAGGCCACAGGGGCCATGGCGCCCATCTGCAGGGCCAGCGCCAAAGCCAGCGCAGCAGTCGCGCCTCGTTTGATGGCTTTCTTCATGCGGAACTTCTTCCTTTCCTTCTTCATTTCTGACCTTCCGCGCCGGGAGGCCGCCCGTCCGGAGGGTCTCTCGGGAAAACCGGGTTTTCCCAGGACCTCCCCTCCGGCAGCAGTTGAGCGAAAAAAACGGCGTCGCTGGTCTTGTTTCGCCCCGCGCCGCCCTGCGCAAAAATTCAAAGACAGTATAAAAGTTCCTGTGCGCCCCCTCTATCCGCTGGCCGTAAAAACTTTGTAAAGCGCATTTTACCGTTTGGAAACAGCAGGCCAGGAGAACGCTCCCGTCCGGCCGCCCGGTGCCCCCGTCTGACCGGGAGAAAAACCGACACCGGAACCGGGTGGGACGGGACCCACCCGGTTCCGGTGTTGAACTGGATCCATCAGAACCGCTAGGGATAATTCCGGATCAGACAGCGCGCCTTCCCCTGGGCTTTGGCCTGGTACAGGGCCCGGTCTGCCAGGGCGTAAAGCAGTTCGAAGGAGAGGTCCGCCCGGGCGGTCTGGCAGATGCCCAGACTGCAGCTGACGTTGACCGCCTGCCCCTGCCAGTGGAGGGTGGCCAGGGTCCGCAGAAGCTGGCAGCTCAGCTGCTCCAGCTCTTCCGGCAGCTGAGGCCCTGCAATGGCCACCGCAAACTCATCCCCGCCAATCCGCCCCAGGCACTGGGCCTGGGGAAAGATGGACCGAAGGCGCAGTGCGGTCTCCTTCAGGATGTAGTCGCCGCAGGGGTGCCCGAAGCGGTCATTGATCTCTTTGAAATCGTCCAGGTCCACAATGCAGAGGGAAAACGGCTGCTGGTCAGAGGCCTGGGCCAGCAGAGTTTCCACACAGCGGTGAACTGCGCTGGTGTTGAGCAGGCCGGTGAGCGGGTCCTGCCGGATAAGTTGCTGCAGGCGGGCGTTCATCTCGTTGATTTCCTGTTGCTGGGTCAGGCGGATGACCGCGTGGCGGCTGCTGGTCAGGGAGACTGCCAGGGCGACGATGGTGCTGATGGTGAGGTTCAGGATGGCCCCGCTGCTCAGCGCATGGCTGCCCAGGATCATGAACAGGGCATAGCCCAGCGTGTAGGTGGGAACGCTGAAGCGGGCAGGCATCCGGATAAAGACGGCAAGACCCAGGATGGCAGTGATAAACGTGCCGGTCTCGTCGTGGAAGCCCCGGATGAGGTCATAGGAGTTCAGACAGATGTGCCACAGGAAGCAGAAGGCAACAGTGCCGAACTGGAACCGCCACTGGACCATGGTCTGCGCGCCGCGCAGCAGATGCTGCAGGATCAGATAGAGTACGGCGGCGAGGAACAGGGTGCAGTACAGGCTAAAGTAGATCCGGTTGTTCAGCGTACCCAACCCGGAGTTGGACAGAAACAGCACCCGGACCATGTTGTAGAGTTCCATACCGAGGATCATAATGCAGATGACAAGCAGAGAGAGTTGGTTACTGCGTACTGCGTCCTGCCAGTAGGCGGTGCGGATCTCGGCCGGGATCGCAAAGAATGTCAGGATTTTTTTGCGCATAAGGAAGACACCTTTCACCGGAGGCTGCCGCCAGGCAACTGGAGCCCTGTCGGGTCGGGCCCGGAGGGGAAATGGTTGAAATCTTTTGACGGAAGAACTTGACTTTTATCCCGATCGTTCTATACTTTAACATGTCCACCCATGAACGAGTCAAGCCCTGGGAGGGGATCGGAATGCGAGACTTATTTACCGTCAGTCAGGTCAGCCGGAGCTGCGGGATTTCCCGGGCGACCATCCTGCGTCTGGAGGACAAAGGCCTGCTCACACCGGCACGGGTCGACGAACAGAACGGATACCGATATTATGACAACCGGAATGTGAGCCAGATCATGCAGATTCAGCTGTTCCTGGAGCTGGGGATGAGCTATGACGACATCCTGCTCTACTACCGCACAGGAGGCTCGTCCCGGGAGCTGCTCCGCCGGGCGGAAGCCAGGCTGCTTGTCATGAACCGGATTTACCAGGAGATCCGGCTTCGGGTGGAGAACCAGGAAACGCTCAGCTTTGAATTCATCACGCTGCCCCGGTATGTGTGTTTCACCAGACGGTTCAGGGGCACCACGGTGGAGGACCGGTATTGGGCCATGTGCCGGCTTTACCACGAGGCGGTGGAGCGGGGATACCGGCTGCTGGCCTCCCAGCCCCTGTTTCTCATCAACCGGCGGGATGACTTTATCCAGGCATCCTTTGAGGAGACAGAGGTGGAGTTCACCTGCTGCATTCCCCTGGAGCCGAAGTGTGCGCCGGAGGGCGCCACGGTTTTTCCCCCCTGCCGGGCCTTTTCCTGCCTGTTCCACGGAAGCTACTCCCGCCGGGCAGACGTATTCAACGCCTTCGGGGAGAAGATCCGGGAGCTTGGCCTCCGGCCGGCGGGGGATGTGCGGACGCTGGCGCTGGTGGCCCCCTATACGGGCCGGAGCATCTCCGAGGACTGTTATCTGACCCGCCTGGCGGTGCCGGTGGAGGAATCCACGTGAAGGGATGCCGCAAAGAGAAAAGGAACCAGGTGGAGGTGGTTGTGTGATCTATACCGTTACCTTTAATCCGGCCATTGACTATGTGGTCTGGACAGACCGGCTGGAGCCGGGGCACATCAACCGGGCCCGGAGGGAGGCGATCCAGCTGGGCGGCAAGGGAATCAACGTATCCACCATGCTGCTGCGCCTGGGGGTGGAGAGCGTGGCCCTGGGCTTCGTGGCGGGGTTCACCGGACAGGCCCTGGAAACCGGCCTGCGGCGGGCTGGTCTGCGGACGGAATTCATCCATCTGGACCGGGGGACCACCCGGATCAACGTGAAGGTCAAGGGAGAAGAAGAGACGGAGATCAACGGCATCGGGCCGGACATCGGGCCGGAGGCAGTTCAGGCGCTGACGGACCGGCTGGACCGGCTGAAACAGGGGGATATCCTGGTGCTGGCCGGGTCGGTGCCGGCCAGCCTGCCCGAAGACACCTATGGACGGGTGCTGGCGGGCCTGACGGGCAAGGGCGTCAGAACCGTGGTGGATGCCCGGGGAGAGCTGCTGCGCGGAGCGCTGCGCCACCGGCCGTTTCTGATCAAACCCAATCGGGCGGAGCTGGAGTCCCTGTTCGGCCGCACCCTGGAGACGGAAGAGGAGATCTGTGCCTGCGCAGCGCAGCTGTGCCGGCAGGGCGCGGAGCATGTGCTGGTCTCCCTGGCGGGAGAGGGAGCGATCCTGCTGGACGGGCGGGGTGAAGTTCACCGCCTGGCCGCGCCGGGCGGGCAGGTGCGCAATTCTGTGGGGGCCGGCGATGCCATGGTGGCCGGGTTTCTGGCCGGCTGGCTGGGCACAGGCAGTTATGAGCAGGCCCTGCGCCTGGGTGTGGCGGCAGGCAGCGCCACCGCCTTTTCCGATGCAATGGCCTCCCGGGAGGACGTGGAGCGGGTGTTGGCGGAGCTGGAGAAGCGGCCCGCGGAACGGAAGATAAAAAAATAGGTCCCGGGCTGAAAGGAACGGCCCGGTTCAATCGTATTGAAAGTGAGACCGGAAAAACGGCCATCTCAATACAGTGGAGGAAGATGACAATGAAAAAATGGGTGACAGGCGGGCTGATCACGGTGTTGGTCCTGGCGCTGCTGACCGTGAGCGCCTTTGCGGCCCCGGCAGGCCGGAATTACGTGGATGCCGACGGGGACGGAGTGTGTGATTACTGGGCAGAGGGAATCGGATGCCAGAAGGGCAATTGCCGTCATGCCGGCGGCTGTGCCCGGCGCTGTGCAGGCGTGGGCTGCCGGTTTGTAGATGCGGATGGCGACGGGGTCTGCGATCTGCTGGCAGCCGGTGCGGTCCAGACGACTGGGACCGAAGGCGGAACGGTCGGTGCCGGCATCGGCACCGGCGTGTGCGGCTATGACGGGTGCGCCTTTGTGGACAGCAACGGCGACGGGGTCTGCGACCTCCACGGCGCCTGCGGCACCGGCCGGGGACATGGCTGCGGCAGCTGGAGCGCAGGAGGCCATCATCAGGGCGGCCACCATCAGGGCGGCCACCATCAGGGCGGCCATCACAGAGGCTGGTAACAGAGAAACGGGGTTGCGGGGCATGAGAAGCGAGGAGGAGGTCCATACAGCGATAGAGCGGTACGGGGATACTGTACGGCGGCTGTGTCTGCTGCGCCTGAAGAATCATGCCGATACAGAAGATATTTTCCAGACCGTCTTTTTGAAATACGCTCTGAGCACCATGCGGTTCGACAGCCAGGAGCATGAAAAAGCCTGGCTGATCCGGGTCACCCTCAACGCCTGCAAGGATCTGCTCAAAAGTTTTTTCCGCAGCCGTACGGTCTCTCTGGAGGAACTGCTGGATCAGCCTGCGCCAGAGGCAGAGGAGAAACGCACCTGGGTACTGGAGGCGGTGCTGTCCCTGCCCCAGAAGTACCGGGATGTGATTTATCTTCACTACTACGAGGGGTATACGGCGGCGGAGATCGGGGGCATCCTGAAGAAAAACGTCAACACGGTCTACACCCTGCTTGCCCGGGCCAGGCAGCAGCTCAAGGAACTCCTGGGAGGTGACGGGGATGAGGAATGAGATTCGCCAGGCCTTTGACGAGGTGCACGCATCCCGGGAACTGAAGGATCGCACCCGGGAACGGCTGGCCCGGCGCATGCGGCGCGGCTGGCCCGCCGCCGGGCTGCGCCCGGTCCGGCGGGGATTGGCGGCCGCGGCAGCCTGCCTGGTGCTGCTCCTGGCGGGCGCGGGAGGAAGCTGGCTCTACTTCACCCCCACGGCGGCCATCAGCATTGATGTGAACCCGTCTCTGGAGCTGGAGATAAACCGCTTTGACCGGGTGATCGGGGTGGAGGGCTACAACGAGGACGGCCGGGCGCTGGCCGACCAGCTGGACGTGAACCACCTGAATTACGAGCAGGCGGTGGAGGAAATTCTGAACAGCGCCGTTATTGCGGCTCTGCTGGCCCGGGACGAAGTGGTGACCATCACCGTGACCGGCACGGATGACAGACAGTGCGGAAGGATTCTGTCCGAGGTGGAGATGGAGACGGCCCAGAGCCCCAACATCCACTGTCACGGAGCCCGGCAGGAGGAAGTGGAGAGCGCCCACGACTGCGGACTGTCCTATGGAAAATACCGCGCCTACCTGGAACTGCAGGCCCTGGACCCGGACGTCACCCTGGAAGAGGTGCAGGAGATGACCATGCGGGAGCTGTGGGAGCGGATCCAGGCGCTGTCCGTCGGGACCCAGAGCCAGGGACAGAGCGGCGGCCACCACGGAGAACACGGCTATGGCCACGGAGGCGGCCACTGAGCGTCAGGCCCGAATAAAAATCGGAAAAAGCCCGGCAGACCTTCTTCAAAAGGGGTCTGCCGGGCAAACATGATATGGGGGGAAATTTACGGCTGGAGCGGGGCGCCTGCCCGCAGCGACTGGGTGAGCAGGCGGAAAAATGCCTCGGACACCTTGGAGCGCACCTGGTATTTGGGCCAGACCAGGTTCATGCCGCACTCCATGGTGGGAAAGAGAGGGCGGAAGCACACCCCGCTGTCCTCGCCGGTGTTGATGAGGTGGTTCAGGGTGAGAGCATAGCCGATCCCGGCCTCCACCATCAGCGCCGCATTGTAAATCAGGTTGTAGGTGGCCACCACCCGGAGGGCGGAGAATTCATAGCCCAGCCACTGGGAGAACTCCGACTCCACCTGGGATTGCCGGGAGACCAGCAGGGGCAGGTCCCGCAGATCCTCCGGGGAGATGTGCTCCCGAAGGGCCAGTTCGCTGTCTTTGGGAACCACCAGCCCCCAGTGGTTCCGGGCGGGCAGCCGCAGTGAGTCGTATTTCCTGGGGATATTGGAGCCCAGAATCAGACCAAAGTCCAGCAGCCCCTTTTCCATGCGCTCAAACAGATCGTCGGCGTTTGCGCTGAACAGGTGGAACCGGACCTGGGGATACCGGGCCTGAAACCGCCGGATGGCATCGGCAATCAGCTTCATGCCGTCGGTTTCACCGCCGCCGATGTAGAGATCACCGGTGGTGATCAGTTCCGTCTCCCGCAGCTCCGACTGGGTTTTCTCCACCAGATCCAGAATCTCGTTGGCCCGCTTGCGCAGTAAAATTCCGTCTTCCGTCAGCGTGATGTGCCGGCTGCCCCGGAGAAACAGCGGCTTGCCGATCTCCTCCTCCAGGGAGGCCAGCTGCCGGGAGAGGGTGGGCTGGGAGAGATGCAGCACCTGGGCGGCGCCGGATATGCTCTCCTCCCTGGCCACTGTGAGAAAATAGCGCAGAACCCGCAGTTCCAAAGGATCATCCCCGCCTTTTTACCGGATATCTGATCAGAGCATACCATGGCACCGGCGGGAAAGTCAACTGCAAACCATGCCTTTTAAACATAGAAAAATATCCGCTATAGGTATTTGATATTTTGAAGGCCTTGGATTATAATCGGGAGCCGTAGGAGGGCCCGGCGGCCCTCGTGCAGTTTGGCCAAACGAAACGGAGCAGAACGATTATGATCAATGAGCGACTTCTGGAAATTATACTGGACTCCTTCTGGCAGATCCTCCTGCCGGGACTGGCCGTGACCATTCCCCTGACGGCGGTGTCTTTTTTCTTTGCCATGATCATTGCGGTGGTCACTGCCATGGTGCAGTTTGCAAAGGTGCCTGTGCTGCGGCATGTGGCGCGGTTTTACATCTGGGTGGCCCGGGGTACCCCGCTGCTGGTGCAGCTGTTTGTGGTGTTCTACGGCCTGCCGGATCTGGGCATTCTGGTGGACCCCATCCCGGCGGCCATTCTGGTCTTTTCCCTGAACGAGGGCGCCTACTGCGCGGAGACGGTGCGGGCCTCCCTGGAGGCGGTGCCGGCCGGACAGATGGAGGCGGGCCGGTGCGTGGGCATGAGCTATCTGCAGGTGATGCGGCGGGTGGTGCTGCCCCAGGCCATGCGCATCGCCTTCCCCTCCCTGGCCAACTCCCTCATCGCCATGGTGAAAGACACCTCTCTGGCGTCCAACATCACGGTGACGGAGATGATGATGAAGACGCGGCAGATCGCCTCGGTGAATCAGGAATTCCTGGCTCTGTACATTGAGGTGGGCCTGATTTACCTGCTGTTCTGCACGGTGCTTACCAAGGTGCAGAGCGCGGTGGAAAAACGGCTGAACTATTACGGTCGGAAGGAGGATTGAGGGTATGCTGGAATTGCGGGGCTTGAAAAAGTCCTTCGGGCAGCTGGAGGTGCTCAAGGGCATTGACCTCCAGGTGGACAAGGGAGACGTGGTGGCCATTCTGGGCCGGAGCGGCTCGGGCAAGACCACCCTGCTGCGGTGCCTCAACTTCCTGGAGAAGAGCGATGCCGGGACGCTGAGCTTTGACGGGGAGTCATTCGACATGGCCCGGATCGGCAAAAAGGACATTGCCAGGCTGCGGGCCAAGACTGCCTTTGTCTTTCAGAACTACAATCTGTTTCTCAACAAGACTGCCCTGCAGAATGTGACGGAAGGGCTGGTGATTGCCCGGAAGATGCCCAAAGACCGGGCCGTGGAGATCGGCCGGCGGATGCTGGAGCGGGTGGGTCTGTCCGACCGGGAGTCCTATTATCCCAGCCAGCTGTCCGGCGGCCAGCAGCAGCGGGTGGCCATTGCCCGGGCCCTGGCCACCGACCCGGAGATCATCTACTTTGACGAGCCCACCTCCGCCCTGGACCCGGAGCTGACGGGAGAGGTGCTCTCCGTCATGCGCTCTCTGGCGGAGGAAGGACGCACCATGCTGGTGGTGACCCACGAGATGGGATTTGCCCGGCATGTATCCAACCGGGTGATCTTCATGGAAGAGGGAGAGATCGTGGAAGCCGGGGATTCCCGGAGCGTGTTCGAGCAGCCCCGGCAGGAGCGCACCCGGGTCTTCCTGCGCAACGTCTATCAGCACCTGGAGACAAATGAGGCCCCATCCCCGGAGGGATGAGACAAAAGCAAAACAAAACTGGAGGAAAAACCGATGAAGAAGAGAACGATTGCGGCCCTGTTTCTGTCTGCGGCCCTGGCTGTGACTACCCTGGCCGGCTGTTCCGGCGCAACGGACCGCCAGCAGCAGGGGGGAGACCAGCTGGCCCGGATTCAGGAGAGCGGTGAGATCATCATTGCGCTGGAGGGCACCTGGGCGCCCTGGAGCTACCACGATGAGGACGACAACCTCACCGGCTATGACGTGGAGGTGGGCCGGCTCATCGCCCAGGAGCTGGGGGTGGAGGCCACCTTTGTGGAGGGCCCCTGGGACAGCCTGATGGCCGGCCTGGACGCGGAGCGGTACGACGTGGTCATCAACGGCATGGGCGTCACCGAGGAGCGGGCGGAGAAATATGATTTCTCCACGCCCTATGCCTATAACCGCACGGCGGTGATTGTCCGGGGGGACAACGACGAGATCCACACCATGGAGGACCTGGAAGGCAAGACCACCGCCAACACCCTGGCCAGCACCTATGCCACCATCGCGGAGAGCTACGGCGCCACCAACACCGGCGTGGATGACCTGCTCCAGACCATCGAGCTGCTGGAGGCGGGGCGCATTGATGCCACCCTGAACGCGGAGGGGACCTTCGCCTTCTACCTGAGCCAGCACCCGGACGCCGACATCAAGATTGCCACGTATGCCGATCAGGTGGAGCAGATTGCCATCCCCTTCCGGAAAGGAGAGGACGCGCGGAGCCTGCGGGAGCGGGTGGACGAGATTCTGGCGGAACTGAGCCAGTCCGGCCAGCTGGGCGAGCTGTCGGAGCGCTTCTTCGGCATCGACATCTCCCAGAGTCAGTAACCGGACCGGGCGGAAGAAAGGCGGAACGTGTATGTGGAAGGAGCCGTTGTCGCCGGAGGCGGTGGAGCAGAATCTGAAGGACGCAGGCTGCCCGGGCAGCTTTGTGGAACAGTTTCTGGCCTGTTACGGAGACTGCTCCCCGGAGGAGCAGCTTCAGCTGCTGTATGGGCAGCGCCGGGAACTGCTGGAGCAGGTACACATCTGTCAGAAAAAGCTGGATTGTCTGGATTATCTCCGGGACCAGATCCGGAGAGGGCAGACGGACCGGGAGAAATGCGAATAGAACCCAGGACGCCCCGCGGGATCCCGCGGGGCGTCCTGGGTTCAGCGGCCGGTTGGCTGGGGCGGAAGAACCGAGGGGAAGTCAAACAGCGCATAGCGCAGCAGGCTGACCAGCATCTTGGACAGAGTCTCTTCCGAGGCCTGCGGCAGCTGGAACAGGAAGTGGGTATACAGCCCCACCAGGGAGGAGGAGAAGACGGAGCAGGCCAGATTGGCGCTGGGTTCGCTGTCTTTGACCTCCAGAAAACGGGCGATGAAGTTGTTCTCAATGTTGCGCTTCATGCGGAAGACAAAACGGGGGTCCCCCTGCTTGCCCAGCATGGCCCGGAAACTTTCCGCGTGCGAGCGGAGAAAGCGGGCGGTGGCCAGGGCGCTGGGCAGGAGCTGGCCGGAGCGGACCAACTCCAGGTCTTCCTGTTCCATGCGGGGGTTGATCTCCTGCAGCTGGGACAGCAGATCTTCTTCAATCCGGTCCAGCACGGCGAACTTATCCTCGAAGTACAGGTAGAAGGTGGACTTTGCGATGCCGCAGGCCTGACAGAGCTGGCTCACCGTGATGCCCTGAATCCCCTTCTGGGTGTAGAGGGTGAGAAATACGGACTGGATGTGACGCACGGTCTCCCGTTTGTTGTATTCCCGGCGGTTGGCTGGCATGGGGCGGTTCCTCCTTCCCGGTTCGATTCCTTCCCCTTCATTATACCTGTGGGACGGGACTGCGCAAGGGGGCGGGGCAAAAAAGTCGGACAAAATTGCGGAAATCGTCTTGTGACAAGACGGGGATTCTTTATGCGTGCTTCCCAAGACGGGACACAGAAGATATAATGTTTTCGTCAATGTGCAAATCGATGCGGCGCGCAGTCTGCCGCGGAAAAGGAGGCAAACGCGATGGAAGTCATCAAGACAGATGTGGCGGTGATGGGCAGCGGCGTGGCCGGTATGGGCGCGGCCTACAAGCTGGCCAACGCAGGCGTGAAGGTGGCGGTGTTTGAGAAGTATCCGGCCCAGGGCGGCGCGGTGTCCAACTGCCCCATGAGCTTCTGCTCCACCCCGGACACCCCGGAGGCTCAGAAGAGTGCCTATGAGGTATGGGCAAAGTTCTCCAACTACACGGCCAACCTGGCCCTGATCAGCAAGGCGCTGAAGTACTCCTCGGAGCTGCCGGATCTGATCCTGAACAAGCTGAAGATCAAGGCCCCCGTGGTGATCCACCGGGAGCCGTCGGAGTACGGCACCCAGCGGGGCTACACCATGGGCCATGCCAACGGCCTGGATGTGGGCGACATCTACTTTCTGGAGGGCCGGGGCCAGGGCCACGCCTTTGCCCTGGCACTGCTGCGCCTGCGCTTCCTGCTGGAAAAACAGGGCGTGCAGTTCTACTTCTCCACCCCCATCAAGAAGATCATCCGGGAGCCCAACGGCGGCAAGGTCACCGGCGCCATCGCCTATCAGAAGGACGGCACGCAGGTGCGCATCGAGTGCAAGGCCCTCATTGTGGCTGCCGGCGGTATGACCAACAACATTCCACTGATGAAGGAACTGGGCGTGCTGCGCACGAAATATGAGGACGCCTACAAAGACGGCGGCCAGGTGCTCATCACCTTCCCGGACAGCTGCCAGGACGGCGACGGCCACCTGGCGGTGTGGGAGATCGGCGGCAAGCGGGGCGGCATTGCCATCAGCGCGGATCCCCAGGTGCCCAACCCCGGCGTGCGGGTGGGTCCCAATACCCCCTGGCTGGCGGCCAACCAGACCAAGATCATCACCGAGCAGCCCTATCTCCGGGTCAATGAGCTGGGGCGGCGGTTCATCAACGAGGAGATGGCCAACAACCACACTGCCATTTCCACCTCCATCATCCGCAACAATCCGAACATGGCCTGCTACATGATCTTTGACGAGGACACCGCCAGGCACATGAGCCAGGGCGTGGAGGACGGCTACGTGTACTTTATCTTCCAGGGCGTCAAGGTGGAAAACATCCGGGGGCAGATGGACGAGGCCATCGCCAAGGGCAACCGGCACATGTGCCACTTTGACACCATTCATGAGGTGTGTGAGTACATGGGAATTGACGAGGACGGACTGCGGGACACCATCGCAAAATACAACCATGCCGCGGAGATTGGCTATGATGAACAGTTCAAGACCAACCCCAAATACATCCGTCCGGTCCGGGAGGAGAGCGGCCACATCTACTGCTACCGCATCCTGGCCGGCGGCTACGACACCATGGGCGGCGTACTCATCGATGAGAACGCCAATGTGCTGGACGAGGACAACCGGCCCATTGAAGGGCTGTACGCCGCCGGAGATATGGTGACCGGCAGCATCTACGGCGATCCCCCCGCCAACGCGGGCGGTAATGTCCACGGCTCCATGCCCACCGGACTGCTGGCGGGCGACAGCGCCGCAGCCTATGTGAAAGGAGCGATTTGACCATGAAACTTGAACTTGCCGACTACTGCATCCGCTGCGGAATCTGTGAGGATCTCTACCCCGATCTGTTCCGGCGCAACTATCAGGAGCACTGTATGGACGTGCTGTACGACGAGATCCCGGAGCAGCTGCAGGACCGGGCCAGACAGGCCGCGGCAGACTGCGCCGTGGCAGCTATCCGGATTGTGGACTGACCGGCCCGGGTGAGAGGCGGGAAACGACAGGCAGAATACAGGGCCTGGCAGGTTTGACCTGCCAGGCCCTCGTTGTACTCAGAGGAACAGTTCCCCCTCTTTCCGCACGGAGCAGACCGGTTCCAGGGCCTGCTGCAAAGCGGCCAGCCTGGCTTCGTCCACCTGTCTGGCCTGATGGGGGCATACGGCCACACAGCGCATGCAGGCGATGCACCTCCCGGTGTCCACCTGCCGGGGGTCGTCCGGAGGGATGGCCTGCACCGGACACTGCCCGGCGCACAGTCCGCAGGAGACGCAGGCCGTTGTGGCCCGGGGGATGGTGGCGATGGCTTTGCGCTCCTTATAGGGGCGGTTGCCGGGGATGGCCGGTTCAGGGCAGTTCCCCTGCTCCAGCCTGGCGCGGATCCGGGCGGCAAAGTGCTCCAGCTGTGCGGCATCCTGCCCGTCCGGCCGTCCGGCGGCATAGATCCGGACGATGGAGTGCTCCGCAATGGCCGCCACTGCAGCGGCCACCTGAAAGCCTGCCTGCACCGCAGTATCCCGCAGTTCCGCCAGCGTGTCCTCGAAGGCCCGGTTGCCGTAGACGCACAGAAGCACGGCCCGGGCGCCATTTCCCCGGATCCGGGCCAGCCGCTGTACAGCCGGAGCCGGGACCCGGCCTGCATAGGAGGGGACAGCCAGCACGGCCAGATCCTCCGGTGTGAGGCGGATGGAGTCAAACGCCTGAGTTCCGGCGGTCAGATCGACAAACGATCCCTGACCCGCAAGAGCCCGGGCCAGAATGTCGGCACAGCGCTTGGTCCCGCCGGTGGGACTGAAGCAGATTTCGTAGAAGCCCATGGCGGTCATCTCCGTTTCTGAATTTCCGCCCGGCAGCGCGGGCGCCGGAAAAGCCTGGTTCAGCCCCGGGCGGCCTTCTCCAGAGCGGCCAGGACCTCCCGCTGCTTGGGCAGCAGCATCCGACGCTTGGGATAGCGGGCGGTGTAGCCGGCCAGGATCCGGGCGGCGTCCTCCTGGGCAAGCAGCTCCAGGAAGGTGAGCGTGAGCCCCTCCGCGGCCTGCAGAGCCAGGCGGGACTCGTCGTTAAGGCCCTCCACCGTCAGCAGCATGTACTCCGCGGCCTGGGCGGCCAGCTGGCCGTCTGTCCGGTCCAGCGCGGCAACGGCGGCCTGCACCTGTTGAAAGAATTTGTCCACGGCCCGGCGGTCATGGGGGGAAGGACCGGCCAGCAGCCGGGTGAGTCCGTTCAGGGCGCCGGCGTCCTTCTGGCGCTGAAGGCAGTCTTCCAGATAGGACTCATAGCACTGGCGCAACGTATCCAGCTGTTCCTGTTGTTCCATAATCAATCTCCCTTTTCTTCCTTGCGGCGCTGGATCATCTTCCGGAATCCGCCGGCGCCGAAGGAAAAGATCCGGTTGACCCGGCTGATGGTGGCGGAACTGGCGCCGGTTTTCTCCAGAATTTCCGTGTAGACCATGCCCTCGTCCAGCAGAATCGCCACGTCATAGCGCTGCTCCAGGGCTCTCAGTTCACCGACGGTGCACAGATCATCAAAAAAAGCACAGCATTCGTCCAGATCCTTCAATTGGAGAATGCTTTCATACAGAGCCATGCTGCGCTGCTTGTTGGATGCCTTTGGCAATGAAATCCGCTCCTTTTTCGCAAGAGGCTGCCCGCCGCAGGCGGACAGCCGGGTTTTGAGTCAATCATCAACAGATCTAAGGACATTCTAACAGAGTGAAGCGGTAAAGTAAACAGCTTTTTGCTTCTCAAGCGGGGGAAACTGTGGTATACTAATCACTGCGAGAACCGCAAACCTGCGCACGGCAGGAGGCCGGAAGGCCGCCCGGCGCGTCTGACAGGTGGGAAAGGAGTGTGTACCGGAATTGAGCAGGCTTGCCTCAGTGATCCGCCCGGAGATTGCCCCGGGGCGCCGTGTGATTGCCATCAGCGACATCCACGGCAACCTTCCCTTCCTGAAGGGCGTCCTGGCCAAGGCGAAGTTCTCCCCGGAGGACGTGCTGATTCTGGTGGGCGACCTGTTTGAGAAGGGGAAGGAGAGCCTGGCGGAGCTGGAGTTTCTGCTGGAACTGCGCAAGACCCACACGGTATATCCCCTTTGCGGCAACTGCGACCACATCGACCGGGTGTTCCTGGAGGGCCGGCCGGGCATTGACGAGGAATTGTGGCCGGTGTTTCAGGCCTGGCGGGAGCGGTCGCTGATCCTGCAGATGGCAGAAAAGCTGGGGCTGATTCTGCGGCAGCCGGGAGACCTGCCCGGGATCCGACGGGCCATTCTTCAGTCCTTTCCCGAGGAGACCCAGTTTCTGCTGACCCTGCCCCATATCCTGGAGGCGGGACGGTACATCTTTGTCCACGGAGGCATTTCCCGGGAAACCCGGCTGGAGGAGCTGGAGGCCTATCCCTGCATGAAAGATGATGATTTTCTGGGGCAGGGGCTCTCGTTCCGGAAGTGGGTGGTGGTGGGCCACTGGCCGGTGACGCTCTACAACCGGAACATCCCGGTGGCCCGGCCCCTGATCTGCCGGGACCGGCATATCGTCTCCATTGACGGGGGCTGTGTGCTCAAGCTGGACGGGCAGCTCAATGCGCTGATGATCCCGGACATCAACGAGGATGCGATGGACTATGTGGCCTATGACGGGCTTCCGGTGGTGGTGGCGGCGGAGGATCAGCAGGCCAGCCGGGACCCCATCAACATCCGCTGGAGCGACAGCGCCATTGAGGTGCTCCGGGAAGAGGGAGACTGCTGCTGGTGCCGGCACCTGTCCTCGGGGCGGAAGCTGTGGATTTTGAAGGAATATATCTATCCCCGCCGGGCGGACGGCAAGATCCACTGTGAGGACACCACCGATTACCTTCTGCCGGTGACGGCGGGAGACCGGCTGGCCCTGGTGCGGCGCAGCAGCCGGGGGTATATGGTAAAAAAACACGGTGTCACCGGCTGGTACCGGGGACGCCTGAGGGAATAAAATGTCACAAAGGACAGACAGGAGATCGAAATGAGTAATTGTTATGACGTGATGATTCTTGGCACCGGGGAGGCGGGTATTTTCGCCGCTTATGAGCTGACCCGGAAATGTCCCGGCGCCAGAGTGCTGGTGGTGGAGCAGGGACAGGATATCTACCATCGCAGCTGCCCCATTGTGGCCGGCAAGGTGAAGAGCTGCATCCAGTGCAAGGTGTGCGGCACCATGTGCGGGTTCGGCGGAGCCGGGGCCTTCTCCGACGGAAAGTTCAACTTCACCACCGCCTTCGGCGGATGGCTCACGGATTTTCTGGAGCCGGCGGAGGTGATGGAGCTCATTGACTATGTGGATTCCATCAACGTGGAGCACGGCGCCACCACCGAGGTGTACTCCACGGCCACCCCCCAGGCCCGGGCGCTGGAGAAGCGGGCGCTGCAGTATGACCTGCACCTGCTGCAGGCCCGGTGCAAGCACCTGGGGACGGAGAACAACCTGCGCATCCTCACCAACATCTACGAGCACATCCGGGACAAGCACACCTTCCTGTTCAACACTGCGGTGCAGGACATCGAGGTGAACCCGGAGGGCGGGTACACCCTGGTGACGGAGAAGGGCGAGCGCTACACCGCGCCCTATCTCATCGCCGGCCCGGGGCGCAGCGGCGCAGAGTGGTTTGCCAACCAGTGCAAGAAGCTGGGGTTGGAGCTGATCAACAACCAGGTGGACATCGGCGTGCGGGTGGAACTGCCCGCCACCATCTTTGAGCACATCACCGACGTGGTGTACGAGTCCAAGCTGGTCTACCGCACCAAGCAGTACGGGGATCAGGTGCGAACGTTTTGTATGAACCCCTACGGCCATGTGGTGGCGGAGAATGTGGAGGGCATCAACACCGTCAACGGCCACTCCTATTCCGATCCCGCCCTGCGCAGCGAGAACACCAACTTCGCCCTGCTGGTGTCCAACCGGTTTACCCAGCCGTTCAACGAGCCCTACCGCTATGGCAAGCACATTGCCTCCCTGAGCAATATGCTGGCCGGAGGTATCCTGGTGCAGCGCTTCGGGGACCTGATCTCCGGCATCCGCACCAACGACCACCGGCTGAGCAAATCCTTCACCCGGCCCACGCTCACCGCGGCGGTGCCCGGCGATCTGTCCCTGGCCCTGCCCAAGCGGCAGCTGGATGACATCATTGAGATGATCTACGCTCTGGATAAGCTGGCGCCGGGTACGGCCAACTACGACACCCTGCTCTACGGCGCGGAGGTGAAATTCTATTCCGCCCGGATCCGGCTGTCCGACGAGCTGGAGACAGGTCTGCCCGGCTTCTTCGCCGTGGGCGACGGCGCGGGTGTGACCCGCGGCCTGGCCCAGGCAGGAGCCTCCGGGATCAAGGCGGCCCGGGTGGTGGCGCAGCGGATGAATCGGGGGTGAGGACCCCATTGGGCCAGGCCGCGGAGCAAATGGGGTCCCCGCAAAAGCGGAGCTTTTGTGGGGAGAGGAGCCGCAGCGAAACGGCTGAGCTTTCCCCGCGGGGGGAAGCGAGGAATGTGGAGCTTGCGGCGACGAGGCCCAGGCAGGAGCCTCCGGGATCAAGGCGGCCCGGGTGGTGGCGCAGCGGATGAACCAGGGGTGAGACCCCGTTGGGCCAGGCCGATGTTCCACGAAAAAAGACAGGAAAATCCCTTCCCCGGCAGGATTGAGCGCGGGGAGGGGATTTTTTTGCGGTACAAAGTTGCACAGTGGACGGATAATTTTATTGACGGCGCTTTTTCCGCTGAAAAGTTCGGAAAAACTTTGGGGCGGAAAAATGTAAAAATTCTGTAAGCGTTGCAATTGCGGAGTTTTCCACAGCTTCCACAGAGTTTTCCACATGCCGGTGGAAGCTGTGGAAGTACGGAAGAAGTAGACATAAAAAGTGTCAAGATAAAATTTGTGGGCAATTCCATGAAAAACGCCGGCGGCCGGAGAAGAGACCGGGCCGCCGGCGTTTTCTGGCCGGATGGGGGGAAAAATCAGTCCGCCATAAGGGGCTCCATCTCGTCCAGCAGGGTGCCGAACAGATCCAGGGCGTCCTGGATGGGCTGGGGGCTGGACATGTCCACCCCGGCGCCGCGCAGCAGGTCCACCGGATCCTGGGAGCAGCCGCCGGAGAGGAAGTTCACATAGTCTTTCACCGCGCCTTCGCCCTCCTTCAGGATGCGGCGGGACAGGGCGATGGCGGCGGAGTAGCCGGTGGCGTACTGATAGACGTAGTAATTGTAGTAGAAGTGGGGGATGCGGGCCCACTCCAGGGCGATCTCGTCGTCGGACACCATGTCGGGGCCGTAGTACTT
>CALWXG010000009.1 GCA_944385435.1 uncultured Oscillospiraceae bacterium
TAGTCGGCGTTGAGCACCTCCAGCATGTTGGTGCGGGTGTAACGCATCAGCGAGCCTACCGAGATCACCGTCAGCGTCACCAGGGGCAGCACCAGGTGGTAGCCCATGTCCAGCAGCTTGCCTATGGTGTCCAGCTGGTTGAAGTCACGCCCGGTGAGGCCCAGCAGCGGGAACCACTGGAGATTGACGGCGAAGATCAGCTTCAGCAGCGTGGCGAAGAAAAAGGTGGGCAGGGAGATGCCCGCCAGGGCAAAAAAGCTGATGGTGTAGTCCGCCTTGGAATACTGCCTGGTGGCGGCGATGATGCCCAGGGGAATGGCGATGATGATCTGCAGCACCAGGGATGCGGCCCCCAGCACAAAGGACACGCCGATGCACCCGGTGAACACGTCAATCACCGGCTCGGTGAACTTCCAGCTGTCGCCGAACTGGCCGGTAAGCATGTGGCCCAGCTGCACGAAGAAGCCGGGAATGATGTGCAGGTCCAGGCCATAGGCGGCGTTGAGCTGCTGCAGCCACTCGTCATAGCTCTTGGCCCCGGGGGCCTGGCTGAGCTGCCGGGCCATGTTCTCCACATAGGAGGCAGGCAGGCAGCGCATGAGGGCATAGATGATAAAACAGACAAAGAACAAGATCACAACGCTGATCAACAGACGTTTGACGATGAATTTCCGCATGGAATCCCCTCCATTTTCTGCCGCTGCCCGGGGTGTGCGCCCGTCAGCGGCGATTCAAAACCAACAAAATACACATTCGTCCCGCAGGAAGCCTGCATATCAGCCGGCGGTTTCAGACTGGACACAGCCGGGCTGGAGCAGCCGGCTCATATGCAAGAACCGGAGCTGCGCCGCGACGGCTCCCGCCGCGGCGCAGCCCGTTTCGTCATGCGATCAGATGGATGCGCACAGGGTCAGATCTCTCTTCCGATCAGTTCAGCTCCAGGGTCTCGATCTCGGACTGCCAGCCCCAGTAGGGGGTCATGTCCGGGGTGATGGTGCTGGTATTGACCCGCTCGGTGGAGAAGATGGTGCTGTCGGTACGCTGGTAGCAGGGGATCTCGCAGGCCCAGTCGGCCACGATGTCCAGAGCCTCTTTGTACAGGATCTTGCGGTAGCTCTGATCCAGGCTGGCACGGGCCTCCATGATCAGCTCGTCCAGGGCCTCGTCCTTGATGGCGTAGTAGTTGGAGGAGCCGCCGGCATTGGCGCCGCCGTTGGCCACGTCGGCGAAGTAGATCTGGGTCATGTCGGGGTCGGGGGTGGCGTTCCAGGCCATGGTCCACAGCTCGGCGGTGCCGGCGTCCAGGTTGTTGCCGATGGTGACGGTGCCGTCAGACACGTCGGTGACGATCAGGTTGAAGCCGATGCTGGCCAGAGCGTCGTGGGCCATGGTCAGGATCATGAAGTTGGGGTGGTCGCCCACGCCGCCGCCGGGCACGATGACCTCGTACTCCAGGGAAGCGCCGGCGGGAGCGGCGGTGATCTTACCGTTCTCCACGGTGTAGCCGGCGGCCTCAAAGTACTCCAGGGCGGCCTCCAGGGCGGCGGCATAGCGCTCGTCGTCGGTCATGCCCTCGGTGTAGATGGGATCGCCGTTCACGTCCACGGAGAAGGCCACCTGATAGCCCTCGTCCGTGACCTTGGGGGCGGCCCAGGAGGTGTCGGAGATGGGGTAGTTGATGACGGTGGCGTACTCGCCGTAGTAGGAGTCGATCACCACGTCACGGTAGACGGACAGCACGGTGGCGATGGCCTTGCGCAGGTCCTTGGACTGCTCGGAGCCGGGCTCGCCGCCCACGCTGACGTTGGTGGCGTTGATGCCGATGTAGCCGTAGCCCAGGTACTGGGTGGTGCGGATGGTGATGACATCGCCGTCAAAGTCCTCGCTGCCGTTGATGTCGTTGATCTCCTTGATGGTGTCGGTGGAGAAGGCGGGGGTGGCGATGTCCAGGGTGCCGGACTGCACGCCGGTGACCTTGTCCTGCTCCAGGGTGAACTGGACGTTCACGTGGGCGATCTTGGGCTCGCCCTTCCAGTACAGGGGGTTGGCGGTGGTGGTGACCACGCCGTTCTCATAGCTGTCGAACACGTAGGGGCCGGCGCCCATGGGGGTGCTGGTCACGGAACGCACGTGGGTCAGGTCGCCCTTGTTGAAGCCGAACTTGTTGTTGGCGTAGTCGTACAGGGACTCCTCGCCATAGTAGTGCATGGGGGCCACCGCCAGGGTGAACTGCAGCAGAGCGGTGGCGTCGATCTCGGTCATGTGCACGGTCATGGAGTAGTCGCCGGTGCGCTCGATGCCGGAGATGCTGGCGGCGGACTCGCCCACCTGCACGTTGGTGGTGGAGTAGGCGTACACGTCCTCGGGGATCAGGTCGGACAGGGCGGAGCCGGCGGTCTCAGCCTCCATGGCGGAGAAGTTCCAGCCGTAGGCGTCGCCGATGGCCAGAGCGAAGTCCTTGGCGGTGGCGTCCTCAGCCAGGCCGGCAAAGTTCCAGTTGGCGGCGGCGGTGGCCACGTCGTTGGAGTCAGCGGCGAGACCGGCCTCCACGCAGTAGTCCACGATCTCCTGGGCGAAGGCCACCAGGCCGTCGTTCACCGCGTTCCAGAAGGCGGTCTGCTGCTCCTCGGTGACATAGGTGAAGTCGGTGTTGTCCTCACCCAGCTCAGCCAGCAGCAGGGCCAGAGTGGTGTTGTTCTGACGGTACTCGGTCATGCCCTCGATGGGCAGGGAGTAGAAGGTGGAGGAGCCGTCATAGGTGGGGTCGGCCAGCACGTACATGGAGAAGATGACGTCGTCGATGTTCATCTCATGGCCGTCGGAGAACTGCACGCCCTCCTTCAGGGTGATGTTGTAGTCCACGGTGCCGTCGTCGTTGACCACAGTCTCCATATCGGCGATGCCGGTATAGGTGTAGTCGGTGCCGTTGTACTCGCGGGTCTCGCCCTCGATGCCCTTCTCCACGATGGCGCCGGCGCGGTCCACGCCGAACAGGGAGACGTGCACCAGGTTCACCACGGTCTCATCGGGCACCGCGGTGTAGAAGAAGGGAGAGAACTTACCGTCCATGCCATCCTCGGCGATGACGAGGGTGTCATTGACAGGCTCGACGCTGGGGGCAGTGCTGTTGTCAGTGCCGGGATCGCTGGTAACGGGCTGTTCGTTATTACAGCCGGCCAGCAGGCCCACGCACATGGCAAGAGCAAGCAGCAGCGCAAGCAGCTTCTTTGCGTTTTTCATGCGAAATATCCTCCTTAGAATTCTTTGAACCAAACGGGTATCAGGGACCCGGAGTTCACAGTGTTGGATTGGGCTTGTATCCACAAGCCCGAGAAAAAAGGGGATCCCCTTTTTTCTTCTGTCCGCCAGCGGCGTTCAAATGTCCGTCCGCCCAGCAGTTCGAATAAGTTCATTTTATCTGTTCTTGTCTGGGATGTCAATTTTTAAGTCCGGCAATACTATACAAAATTCTGGTTTTTCTTCTGTAACCATTACCAGTCCAGTTTGACGGCCACAGACCGCCACACCAGGGACAGGGCCAGTCCCGCCGCCTCGCACAGCAGGAACACCACCGACCCGGCCAGCGTGTCCTCCGGGCCGTTGAGCGCCAGGCAGAGCCCCTCCCCCGCCAGGGCTACGGCGCACAGCACCGCGGTCACCGTGCCGCGCAGCCGGAACTGGGCCACGGTGGCGGCGTACACATAGTCCCGCAGGGGGTCTCCCCCGGCGGTGAGGCGGCACATCAGCCAGACCACGCTGGCCGCGGCCAGCAGGGACGCCGCATAGGGCAGGATGACATAAAAGGTGTTGCGCATGCCCGCCACCGGAATACAGCCGGCCGCCACCAGCACGGCTGCCAGTCCCGACGCGGCCAGCCAGAGGCGCAGCAGGGCCTGCCTGCGGGTGAAGGCGCCCGGCTTGAAGGGGTGGAGCTGGCCGGTGTAGATGTAGTCGCCGGTGGCGGTCTTCTGGAAATCGTCCAGATGGGCCCTGCGGCCCCGCCGCTTCTTCTCCTGGGCCATATCAGACGATGCCGGTCAGGTCGAAGCCGTCCAGCCAGGCGCTGGCCCGCTCACACACGCCCCGCAGGCAGGACTCGTCGAAGGGGGACTCCAGGCCGGCGTGTTTCAGCAGCTCGGTGAAGGTACGGCTGCCCCCCTGCCGGGTGTAGGCCATGTAGTGGTCCCAGGCGTCCTTCCGGTCGGCCTGGATCAGGGCCCAGAACTGGAGGGACACGGTCTGGGCCAGGCAGTAGTCGATGTAGTAGAAGGGGGAGGAGTAGATGTGGTGCTGGCGCTGCCAGCCCTCTCCCTCGCTGTAGAAGGGGATGTCCCCGTCCAGCCGCATCCAGGGCATGTACACCCCCAGCAGCTGCTTCCACACGGCGTGGCGCTGGGCGGGGGTCATGTCCGGGTTGGCGTACACCTCATGCTGGAAGTGGTCCACCAGGGTGCCGTAGGGGATGAAGGTGAGGGCGCCGGACAGGTGGCTGTACAGGAATTTTCTGGCGTCCGGGCCGAAGAAGCCGTCCGCCCAGGGCTCGGCGAAGAACTCCATGGACATGGAGTGGACCTCGCAGGCCTCCATGGAGGGCCACATGTACTCCATAGGCACCCGGTCCCGGTTGGTCCAGGAGGCAAAGGCGTGGCCCGCCTCATGGGTGACCACCTCCACATCGTGCTGGGTGCCGTTGAAGTTGGCGAAGATGAAGGGCACGCCGTAGTCGGGGATGCCGGTGCAGTAGCCGCCGGACTGCTTGCCCTCGGTGGAGAGCACGTCCAGCAGCTCCCCCTCCAGCATGGTGCGGAAGAACACGCTGGTCTCCGGGGAGAGCTCGTCGTAGAACTTCTTCCCCTGGGCCAGGATGTCGTCGGGGGTGCCCACGGGCCTGGGGTTGCCGGAGCGGAACTCCAGGGCGTTGTCGGCAAAGCTCATGGGATACTCCTTGCCCAGCCGTCCGGCCTGACGGCGGTAGATCCGGTCGGCCACCGGCACCAGGTACTTCACCACCGCGGAGCGGAAGCGCTCCACGTCCTCTTTGGTGTAGCAGTTGCGGCCCATGCGGTAGTAGCCCAGGGTGGTGTAGCCCTCGTACCCCAGCTTCCGGCCCATCTCGTCCCGCAGGTGGACCAGCTGGTCGTAGATGGCGTCCAGCTTCTCCTGGTTGTCCTTGTACCACCGGCCCTCCGCCTTCCAGGCCGCCAGACGGCGCGCGTCGTCCGGGTCGTTCTTGAAGGGGGTGAGCTGGGACAGGGTGTAGATCTTCCCCTCAAAGGGGATCTGGGCGGAGGCCAGCAGCTTCTCATACTCCTGGGTCAGGTCGTTCTCCTGCTGCAGCTGGGGGATGATCTCCGGGGAGAAGGTCTTCAGGGCGATCTCCGCGTTGACGAACATCAGATCCCCGTACTCCCGGGAGAAATTCGCCCGGTAGGGGGATTCCAGCATGGCCATGGTCCAGGCCTGCTGGTACTCCTGCAGCTCCGGCATGGCGGCGTTCCAGAACTTCATCTCCCCGTCATAAAAGGTATCTCGGGTGTCGATGGAGTGGCGGATGTGGGCCAGGGTTTCCGCGGTGTGCAGGTGCTTCTGCGCCTGCTCCTTCTCCAGGAACACGGCCCTGGCCTCGTCATAGCCGGCCGCGGCCTTCAACCGCCGGGTGAGTTCGGACAACTGGCTTTTTACCTGTTCCAGGTCAGGACGCTGATAGGGCATCTCGAAAAATTTCATCTGGACTTTGCCTCCTTGCGCCGGCGATCCGGCGACGTCAAAAAATACAGGGCGGGTCCGCGCGGCCATTGCCCTCAGCGCGGAGCACACCCTTTTCACATCTGGTCAAAACTGCCCTTCCCTATGTCCGACGCGGCTGGATTACGCATCCTTTACCGCTTCGTTGATATTTTGACACATTATAATACGGAATTGCATGCTTTGCAAGTCCGCATTTTCTTCCTGCATCTCCCCTGGTTCCGACATTATTCACGAAATCCTGGGAACATCCGGCATATTCTGTATATTGTTGCATTCACTCCCTGTTTCCTTGTATTTTTATTCTTCCCGAAAAATATTCTCTCCCCGCCGGATTCCGGGGTTTTGCCCCCTGCGCAGGCCGGTTCCGCCCCGGTGTCTGAAATTTTCGCCCCTCAATCTTGCAAGATTTACATACAGTTTCTTCCTTTTCCCCCGGAGGCGGCGGCCCCGCCGCCTTGACATTCCCCGGCCCCCATGCTATGCTGGCCAAAACCGGGCTGCGGCCCGCTGCACTGGGGGTGTATGGATATGAGCGATTTGATCCGGGAATCTGACCGGATTCATGCCTGGGACGACGCCGGACGGCTGGTGGCGGAGATCACCTTTCCCATGGTCCGGCCGGGGGTGTACTGCATTGACCACACCTTTGTGGACCCCTCTCTCCGGGGGCAGGGCATGGCGGACCGGCTGGTGCGCGCCGCCCTGGAGCAGATCCGCGCCAACGGCGGCCGTGCCGTCGCCACCTGTTCCTATGCCGCCGCCTGGCTGGAGCGGCATCCGGAGCAGGCCGTGTAAGGAGCCTGCGCCGCGTGCCGTACCGGTCCGGCGAGGGTTGGCCCCGGCAGTGGCCGGCTCTCCGGGGCTTTTTCGGAAAATCGTCAGAGGGCTGACCCCCTTGCGGGGCCAGCCCTCTCTCGTTTGTCTGTGTCTCTGACGGACGTCCGCGCTCAGGCCTCTTTGGCCGGGGCGGCCACGTCCAGGCCCACCAGGCAGCCGGAGGGACACACCTCCAGGCACTTGCCGCAGCCGGTGCACTTCTCGTAGTCCACGCTGGCCAGATTGTCCTTCACGGTGATGGCGCCGGCGGCGCAGTTGCGCTCGCACAGCTTGCAGCCGATGCAGCCCGCGGAACAGGCCTTCCGGGTGTCCGCGCCCTTCTGATGGCTGCTGCAGGCCACCACCACGTGGGCGGCGGCGGGGCGCATCTCGATGACGTGGTTGGGGCAGGTCTTGGCGCACAGCCCGCAGCCCACGCAGGCGCTGGTATCCACCCGGGCCACGCCGCCCACCAGATAGATGGCCTGCTCCGGGCACACCTTGGCGCAGTCGCCCAGGCCGGCGCAGCCGTAAATGCAGGCTCCGCTGCCGCCGAAGAGCAGCTTGGCGGCGGCGCAGCTCTCGATGCCCTCATAGTCCATCTTGGGCCTGGTGACGGCGCAGGTGCCGGAACAGCGCACCTCCGCCACCATCTTCACCACCTCGCCGACATCCCGGCCCAGCACGGCGCCGATCTGCTCCGCGGCGGAGGCGCCGCCGGGCACACACAAATTGACGGGCAGGTCCGGGTCGGCCACCAGGGCGGCGGCGTAGCCGTCGCAGCCGGCAAAGCCGCAGGCGCCGCAGTTGGCGCCGGGCAGGCACTCCCGCACCTGGGGGGTGAGTTCATCCTGCTCCACCGCCATGAATTTGGACGCCACGGTGAGCATGACGCCGCAGATCAGGGCAATGATGGCCAGGACCACAACAGCAATGATCACAACTTCCATGTTTCACGCCCCCCTTAGCCTAAGCCCAGCAGATTCTCCACCAGTCCCGCAAAACCCATGAAGGACACGGACAGGATGGAGGCGGAGATCAGGGTGATGGGCATGCCCTTGAAGCAGGCCGGGCAGTTGCAGCGCTCCACCCGGGTACGCACGCCGGCAAAGAGCACCATGGCCAGGAAAAAGCCCACGCCGCTGCCGAATGCGTTGAACAGCGCGTGCACGAAACTGCTGCCGAACGCGGCATTCTCCAGCAGGTAGCTGTCCACGTTGCTGATACACACGCCCAGCACCGCGCAGTTGGTGGTGATCAGAGGCAGATACACACCCAGGGAGGCATGCAGCGCCGGGATGTACTTCTTCAGGATGATCTCCACCAGCTGCACCAGAGCTGCGATGACCAGGATGAAGACAATGGTCTGGAGATAGCCCAGATCGTTGGGGTTGAGAACAAAGTACTGGATGGGATAGGTCACGGCAGTGGCCAGCACCATCACAAAGATAACGGCAATGGACATGCCGGTGGCCTGGTCCAGCTTCTTGGACACGCCCAGGAAGGGGCAGATGCCCAGGAACTGGCTGAGCACATAGTTGTTGACCAGGACCGCGGTCATGATAATGCCGATGATGACTTTCACTTCACTCATTTCGCGGCCGCCTCCTTATTGTGGCTGGCGCAGGTGCTCAGGTTCCCGCCGCAGACGGAAGCGCTGGGGCAGCCGGCGCAGCCGAAGTCTTTCTTTCTGGGTGCCTTGCCCTTGGTGACCTTGTTCACCACGGCGATGAGCACGCCGAAGATGGCAAAGCCGCCGGGGGCCATGACCATGATGGAGATGTTGTTCTCCGCCAGCACCGGCAGGGCCATGCCGAACCAGGTGCCGCTGCCCAGGATCTCACGGATGCTGGCCATCACCAGCATGGCCAGCGTGTAGCCCACGCCCATGCCGATGGCGTCCAGGGCGGAGAGAACCACGCCGTTTTTGCTGGCGAACATCTCGGCCCGGCCCAGAATGATGCAGTTCACCACGATCAGGGGCAGGTAGAGGCCCAGAGCATCGTTCAGATCGGGCAGGAAAGCCTGGACGATCATCTGCACCAGGGTCACGAAGGATGCGATGACCACGATGAAGCAGGGGATGCGCACCTTTTCAGAGATCACCTTGCGCAGGATGGAGATCAGGATGTTGGAGCACAGCAGCACAAAGGTGACTGCCGCGCCCATGCCGATGGCGTTGGAGGCCTGGGTGGTAACCGCCATGAAGGGGCAGGTGCCCAGCACCAGCACCAGAATGGGGTTTTCCCGGATGATGCCGTTGGTCAGGGTTCTGAGTCCTTTGTTCATCTTACGCACCCTCCTTTACCATGTTGTAGGCGGTGAAGGCGTCCTGGATGGCGCCGATGAAATAATTGGAGGAGAAGGTGGCGCCGCCGATGGTGTCCACGCCCTCCAGACCGGCGTCCTTGCCCACAAACTGGCTCTGGAAGTCCTCGCCGGCAATCTTGGAACCCAGGCCCACTGTTTCCTCATGGCTGAGCACCTGGGTGGCGGTGATCTTGCCCTCGGAATCGATGCCGCAGGTCATATTCAGGGTATCCCGGCCGCCGTAGCCGTCGGCGGTGAGCATAAAGACATAGCCCACGCCGTTGGTAGCTTTGTACACGCCGGTAACAGTCTCGGGCAGGCCCTCCACCTGGAGCTGCTCGAAGCCGTCCGCCTCAGGCATGACGGCGATGCGGGCCTGCTCTGCAGCCTCTTCCGCCGCCGCCTCAATGATGGGGGCGGTAATGCTGTTGGTGTAGGCCAGCAGAGCGGAGGCCACAATGCAGATGAGCAGCAGCACGCCGATGGGGGCCACAAAATCCGTCATAGCGGAGCCTTTTTTCGTCTTTGTCATTGCTCCACACCTCCCAGGGGTTTGGGCTGAGTCCATTTGCAGATGTAGGGATTGAGAATATTCATCAGCAGAATGGAGAAGGACACGCCCTCAGGATAGTTGCCCCAGACCCGGATGGCCACAGTGATGATGCCGCAGCCGATGCCGAAGATGGCCTTGCCGGCCGGAGTGGGGGGAGAGGTAGTGTAGTCGGTGGCCATGAAGAAGGCGCCGATGAACAGGCCGCCGGCCATCATCTGATACAGGGGTTCCTGCCCCAGCAGGGCGGAGAACACCAGCACGGTTCCGATGAAGGCCACCGGGGTGTGCCAGGTGATCACCTTGCGGGCAATGAGGTAGATGCCGCCGATGAGCAGGGCCAGGCAGCTGGTCTCGCCCATGCTGCCGCCCCGGGCGCCCAGGAACATCTCCAGCAGGGAGGGCAGCTCGCCCTCCCCCGCCTTCAGGATGGCCAGGGGGGTGGAGGAGGACACCGCGTCCACCAGATTGGGCACCGCCCAGCTGGTCATGGTGCCGGAGAAGGCCACCAGCATAATGATACGGGCAGTGATGGCAGGGTTTGCGAAGTTGTAGCCGATGCCGCCGAAAAGCTGCTTGACCACCACGATGGCCACGAAGGAGCCGAAGGCCGCCTGCCACAGGGGGATGCCCACGGGCAGGTTCAGGGCCAGCAGCAGGCCGGTGACGGCGGCGGACAGGTCGGAGACGGTGACGGGCCGCTTGCAGATCTTCTCAAAGGCCCACTCGCACAGGACGGCCACCGCCACGCACAGCACCTCCACCAGCAGTGCCCGGGGGCCGAAGAACACCACGGAGGCGACCACAGCCGGGGCCAGGGCGATGAGCACATCCCGCATGATGACCTGGGTGCTGGCGCCGGAGTGGAGATGGGGGGAGACCGATACGGTCAGATTCTTAGCCATTCACACTCGCCTCCTTCTTCTCTGCTTCCTCTTTGGCCTTTTTCTTCTCCGCCAGGGCCTTCTGCTCGGCGTTGTACTGGTTCAGCATGGCCTTGGCCAGCTTGTTCACCTGGACCAGGGGCCGGTGAGCCGGGCAGCCGAAGGCACAGCAGCCGCACTCCATGCACAGGTTCACCTTCAGCTCCTTGAGAACTTCCGGCTCCTTGTTGACGAAGGCCGTCTCAATGGCGGCAGGGGACAGATTCAGGGGGCAGTGAGCCACGCACCGGCCGCAGCGGATGCAGGCGGTGGCGGGGGGCACGGCGGCCTCTTTCTCCGCGAAGGCCAGCACCGCATTGGTGTTCTTCATCACCGGAGACTCCAGGCTGGGCACGGAAATGCCCATCATGGGGCCGCCGTAGAGCACCTTTCCCGGCTCTGTCTTCAGTCCGCAGAAGTCCAGCACATCCTTCATGCTGGTGCCCACGGGCACGATCACGTTCTGAGGCTTTGCCACGGCAGATCCGTCCACGGTGATGAGCTTCTCCACCAGCGGCATGCCGGTCTTGATGTACTTTGCGATCACCGCCAGGGTCGTGCAGTTGATCACGATAGCGCCCACGTCAATGGGCAGCTTTCCCTCGGGGACGATCCGGCCGGTGGTGTTGAAAATCAGCACTTTCTCACCGCCTTGGGGGTAGATGGCGGGCAGCGCCTTCACCTCGAACCCGGACAGGTCCCGGCCGGCCTCCTTCAGCTTGGCCACGCACTGGGGCTTGTTGTCCTCAATGCCGGCAATCACCTGCTTGGGAGAATAGAATTTCTGAAGCAGGCGCACACCTTCGATGATGCTGTCCGCATCGTCCAGCATAGTGCGGGTATCCGAAGTGATGTACGGCTCGCACTCCGCGCCATTAATAATAATGTAGTCCACCTGTTCCGGCTTCACCTTCAGCTTCACCGACGTGGGGAATCCCGCGCCGCCCAAACCGATGACGCCGCACTGCCGGACCGCCTCCACAAAGCTGTCCAGATCGGTAACCTGGGGCGGAGCAATGCCCTCCCAGAGCTCCTGCTGGCCGTCAGTCTCGATGACGATGGTGGTGTCATACCGGCCGTTGGAGCCCAAAACCTGATCCAGTTTCTTCACCTTTCCGGACACGCCGGAGTGAATCGGGGCCGACACGAAGCCTCCTGCCTCCGCGATCACCTGTCCCACCTTTACCGTGTCGCCGGCTTTGACCACTGGCTTTGCCGGCGCGCCGATGTTCATGGACATGGGCACAGTGACGACAGAGGGTACCGGCATACGGGTCGGTGCGCTGTCCGCAGTATTTTTCCTGTGGGGCACGTGTATGCCATGCAATCTCACACTGCATTCCTCCCTGCTTCATTTTGAACCTTTTGCAATTTGTCTTACCGCCGGGCCGGTATGGCGGCTCCGGCAGAAAAACGCAGCTGCAGCGGTCCTCGAAGGGATCCGCTATCTTTGCATTATATCACATCTGCAAGCAAACGCAATGACAATTCGCCTATTATTTCACAAAATTTGAACCCGCCTTTTCCTCTTGACCCCAGGGTGAACTCTGGTGTATCATCAGAATATCCCAACCGCGGAAAACGTTCGCTTCCGCCCGGGAAAACAGGCCTTTGCCTGCACAAATCCAATCCCATTCATCGAGGAATCAAGATTATGAAAACTCTGCGCATCTTTTCCTTTTTCCTGGCCGTCCTGTCCCTGTCCGGCTGCGCCGTCTCTCTCCCGGAGCAGTCCAAAACGCTGTTGGCCATGGACACTGTTATGAATTTAACAATCTATGGAGATACTGATGACACTGCCCTCTCCCGGGCCGAGGATCTGATCTACGAGCTGGAAGATCTGCTGTCCACCACAGACGAGCAGAGCGAACTCTACGCTCTGAACCAGGGGGAGAGCGTCACCCTGTCTCCGCCGGTGCGGGATGTGCTGGACCAGGCTCTGGCACTGTGCTCGGACACCGGCGGCGCACTGGATATCACCATCTACCCTGTGGTGCGCGCCTGGGGCTTCACCACCAGCACCTACCAGGTCCCGGACCGTGACACCCTCTCCGCCCTGCTGGAGCGGGTGGACTACTCCCAGGTCCACCTCACCGGGGATACCCTCACCCTGCCGGAGGGCATGGAGCTGGACCTGGGCGCCGTGGCCAAGGGGTACGCCTCTGATCAAGTGGCCGGCCTGTTCCGGGCGTGCGGCATCGACTGCGCCCAGATCGACCTGGGCGGCAGCATCCAGGTGCTGGGCAACAGCCCGGACGGGGATCCCTGGCGCATCGGCATCCGGGACCCGGAGGGGGAGAGCGCCGAGGACTACGTGGCGGTGGTGGAGACGGCGGACCAGGCCGTGGTGACCTCCGGCATGTACGAGCGCAACTTCGAGCAGGATGGGGTGCGGTACGGCCACATCATCGACCCGTCCACCGGCTATCCCGCCGACCACGGTCTGGCCTCCGTCACCGTCATCTCCCCCTCCGCCACCCTGGCTGACGCCCTGTCCACCGCCCTGTTTGTCATGGGCAGGGACCGGGCGGCGGAGTACTGGCGCAGCCGGGACGACTTTGAGTTTGTTCTCATCGGGGAGGACGGGTCCATCACCATCTCCCAGGGAATCGCGGACAGCTTCTCCCTGGCCGGGGAACAGGGCAGTCTCTCCTTCGAGGTGATCCGCCGGTGAAGAGCACGAAGTTCTGGGTCATCCTCCTCGCCGCGGTGCTGATCCTCTCCCTGGCCGCCTCCCTGCTGGTGCTCCGCGGCCGCGGCGGCGCCTGCGCCTGCGTCTACCAGGACGGCCGGCTGACGCGCACTGTGGACCTGTCCCAGGTGAGCGAACCCTTCACCTTCACGGTGGAGGGCCCTGCCGGCACCAACACCGTCCAGGTGGAGCCGGGCCGGATCCGGGTATCCGCCACGGATTGCCCGGACCAGGTGTGCGTCCACCAGGGCTGGATTTCCACCGGGGTGTTCCCCATCGTCTGCCTGCCCAACCGGCTGGTCATACAGATCGAGGACAGCCCGCCGGACAGCAATCTAGATGGGGTGACACAATGAAGAAAATTCCTTTGCGCCGTCTGACCTATATGGCAGTGCTCACCGCCATCGCCCTCACCATCTTCATGGCAGAGGCCCAGCTGCCCGCCCTGGCCCCCCTGCCGGGCATCAAGCTGGGGCTGGCCAACATTGTCACTGTTTACGCTATGTTCGCTCTGGGCCCCGGCCCTGCCGGTCTGATCCTGTTGGCCCGGGTGCTGCTGGGCAGCCTGTTCGCCGGGGGGATGACCATCTTCTACTCCCTGTCCGGAGGCGCATGCTGCTATCTGGCGATGCTGCTTCTCCGCCGTCTGCTGACCCCCCGGCAGATGTGGGTGTGCTCCGTTCTGGGAGCCATGGCCCACAACGCGGGCCAGATCGGCGCCGCCGTTCTCATCACCCGCACCCCCGGCGTGGCCGTCTACCTCCCCGTTCTTCTGGTCTCAGGCATCCTTACCGGGCTCTTCACCGGGCTGTGCGCCCAATTTGTCTTTTCCCGGCTCAGCCGGATCACGCCCCCCGGGGGCAGGAGCTCCTGAATCCTTCCATACTGCTCCCAAAACGGCACAGGCGCCGGGAGATCCGTATCGGATCTCCCGGCGCCTGTTTTCACATGTGAATGGTCTTGTCTGCGTCCGGACCGGGGGGCTCAGCCCTCAATGGTCATGTCGCCGAAGTAGTACGCATAAGTGGCGCAGGAGCAGTCCAGCACGTTGCCCACCCGATTGCTGTACACACAGTACATGGGGCTGTCGTACAGGGGCACCCAGGGGCAGGCCTCGTTCAGAGCATTGAGCAGCTCGATTACAGCGGCCTGGCGCTCAGCGTCGTCCTGGATGTAGGGGGCGGTCTGCACCATCTCGATGATCTCATCGGACAGGCTGAAGGGATAGCCAGACTCGGGATCAAACATGCTCATCATGTCCTCCACCCCCACCATGTCAGTGGCCATAGCAGTGATGCCCATCTGCATGTTGCCGTTCACCAGGTTGTCAAAGAAGACATTGGAGTCCACGAAGCTGACCTCTACGTTGATGCCGATGGCAGCCAGGTCGGACTGAATGCACTGGGCCACAGACTGGGTGGTAGCCTCAAACACCTGGATCTCAAAGGTCTGGGACAGATCCACCGCGGTGTTGGCCAGGCACTCCTTGGCCAGCTCCACATCATAGCCCACGAAGGGCGCCTTGTCCGTGTAGTCGCCCATCACCTTGGGGGAGAAGTAGTTGGTGCTGGGGGTGCCGTTTCCGCCGTTGCAGATCTGGATGATGGTATCCCGGTTGATGGCGTGGAAAATGGCCTGACGGAATGCATCGTCGCCCATCTGGATCATAACACCCATAGTGGACCAGCCATCGAAGGACACGCAGGTGAGATTCTCGTCGCTCTGGGCCTGGGTGTAGGAAGCCAGGCCCATCTGAGCCACCAGGTCCGCATCCCCGGTCTGCAGGGCAATGAGGGCAGTGGCATCCTCCACACCGGCGCTGACCTCTACGGTCTTGAACTCAGGAGCGCCGTTCCAGTAGTCCTCCCGGGCCTTCAGGGTGACCTTCCGGGCAGCGTCCACACTCTCCAGAGTGTAGGGGCCGGAACCAACGGGGGCGGTGGTGGTGTAGTCTGCCTCGGGGTCATAGGTCTCTTCCTCGATGATGTACAGCAGCTCGGCCAGGTAGTTCTCCCACTTGCAGTAGGTGTTGGTCAGATGGAGCACGATGGTGTACTCATCCACCTTCTCCATGCCGGTGGAGATGCCGGTCATGTTGTAGCGCAGGGTGGGATCAGCCAGCACGGCATTGTAGGAGAACACCACATCGTCGGCAGTGAGAGGGTTGCCGCTGCTGAAGGTAACGTCCTGACGCAGATGCATGGTCACGTCCAGGCCGTCCTCTTCATAGGTATCCACCAGCATGGGCACGGCGTTGCCGTCGTTGTCAAAGCGGAACAGGCAGTCAAACAGGGCGTGGTTGACGGGCTTGTCGGTGTTGCCGTACACCAGGGGGTTGAAGGTCTCAGCGGCAACCAGGGTCAGGGCGCGCAGAGTGGTATCCTGCTCCCCGCCGGCGTTGTCGGAGACGGCGGGCTCGTTGGAGCCCGCAGGGGCTTGAGACTCTTCCCCGGACGGGCCGCCGCAGGCGCCCAGCAGACTGACGCACATAGCCAGCGCCAGCAGCAGAGACAGTCTTTTCTTCATTTCATTCCAACTCACTTTCTTTTCGCTTTTCAGCATATTTCCACTTCCCCTTCTTTGGAGAAGATGGCAACGGTATTCTCCGCCGCCTTACGGCAGCAGCGGGTGGTGGCAGGCGCACAGGTGTCCTCCGCCGTAGTCCTTCATCTCCGGGGGCTCCGTCCTGCACTCCTCGGTGGCAAAAGGACACCGGGTGCAGAACCGGCAGCCTGCCGGGGGATGGATGGGCGAGGGCATCTCGCCCTGGAGCAGCAGCCGGTCCTCCCGGTGAAATTCCGGGTCCGGCTCCGGCGCCGAATCAATGAGCATTCGGGTATAGGGATGCATGGGGCGCTCATAAGCGTCCCGGGTGGAGCACAGTTCGCACAGCTGGCCCAAAAACATCACGCAGATCCGGTCGGAGATATACCGAACCACCGCCAGGTCATGGGAAATGAACAGATAGGTCAGCCCGTGCTCTTTCTGGAGCTGCCGGAGCAGATTCAGAATCTGGGCCTGAATGGACACGTCCAGGGCGGACACCGGCTCATCGCACACAATGAGCTTGGGTGAACTGGCCAGGGCCCGGGCAATGCCGATCCGCTGGCGCTGACCGCCGGAGAATTGGTGGGGATAACGGGTGTAATAGTCCCGGGACAGTCCCACCTGATCCAGCAGGGTCATCACCCGGCTTTCCCTCTCCTCCTTGCCCATGCCCATAGCCCGGAGCGGCTCTGCAATCAGTTCTCCCACGGTGAAGTGGGGATCCAGGGAGGAAAAGGGGTCCTGGAAGATAATCTGAAGCTGAGAGCGTTTCTTCCGCAGCTGTTTGCCGCTGAGCTTGCCCAGATCCTCCCCCTCCAGCCGCACGGTTCCGCTGGTCGGCTCAATGAGCCGGAGGATCAGCCGTCCCAGGGTGGACTTTCCGCAGCCGGACTCGCCCACCAAGGCCAGGGTCTCGCCGGCGCACACCTCAAAGCTGACGCCGTCTACCGCCTTGACCTTGCCGGCGTTGGTCTTGAAATACTTCACCAGGTTTTCCACCTGCAGCAGCACTTCGCTCATGTCTCCACCTCCCGGAAGCAGCGCACCAGGTGTCCGCCGCCGATGTCCCGCAGCTGAGGCTCCCGGGTCCGGCACTGCTCATCCGCATAGGGGCACCGGTCACAGAACCGGCAGCCGGCCGGCATGTCGGAAAAATTGGGCACCGTGCCCTCAATGGTGAACAGGTCCCCCTTGATCTCGCTGCGCACCCGGGGAATGGCCTTCATCAGGCCCCGGGTATAGGGGTGGCGGGCATTCCGGAACAGCTCGGTCTTGTCCGCGTACTCCACAATCTGGCCGGCGTACATCACGTTGACCTCGTCGCAGATATCCGCCACCACTCCCAGGTTATGGGTAATCATCAGGATGGACATCTCCCGGCTGCGCTGCAGCTGCTTCATCAGAGCCAGAATCTGGGCCTCCACCGTCACATCCAGGGCGGTGGTGGGCTCATCGGCAATGAGAAACTCCGGGTGGAGCACCATGGCCATGGCAATGCAGATGCGCTGGCGCAGGCCGCCGGAGAGCTGATGGGGATAGGACTTGTACCGCCGCTCCGGCTCCGGGATGCCCACATCCCGGAAGCTCTGGAGCACCCGCTCCCTGGCCTCCTTTTTGGACACCTTTTCATGGAGCAGAATGGCCTCCCGCACCTGCTTGCCCACTGTGATGGACGGGTTCAGAGCAGTCATGGGCTCCTGGAAGATCATAGTGATGTTGTGTCCCCGGATGGAGCGCATCTGCTTCTCCGTCAGGGCGGTGATCTCCACCGCCCCTTCCGGGATTTCCGGAATCTCCGGCGCCTGCGCTGCCTGCGCCGGCCGGGACAGGCTCTTCTTTCCCGTCTGACTCTGGGTCAGCCGGGCCAGGTCCGCCTCGCTGCCGGGATAGTACAGGATGGAGCCGGACTGGATGCGGATGGGGTGGTCCAGCAGCCGCATCAGGGACCGGGCAGTCATGGACTTGCCGCAGCCGGACTCCCCCACCAGCCCCACGGTCTTTCCCCGGGGGATCGTCAGGTTCACCCCGTCCACCGGCGCCACCAGGTTCCCCCCCTTCAGGGGCAGAACGGTGTGCAGGTCGGTGACCTGCATCAGAATCTCGTTGTTCATAGGTCGCTTCCCCTTCCCGTCAGCGGTTCTTGGGATCCAGGGCATCGGTGAGCCCATCGCCCAGCAGATTGAAGCACAGCGTGGTGATCACGATGGCCAGTCCGGGGAAAATACCCAGATAGGGATAGGCCCGCATATGCTCCATAGCCTCGTTGAGCATGGAGCCCCACTCCGGAGCCGGGGCCTGGATCCCCATGCCCAGGAAGCTCAGGCTGGCAGCCGCCATAATGCAGCTGGACACGCTCATAAGCACATCCACCAGGATGGGTCCGAAACAGTTGGGCAGGATGTGGCGCAGGATGATGGTCCCGTTTCCGGTACCGCTGGCCCGGGCCGCCTCCACATACTCCTGGTGCACCACGTTGAGCACGATGGACCGGATAATCCGGGCAAACCCAGGCACAGAGGTGACCACCAGGGCGATGATGATCCCCCGCATCCCCTTGCCCAGCACCGCCACCAGGGTGAGCATGAGCAGAATGGACGGAATGCACACCAAAGAGTCCATAATGCGCATGACGATAATGTCATACAGCCCGCCGAAATAGGCGCAGGTGGCTCCGATGAGAATGCCCAGCACCATGGACACCGCGGTCGTGACAATGCCGAAGAACAGGGAATACCGGGCCCCGTACATCACCCGGATAAACACATCCCGGCCGAATTTGTCCGTGCCGAACCAGTGCTCCGCGCTGGGCGGCTGGAGCAGCTCAGCGGGATTCAGGGCAGTCACCTCGGTATCATAGTCAAACAGGAAGCCTGAGACAACGGCCGCAATAATCATGAGGATGAGGATCACCAGCGCCGCCATGGACACAGGGTGCCGGGCAAAGTTGCGCCAGACATCCATGGCCGGGTTGGTCTGTCCGGCCATATCGGCCAGCCGCTTCTGACGGCTGCGTCTGCGTTTTGTCATTTTTCTCCCTCCTCAGCCCATGTTGTCCCGGATCTTGGGATTGAGCAGCGCGTTGATCAAATCCATGGCCAGCATGATGAGCATATACAGCAGGGACAGGAAGATGGTTGCCCCCAGCACAATCATGGTCTCCTTTTTGTTGATAGCCTCCAGAATGGCCGTGCCGAATCCAGGCATGCCGAAGATCTGCTCAGCGATCACTGCGCCGCCCAGCAGCCCGGCAAAACTCATGCCCAGCTGAGTAATGACCGGCAGCATGGCGTTGCGCAGCACATGGACAAACACAATCCGCCCCGGACCCGCGCCCTTAGCCCGGGCCGTGCGCACATAGTCCGAACTCAGCGCCTCCAGCATGGTCATGCGCACCATCCGGGCCACATAGGCGGAAGACGGAATGGCCAGGGTGGCCACAGGCATGACATAATGCTTCCAAGTGCCGATGCCAAAGGGCGGCAGCAGCCCCAATTGGTAGGAGAACAGCAGCAGAAGGAGCAGGCCCAGCCAGAAGCCGGGAATGGAAGCCAGCACCAGGGAGACCACCGTGGTCCCGGTATCCGCGATGGTTCCCTTCTTCACCGCCGCCAGCACGCCGATCGGAATCCCGATGAGGGCGGAAAACAGCACTGCAAACAGCGCCAGCTTCAGCGTGGTGGGAAATTTGGGCATGAGCAAGTCCACCACCGGCACGCCGCTGGAATAGCTCTCCCCGAAGTCTCCCTGCAGCGCGTTGAGCATATAGTCCGCATACCGCACCAGGACCGGCCGGTCATAACCCACCGCATGGTTGTACTCGGCGATTTCCTCCGGGGTGGCTGTGATGCCCAGGGCTACGCTGCCCGGGCTGCCTGCCGAGAAAGACATGATGAGGAACGTGACAAACGTGATAATGAAGATGGAAGGGATGATGAACAAAATCCGCTTCACCGCAAATTTCAGCATAAATCAGCACTCCTTCAGGTGCTCGTCCAGGAACAGCTGCATCTCGGCGATGGTCCGCCAGAACACCTCTCCCTTGCCCCGGTCGTGGCTGCCTTCCGCCAGCACCCGCAGCAGAATGGGGTTGCCGCTCTGGTTTTCCGCCTGCATCCGGGCGGCAAACTTCTTGCCGTGATAGGGCGGCACGTTGTTGTCCAGCTCCCCGGTCTGGATGTAGGTGGGCGGATAGTCTGTCTTCCGCACGTTGTGGTAGGGGGAGTAACTGAGCAGGTACTCAAACATCTCCCGGCTCTCCCTGGGGTTGCCGTATTCGGTGATGTACATGGGGCCCCGGTCGTCCTCCGCAAAGTGAATCATATCCGTGTGCGGCACCGAATCGATGACGCAGCCCCACAGGTCAGGCCGCATGGTCACCAGGGCGGACATAAGCAGGCCGCCGTTGGAACATCCTGCAATCCCGATCTTTCCGGCGCAGGTCCAGCCGTCCCGGATGATCTGCTCGGCCACGCCGATGAAATCCTCGTAGCAGTGGCGCTTGTTCCCGGCCATGCCGGCCTCATGCCATTTGGGCCCGTATTCATTGCCTCCCCGCAGGTTGCAGTGGACGTAAATGCCTCCCTGCTCCACCCACCGGGGCACCACGATCTGGGTCACCATCTCCTGGTAGCTGGGCGGCATGGAAATATTGTAGCCGCCGTAGGCATACATCAGCACCGGGGTTTTGCCGTCTGGCCGGGCATCCTTTTTCCGCACGATGTAATAGGGAATGGGAGTGCCGTCCCCGGCGGAGGGGGCGAAGTGCTGCTCCGCAACCTGGTCGGGATAGGTGTCCTGGCAGCCCCGCATCACGGTCTCCATCGTCCCGCCGTCAAAGCGCAGGATGCTGGGCGGGATCAGGAAGGACTCAAACCGCAGAAACACCTCGTTTTCCCCATGTCCTACCAGCGCAAGGGCCCCATAGGGGTCGGGCAGAGGCACTTCCTCCCCGGTCTCCAGGCAGACCAGCCGGCTGCTCACGTCCCGGCAGGCCAGGAGATACAGCTTTCCCCCCACGGAAAAGCCGCTGTCCAGAATCAGCTCGCTCTCCGGCATCACCGTCTCGGGAGCGCGGGCTCCGGAGACCCGGATCACCGCGCCCCGGTCCGCCTCGGACACGGTGATGAAATAGTGCTCTCCGTTCAGAGAGTCAAGATACTTCCACTCCACCGGGTGATCATTGAGTACCTCAGCCCGGCCAGAGGCGGTGTCGATGGCCACCCAGCGGGCCAGGGCGTAATCCTGGCACACCATGGCCATGATCCAGGCTCCGTCCCGGGAGGAGGCCACCTGTCCGAAGATGGCGTAGCTGTCGTCCTCGTACACCACCGACTCCTTCATGCTCTTCGGGTCGAAGCGGTAGAAGACGGAGTGGCTCTGCTGCGTCTCAGAGTTGGCCAGGGTGGATGAGTAGTACAGGCAGCCGTCCCCCTTGGACCAGCAGAAGCTGAACACCTCGTGGACCTCGTGCAGGAGAATCCGCCGGTCCATGTCGCACAGGGCCACGCTGGGCCGGGCAGCGCCGGGATGCTGCACCATCAGAGCCAGCAGGCTGTCGTTGCAGGGACATGGATAGGCGCTGAACACCACCAGCCCGTCCAAGGCATGCACCTGGGGCAGGCCGTCCGCATCCTCAAAGCTGCGGTTCAGCACCCGGATCTTGTAGTTTCCGTCCTCAGTCAGGCAGGCCAGATAGCCGTCCTTCCAGGGAACCAGCTCCCGGGGCAGGCCGGGCAGCTTGTCCGCCTTCAGCCGGTCAATCTTCTCCTCCAGCGGCCGGGAGGCAAAATAGCTGTCGGTAAACGCGTTCTCCCTGGCTACAAAGTCCAGGACCTCCGGGTCTTTTGCGTTGCGCAGCCAGGCGTAGGGGTCAGGGAGGCTGGTGCCGAACCAGTCCTCCACCTTGTCCACGGTGGGACAGACAGGATATTGGTATTTCATCAATCGTTCTCCTTCTGATAGACGCTCTCGCCGTCGATGAACACCCGCTCCAGCACCGCGTCGGCGGCCAGGGTGGGCAGCTTGCTCCAGATGAGGATATCCGCGTCCTTGCCCACGGTGAGGGAACCTACCCGGTCGGACACGCCTACGATTTCGGCCGCATTGCTGGTCACCATGGCCAGGGCCCGCACCGGATCCATCCCCCGGCGCACACACTCGCCCATCTCGAAGAGCAGCATGTTCACCGTGGTCACCGGTCCGTCGGTCATCACCGCCACACTCACGCCCTCATCATCCAGGCCCTTGCAGCACTCGTAATCCAGCTTGCCTCCCTCGCCGGGGAACAGAGGCTCGCAGGTGGGGCCGAAAATAACGCCGTGGATGTGGGGGTCGTTCAGCTCCTCCAGATAATCGCTGGCGCCCTGGGCGTGATCCACCGTCACCAGGATGTCAAACTCTTTGGCAATCTCCAGCAGAGTCATCATGTCGTGCATGTAGCTGTGCACCTTCAGGGGGATCTTCTTCTCCAGCACGGGAATGCCGTGCTCCAGCCCCAGATCATAGGGGGGCTGCTTGGCCGGGTCGTCGCCGGCGTCCGCCTTCTTTTTCATGTACTCCTGCACGTTGCGCAGATAGCTCCGCATCAGGTTGGCAATAGCCATCCGGGTCATGGGCGCCAGGTTCTTGGGGGAGTAGCATCCCTTGGGGTTGATACCCATGGCGCCCTTCATGGCCACAGGGCGGCGCACCACCCGGTCCTTGCCGGCAGACTTGTAGGCCACCACCCAGCCGCACACCACATTGGCGGAGCCGGGAGCCACACAGGAGGTGGTGATGCCCTGCCGGATCACCGTATCAAAAATCTTATCGTTGGGGTTGATGCCGTAATAGGCGTCCAGTTCCGGAGTGAGGGGGTTGGTAATCTCATTGAGATCTTCCTGGTTCGGGCCGATGCCGGCAATGCCGCCCACATGGCTGTGGGCGTCCACGAAGCCGGGGGTAACGCACTTTCCGGCAGCGTCGATCACCTGGGCTCCTTCCGTGGAAAGGCCCTGCCCGATCTGGGTGATCTTCCCGTCCTTCACCCGGAGGTCTGCCTGAATAACCCCCTGGCCGTCCATGGTGTAAAGGGTTCCGTTCTGGATTACATACATTTCATTGCATCCCCTTCCTGATAGATCACCTGACCGGCCTGGTAGGTGCGCACAATGTGAGCCTGATAGCTTTCCAGCGGGTTGGCGCTCCAGATCACCACGTCGGCCCGCAGGCCCTCCCGGAGCGAGCCGGTGATGTCGTCCACACCCATAATCCTGGCCGGGACGCTGGTGAGCATGGGCAGCACCTTCTCGCTGTCGTGGAGCACCTTCATCATCTCGATGCCATTCCACAGCATGTCCTCCCGGGCCCCCATGCTGTTGGTGTAGGTGCCGCTGAAGGCCACGCTTACGCCCTGTCCGCTCAGTTTCGCCATAGCCTTCCAGTCCATGGTCATGGCGTCCTCATCCAACGGGTTGGAGGCATAGCGGGCGATCACAGGGATTTTGTTCTCCACAATCCACTCCTCATCGCCGGTAAGGCCGAAGCCGTTGACCAGCACCAGACGAATCTTGGGATAGTCCTGAAGAATGTCCCACACCTGCCGGGCGGAAGCGCCGCTGTCGCAGGAAACGAACAGGGGCAGCTGTCCTTCCACCACCTGTTTCAGGGCCGCCAGTTTGTCATCTTTCGGCTTGCCCTCCTCCTCTTTGTACTCCGAAGCCTTGCGCAGCTGAAGCGCAAAATTGGCAAAGGTCCACATCCGGGTCATGGGCGCCTGCTGACGGCTGCCATAGGTCTTCTTCAGATTGGGCGTCACCGAGGCCATCATGCCGCAGCCCCGTTTCAGGCACATCTTATAGGGATTGACCCCGTCCACGCAGAACATGGCAATGGTGCCGCCAAACAGATTGTTGTCTGCAGGCGCCACGCCGCAGCAGGTCAGGCCGAAGGCGCCCAGCTGCTGATAGGTAGCCGCCCGGCCGTTAAAAGCGTAGAAGCCGTCCAGTTCCGGCATGATGGGATTGCTCCGCTCGTCATTGTCGTTGGACGATGGACGGATCTCCGTCATGGAGCCGTTGATTCCCCAGACGGAAACAGGCTGGACAAAACCAGGAAACACCTCCATCCCCGACGCGTCAAATACTTCTTCTCCCTGCTCAGGGGCAAGATCCTTCCCGATGGCGAGGATCCTGCCCTGCCCGATACGCAGGTCCTGGCACGATACGGCGCCGAGTCCGTCATGGAGCCGGCCATTTTTGATCAACACGGCAATTCTCCTTCCTTTCCTCCCGATGCAGCACATCGTCGCTTTACTTCGTCAAAGTTTTCTGCGAATAAATATACTCTTCGCTTTGTTGAATGGCAACATTGTACTGTAAACACGTTTACATTGCAAGAGCAATTTCTACAAAAATCTCCGTGCATCTTTTTGGGGAGTGTGGTATAATTATGTCACATCATTTTCCATATTTCTCCCAAAAAGGATGGTTGGTTCCATGAGTCCAAAATCACCCTTCCAACGCCTGCCCTTGAAAAAACAGCAGGAATTGCTGAATACCGCTATGAAACTCTATGCAGAGCGCCCATATGAGAAGATTACCGTTCGGCTGCTGTGCAGGGAGATGGGACTGAATTCCGCCACGTTCTACCGCTATTTCAACTCGAAGGACGATCTTCTCCTCTATTTGTCCCAGATTCTCATCAACCGGGAAGTAGACTATCTTCTTGTGGAACTGGATTGCAAAAGTGTTGATGCTGACAGTTTCTTTCCTGAATTTTCCTCCGATAAGCCGGATTATTATTCACAGCTGGAGCATCAGTTTCTGCTGGCCGTCAACCGGATGCCCCTCGCTGTCATTCACAATCTGATTTTTCATCTCTCTGAAGCCAACCAGCGCTACTACCGCGCCATTCTGGAGCGGGAGCAGGCAGCGGGCAAATTGCGTCCCGGCGTGGACATCGACCTGATCGCCTATATGTACGCCACCACCGGCTACAATCTGCTCACCTACTGCACGGACCGCGGACTGGATCACCAGGAATACGTCCGGCGCAAGATCTATTTCTACTACGACTTTTTCTATCGCGGCATCCTGCTGCCGGACGATCCGGAGGCGTGCGCAGACCGCCCCTCTCCCGACGGCGCCGACCAGTGACTGCGCCGCCCGCCCGCTCCCCCGCTTCAGCAGCCCCGGGTCTGCCCTCTCGGCACGCCCCGGAGCTGCTCTTTCGGGGGTAGGGCTCACCCATCGGGGACATCCTGTAGCCCGCCGTCTCTACTCTATGACCGGGTCCGTGGCAACGTTTCTACGGAGACCCTGCACTGCCTGTTCACCTATTCCCAAAAGCAGAGCGTCCACAAAGCCCTGCATATCCACAGAAATACACTCAGCTACCGGATTGAAAAGCCGGAAAGCATGGTGCATATTTCCTGGGATAACCATGATGCTCTCTTCTCCCTAGCGCTCTCCTGCCGCCTGCTCCGAGACTTCCCTCCGGTGGAAAATGCAGACTCCCCGACCCTCATTTGAAAAATCCTGCCTCATATAGCGCAGCCCGGCGAACCTGATTCTGTCCGCCGGGCTGCGCTGTTTTTCATAATTCCACAATCCGTTTAATCCGCGATCTGTCCTCAGCTATAAAGAGGAACAAGCAGCTGCAAAGCAGACAGAAACACTGCCCAATCCATCAAAGGCCGCTTGATAGAACTCCCCGGACTGAGCAATCTGCTGTGCGGCAAAGGCCCCGGTCAAAACCAGCTCTCCCTGCTTCAACTTCTTTCCTTGGGCACACAGCTTGCGCGCCAACCACATCAGCGCGTTCAGCGGATCGCCCAACACCGCTGCGGACACCCCACTGCACCGCATCTGCCCGTTCACTTCCAGACGCATGCCTATCAGGTCCGTCTCCAAGGCGTCTACCTGCACCGGCACATCCCCCAAGACCGCCGCGAAAAAGTTGGCGTTATCCGCGATCAGGCATGGGGCGCTGGTATGTATACCCTCATATCTCCCCGCCACAAGCTCCAGGGCAGGCAATCCATAGGCGATGCAAGACAGCAACTCTTCCCGATCCGATGGTGGCACGGTCACATCCCGCCCCATCACCAAAGCGAGTTCGCACTCCACCTTGACTGAAGTTCTCTCCGGCAGGATTATCTGTTTTCCACTGGAAAAACAGTCTCGGGCCAGAATCCGTCCATATACCGGTTCCTCTATAGCAAACCTTTCCTGCTGCGCTCTTCCGGTCAGGGCAATTTTATAGCCTATACTCTCCTTCCCGCATTCCCGCCACCGCACGGCCAGCATGTCTTGGACACAATATGCCTGGGCGGGTGTTAAATGCTCCGCAATTCCCAGCGGCGGGCGCGTACCACCGCAGGCACTCTGTAACAGGGCATCCGCAATCTGTCCATATTCCATTTCTTCTTTCCCCCTAAACGACATGGAATTCTACCGGCCCAAGGCGACCAAACCTCGCCTGGACGAAATCACCCCGCTTCAGGGAAAAAGCTTGGGTAATTCCGCCCGTCATGATAAACTGTCCGGGCAAAAGCCCTTGTCCCCCGGTGTTCTTCCAAAAGTTGTTGGCAAACTCCGCCACCGCCCTGGCAGGGTGGCCCATGATCTCACATGTCGCAGCCTGGCCGCACACATCCCCATTGAGGGTGATCTCCAATCCAATCAGACCCAAGTCACTGGCAAACGGATCGTATCGTTTGTCGCTGAGCAGGTACTTTCCCCCGGAAATGTTGTCAGATACTACATCTCCACCGGTAAATTTGAAATTTTCATAACGGCTGTCAATGATTTCAAGGGATGCCACCACGTACCCTGTGGCGTGCATCACCTGGTCTGCCGTCACATAGGGACCAGTCAGCGCCTTCTTCAGCACAAAGGTGATCTCCGGCTCCACTTTTGGATGGATCAGCTCGTCCATCCGAACTGGTTCCCCCGGTCTCACCCGCATATAGTCATAGAGGCGTCCGTAGCTGCTGGCGGCAGTTCCCATCTGCTGGCGTTTTTTCAGTCCGGTGGACCCTAATTTGTAGCCAACCACCCGATTCCCCTCCGCCTCCACTATCTGGTTGCGCAGGTTCTGGATCTGATACCCGGTGAGCCGATCCAGCTGCGGATAGGTCTTGGTGAGCATGGGAATCTCTGAATGCGTCTTTTCCGCCTCCCAAGAGGTCCGGGCACACCAGAGCATGTCTTCTTGTGTCATCTGCGTCGCTCCTTGTCTTTCTTCCCACATCCGGAGGCATCACCGTGTGGGAATGTATCCGCGGTATTGATTGAAATGATCGGATTCCGGTCGGTCTAATAAGAAAATTCCAGTGAAGTCAGAATAGGGTTCCAAATAGGGAAATACATCATAGCGCGCCCAAGCCGGCTTGATGAACTCAGCTGCATTCTTCACAATACAGTCATGCCAAACTCTGCTGTTGTCAAACCAGATCTCCGCCACACGGTGCCAGGTGTTTGGGATAAAAGGCGTCTGGTCCATCGCCGTACTGGTCACAAACCGGTTCACTCCATCCATGGCGGCAATCTGGGGCGCCAGTTGATTCAAAAACCAGTCATCCCCTTCTCCCCTGCTTACACCCTGGGGATATTTGAAAATCATGAGCCATCGGAAGTTGGGGCCGTCCGCAATGGTGCGCTGGCCGCCTTTGAAGTCCTTTTCCCAAAACAATGGGGCTGCCGCATAGACAATCGGATGATAGCCGTCCCGGCTCCCCTGCCAGGCAGAATCCCGCAGACTGTTCCGGGGCGGCTGGTTGGTGGCCGTCAAATAGGATTCGTCAAACACCTCGTTGAGAATGTTGATCCGTCCTTCCGGCCCCCAGTATACGCTGGGATTATACATCCAGTGATGCTCTGTCATAATCCAGTTATAGGTGCCGTAGTCTTCCCCATCCGGAGGAATGGGAAGGGCCCGGTAGGTACAATAGCTGCTGCAATAGGGCCTCAGTTTGGCAATACTGTCCTCCACATGGTATTTATACAGCCATCGATATGCCTCCGGCAAATAGCTGTCATCTTTCACCGCGTTGAGAATATAGCTGCGAAACGGTGGGTTGTCTGGGCGAATCATAGCACTAAAACCTCCTCATATTTTTCGACCGGAATCAGCCTTCTGGATGAATTCCAACAGGTTTCCAGCGCAATCACGAATAAAAAGCACCTGATTTTCTCCCATGGAGAAGATTTGGGTTGCAAGGTCCACTCTGCAGACGCCAAAGTGCCGGACCATGGCTCTCATATCCTGTGTATAGAAGCACAAGTGCTTGGTCCCGCAGGTGGCAATATCCCGGTCCGGCTCCCGTCGGTCCGCCGGCAGAGGATTGGGATGATCGTGCTGAAACAGCTCTATGCAGAAACCGTCCCGCTCCAGAAATGCCACACGGGCACACAGTGCCGGCTGATACCGATCGCTTATTACAGCAAACCCTAATACCTTATCGTACCAATTCACAGCCTTTTCCAGGTCTGGCACACTGATTCCCACATGAGCCGGAGCCAGCTTTATTTTCTTATCCATATCATGTCCCTCACAGGTAAACGCGCTTTTCCGCCAAGAAGTCATTGGTGGGCTGTTCCACCACAAAGGTGGAAATAAACGTGTCCCCGCAATTCAGATAAGGAAATGTCGTCTGCTGGGCCCAATCCGGAAGTTCCACTTCAGGTGCATGGGTAACGAAGTCACGCCAATCCCGGAAAGATTCAAACCACATCTCGCTGACCCGATCCCACTGCCGGTCTTTCCCGCTCTTCAGGCGGCCCCTGTCCTGTTCCCGCCAAACACCGGGCAGACCGCCGGCCACCTGGATGGTTTTGGAGGAAAAGAACCGGTGCAGCGCGTGGTGTTTGCAGACTGCAGGTGCCATGACCTCTACATACCACCGGTCCGCCCGTTCTTTATCCACACCATCAGGATAGCGGATAAACTGGACCCAGCGCAAGTTTTCCTTTTCATAGGGGAGCAGATTGTATCCTTTGAAATCCTCTGTGCACTGCGCCGGAATATGAGTGCTGGCGCACCGCACCAGCGGAACCGGCGAGGGTGTGAACGCCAGCTCTCCCCGGGGCCCGGGAAGGGGTTCTTCCCTCCAGTAAGTCTGGGTCAGTCTCCAGTTGAAAAAACCGTAGGCCTTAGCGTCCTCCGGAGCTGGCACCGGCATCCAACTCTCATGCCGGCACAGCCAAGGCCCATATCGGCGGGCAATCTCCGCAGAGTGCTGTAAATAGTACCACCGCTCCATCGCGGCGATATCATCCATATCAATCTGATGAAGTACCAAGCTCCTATGCATTGTGTTCTCCTCTCACTGATTCCGGCTGCAGGGCGGCGCCATAGGCCAGAAAAGGTTTGAGCCGTTCCCGTATCAGCTCTCTGCCCTGAGCCGCTTTTTGATGGGCAGCCCGGATGTCGTCCTGATGCTCTTGCTCTCCCAGCGGGCCAAACCTCTGATGCCGCACATCCTCCGGACTGCACACAAACTTCAACCGTCCATTCTCTATGGACAGTTCTCCCGGCGTGTGGCAAAATGCACAGACCGCCCGGGTTCCCTCCAGCGGTTCGATCAGATTGCAGCGGCATACCGGACAGATTCCTTTTGGTCCCTGGTACTCCGCCCGGTCTGTCTCTTTGGCGGCAGCAGCCACCCGCCGGCCCAGCCTGGCTGCGCGCTCCAGCAGCCCGTCATCCAGTAACACCATGGACGGGGCTGTGTTTCCCCCTGCAATCAGCCGATCCACCACCACTGCGCCTTTGCAGAGATTGGTCAGGGTCAGCTGCATCAGAGGCTCTGCAAGGTCAATCCAGTCCGAGCCACCCACTGCAATCGCAGCGGCACTTGCAGGGTGGGATTTTCCGTGCTCCCTGCGTTCCCTTCCCGCCCCAAGCGCCCGGTTCAGCAAAGTGATCAGCCTGCCGCAGGGAATCAAATCATAAATCGGTGCCGCCACAATCAGCCCCCGGGCCCGCGTGACCTGGTCCATCAGCCAGTCGTAGTCATCCCCGCGCACAACACATTTCCCATCTCCGCCGGAAATCAACCCCCGCATGCAGGATTCACATCCAGTGCACTGTTCGATCTTCAGATCCCGCAGACAGACCAGCTCGCAGCTGGCTCCCGCTTCTTCCGCAGCCATCAACGCCTGTTTCAGCAGCAGTTCGTTGTTCCCGTTTTTCCGCCCACAACTTAATCCCACAATGTTCACCATATCACCCCCTTCCCTCCGGTTTCACCGGATAGCGATCTATGGGAATGTCCCTGGTCAGCAGTTCCATCTCCGTTCCATTCTTCCGAATGATAATCCATTTTAGCCAGTTCTGATTATCTGTCTCCGGGTAATCCTCCCGGAAATGGAATCCACGGCTTTCCTTCCGCATCAGAGAAGCCCGGAAAAACAGCTCTGCGCATAACCCCATGGCCTGTAGATCCAGGCAGCGTAGTACCTCGTGATAATCCCGCGCGTACAACTGACCAAGCCGGGCGCGCCAATTCACGGCCTCCCGCAATCCTCGCTGTAGCCTGGTCTCTGTTTGGATCAGACTGTAATCCACCGGAGCCACAATATCCTGGATATCGTCCAGCGCCTGCTTCACATCATAACCCGTCTCCCGTTCCATAGGCTGGAACACAGCGGAGAAAACCGCATCAATCTGTTCCTGCTCCACTCTCTGGCTCACACCGGAGGCCCGTATACCCTTCGCGTATTGTGCGGCGGCCGGGCCTCCCTTCATTCCGGTGAAAAAGGCATTCAGAATTCCAGTCCCATGGATCTTTCCCGGCGGCGTGGGCACTGCGCCGCCCCGTGCGCTTCCGCTTCCGCTATTGTCGCCCACACAGTACAGCCCCGGCACTGTTGTCGCCATATCATGGTCCACGCTGACACAGCTCATCTCCCCCAAAAAGCCCGGAACTACATCAAACCGCTTGTTCTCCGGAGGGTTTGTCTTTTCCGCCAGCACTGCCCGCCGGGCCGTGGCCGTGGGATGCCACTGGAACAACACCCCTTCCTTCTGGGCAAAGTCGGACAAGTCTACAAACACCGGCCCGTTTCCGTCCAAGGTCTCACGATACCAGGCATAGGCCGCCAGCGGGTCCATGGACGAGTGGAAGCCAGGCCGGTATTTCCGGCTGATGTTCTCTTTTTTTGTGTGAAGGTGGTCATGGGCAATGTGGGCTCCGCCGTGAGCCCCATAATACACGCTTCCATCTGGTGCAACCCGGGCAAAATCGCACATGTTCCCAAATTCGGCGTTGCGCATTTCCGCCCCCACCTCATAGGCCATCCATATGCCATTTCCAGTCCCGCACCATCCCGTGGTGATGAGATAGTCCTGCGCCCCTGCAGCCAGAATGACGGCCCCAGCCTCGAAGATGTAAACGTCTCCGTTTCTGTGGTCAAAGCCCGCGGCTCCCACCACCCGCCGGCCGTTTCGCATCAGAGCGGCAACTGCAACGTGATCCAGGAATTCCACATCCAATTCTTTCGCCTTTTTCGCAAGCGTCCGGCACATATCAGGGTCGATTGCCGCAGTTCCCCAGGGAGTCGGCCACTTTGCATAAGCCACCGTTCCCTTCTCATCCCGCTGAATCCCAATGCCCCACTCCGCAATTGTGGAGACAATCCGGCGGCTGTTGTATGCCATTTCCAAAAGCAGTTCCTGGTCATTCAGGTAACACCCATGCTCCCTGACGCAGTGGGCTGCAAATTCCTCCGGGTCGTCCTCATGGGTCACATAGCTGAGCAACCCTGTCGTCCTACCAGCCTTTCCCGCAAAACCCTTGCTGGCCACTGCCTTATCCACCACTAGGATCGACAGTTCCGGGGCTGACTGCTTGGCTGTAATCGCGGCGGACAGTCCAGAAATGCCACCACCAACAATCAGGATGTCAGTATTTTTTATAATGGTCCGGTTCCCATAGCTGGTCATAGCTTTTCCCTCCCCTGAACCAGCAGCCGGGGCTGGTGTTTGGCCTGCCAATCCGGCTGGATATATAACGCGCCAGTGGGGCACAGCGTTTCACAGACCCCGCAGATCTGACAGTCATCCCCATATTTCAGATAGGGACGCTGCAGTTGCCCGTCCCACACCATCGCACAGATAAAGCAACAGTCCACACAGGTTCTACACCGCACGCATTTTTGTTCATCCACTCGTACCGACGTCACAGCTTATTACTCTCCTTCCATGCGCCTAACAGCGTCTCTTCCCGCAATGATTCCCGTGCACAAGGCAATTCCTGCATTGCCGATGCCGCACACCGGAGGCTCTCCATACAGCTCGGCAGCAATGAGATCGCCAGCGGCATAAAGCCCATCGATCGGCCGCTCTTCCCCGTCCAGCACCCGGGTATTCCCGTCCACCTTCACCCCGCCGATGGTCTGGTATGCCGTGGTATAAATCCGGAAACAGTAATATCTCCCCTCCCGAACAGGGCGCAGAAATCTGGCAGGCTTCCCGAACTGTCCGTCTCTCCCCTGATCGCAGTAGGCATTGTATCGCTCCAGGGTCTCCTTCAGGTTATCCAATGGAATTTCTGTCTTTTCGCACAGCGTCTCCAGGCTGTCTTCCACAAAAACATGCCGGTTCCCTTTCGCCCTTACCCGCTCCAAGTCACCGTCAAAATCCGTGAGATGGGAAGCCGGGAAAATGAAATAAGTATAGTCCAGTCCTTCCTGTTCCATATGAAGTTTTGTAGCCTCATCAAAAATCAGATAGGCGCACTTCCCTTTTTGATTGGCAATCACTCTTCCGGAGGTGAAGTGATCCGTGATAATCCCTTCGTTCATGAAGCGCTCCCCATTTTGATTCACCCACAGGTAGGGCTGCTCCTGAACGATCCGCAGCTGGCTCTCGGTATTCCACGGTACCTTTCCAATGATCCCCGGCCCCGGAATATGGGCAAAGGGCGCAACTCCCATTGCACCTTTTTTGGCCCCAATCTCCCACGCCATGCGGATCCCGCTGCCGTCCAACTTTGTACAGGGCCACAGGAAGAAAAAATCCCCCTGCGTGCAGGTTCCCGTCCGGTCCAGCGTATAGTCAAAGCCGCTGTATGTTCGAAGCATCTCCGCATCATCATTAAACCCTGCAGTAGCCAAAATCACCGCCTTGGCCCGGATGACATATGCCTCTCCCCGTTTGGGATGCACCACCACCCCGGTTATCCGGCCGCCTTCCCGGATCAGACTGGTCACGGGACTGTTCCTGCGCACCTGGCCTCCCAATGCCTCAATCCGTTTTAGCAGGGTCCTGACCAGCTGTACTCCTCCGTGTCCGTTTCCCGCTCCACGCAAAAAAGCGCGCTCTGCGATCAAATGCCCCTTGGGAAATCCGCCAAGCGGATCCTCTTGTTTTCCCAAATTGTCCAGAGTCGTCACATAATTAATCTGAAACTCGATTTCATGCTCCCGCATCCACTGCTCCAGCTTCGCGTCCTGCTCGATCCAATTTCGGACCAGCGGCGCATTGCCCAGCCAGCGGGTCATTTCCATATGGATCAAAAATGCCTTTTCCACAAATTCCGGATCGTCCCGGATCACCCGCACCACAATCACTGTGTTGGTTGCCCCGCCGGGCGCGCTGTTTTTCTCGCATACTATCACCTGCTTGCCGAACTCAAGGGCGGTCACTGCCGCTGCAGTCCCAGCCGCTCCGGTGCCAACCACCACCACGTCCGTATGCTCCGTGCGCATTGCCTTTCTCCTCTCTGAAAAAACGCGCCGGTCCTTTGTCAAGGGCCGGCGCGCCAAATGTCCGAAACTGAATTCAGCCCGCTGCCTCCTGTTTTGCCCGGGCAATCTTCGCTACCCTTTGGCCTTCTAAATATTCTGCAACACGGGCTTCGTTTGCAGAAATCACCAGAATCACAAGCAAGAACAACCCGTTGATGGTTGTTTGGAGAGAAGAGCTCACTCCAAGGGAAGTCAAGCCGGTATTCATAAAGGCAATTGCAAGGGATCCCATCAGAATACCCACCATCAAATTTCCATAACGAGTCAGGAATTTTCCGACGAAGAAGGGCACACAGCAGGAGAAAGCGGTTACAACAGAACCTGCATCCAGTGTGGGCCATACAAGGCCGTTCATTGCGGTATTAAAGTAACCCGCAACACCTACAAATAGTCCACCCAGAGCATAAGCGGCAAGCACTGTTGGTTTTTCTTTTACTCCAATGTTCACAGCAACTGCGGCGCCATAGGATACGGCCCGAAGATTATATCCAAACCGTGTTTTGCTGTAGAGCACATAAGCCAGCACAAAAAGAATGACAAATGGAATCATATAGTATGGATATTTAGCAATATCCATCAGATGGCTTCCTGTCATATTGACCCCCGCCCCGTCAAATACCACGGCGCTCAGTCCCTCATAAAGGAGCAAAAATCCCATGGAGATAACCAACGGGTGAATCTTGATAAGGATGTATGTCAAACCGACAATTGTACAAAAAACAACTCCAGTAATTGCACATAAAATCAGTGCCCACGTGGCGTTGAGTCCTAACAGTTCCGCCAGGTTCGGTCCAATAATAGAGGCCAGGATCAAAGAGGCGCCGATGGAATAATCCCACCGGTTTGAAAGCAAATTAAAGCTCATTCCGGTAGCAACCAGGCAGGTAAATACCGCAGAGCGCAGCGCAGTTCTGATGCTCAGGGCATTTCCAAAGCTACCTGTACCTATGAATGAAGAAAGCACTTTCAAAACCAAAAACATAGCAAGTGGAAGTGCAATCATTTTCAGGGCCCGCAGCAGAAAATCACCGACTTTTTTCATAGAGTACCTCCAACAAAACGCATCCCTTTCCCCGTTCCTTGAATTAGGGGCCCGGGGGCGGGGCTCCGCCCCCGGGCAAAAAGAGGGAATCCCAAAAAGAGGGCAAGAAAAAGCAAATTACTGCACGTCAACATCCATATACGTTCCGGCAACAAAATTCTCCAGAGTGGCTGCTTCGGCCATGGCTTCCAGTTCCTCCAGGGTGTCAACCTTCAGCATAAAATCGGCCGTATAAAGAATTTTATCATTGTAGTATTCCTCCAGCTGCTGCTGTGTTTCGATACTGTCAATATACAGCGGAGCAGACGTGATATCCACATACCCGTCCTCTACCAGCGGATTGCCCATCAGGTAGTTATACATGATAAGGAACTCGGCGGCACAGTGTTCTGTACCAGCTACATAAGCCTGCAGGGTACCGTCTTCAAAAGCCTGAGTGGCGGTGTCAGACCGATTGGCCGCATAGAGTTTTACTTTACCATTCATCTCGGCCAAGGTAATCGGAGCATAAGCAGAATCAGCAGTAGTCACCGTGATGTAATACTCCAGATTGGGGTAGTTAGCCAGAAGCGTAGACGTAAAGCCAGCAAAATCAAAATAGCTGGAACCAGTACCCTCATAATACGGAATTCCATTTTCGTTCAAGATGTCCATAACCGCCTGCTTGCGGATACCCAGATAGTTGGGGGTAACATTTGTCGGAGCAATCAGACCAACTTCAGTGGCGCCGTCAGCAATGGCAGCCTCAGTGAGCAGACGCATCACTTCTTCATCATCAAAACTCACCTGCCCCAGGAAAATTTCGCTATTTTCCGCCAATTCTTTGGCACTGTCAGTAAGAACCTTTGTTGAACCAAGCACACAGTACACACCGGCTTCTTCCATTACAGGCAGGTATGCATCGATTCCTTCCGCAGACATCATGAAAATTCCATCCACACCAGACTGGATTAGGGATTCCACTCCCTGAAGATTTCCTTCCGCTCCGTTTCCGACCACAACCGTCAGTTCTACGTTCAGCATTTCAGCATATGCTTCCAACTGATTCTTCACGTTGACAGGCACTGCATCACTCAAAGAATAAACCACAGCTCCCAGAGTGAAGTCTGCCTCAGGAATGGTCACGCCAGGATCCACAGAACCGGTCTCTTCAGCACCGCCATCAGAATTGGCAGGCTGTTGGCTGTTCTCACCAGCCTGATTATTGCAGGCAACCAAGCCAAACATCATCATCAGAACCAACAATAACGCTGCAACCTTTTTCATTTTTACTTCTCCTCCTGTTTTGTTTTTTCATTTTGTTGGGCTCTATTTTTCCGGTGCCTCCACCGGAGCAAACACACTCAATTGGGCAACGCCCCATGTTTTTTCTTGTCAAATACGCAGAATATAATCAGCAGAAAAATAATTCCCTGGATAAATTGTACGTAATAAGCATCGACCCGCATCAGCGTCAGACCATTGGATAGCACATAAGTGGTCAGCGAACCGATTACAGGGGCAGCGATATTGGATTTTGGGCCTCCCCGGATAGACATGCCACCTAAAATAACAGCCAGCATTACATCCATGTGCAATCCGCTTCCTGTTGTCGTAGATGCTGCAGAAATCCGGCAGATCAAGAAAAAGGACGACACTCCCAACAGCACACCAGAAATCACATAGGCAAGAATTTTGTATTTGTGAACGTTGACCCCAGACTGTTCCGCAGCGGCGGCGTTGCCCCCAATGGCCTTGTTATATACTCCGATTTTAGTCCGTTCAAACAAAACATAACAAATCACAATGGCAGCAACGATAACTATCACTTTCACGGCAGGCCGGTCTACCGCCTCGATAATATGGGTTGGCATAACAATCTCACCCGTATCCAACATTTCACCGGCCAGGCCCTGACAAATGAAGGAAACACACAGAGAAGAGACGAAGGCCACCACTCCCAGCTTACAAGATATCAAAGCTACAATCAGTGAACACAGCAGAGACACCCCCAAGCAAACGAGAAATGCTACAACCCCGGATTGTGTTGCAACCGCTGCCAGCACAGAGGAAATACAGCTCATCATGCAGATGCTTCCCAAAGACACATCCAAAGATCCATGAGCGTAGATAAATGTCGCACCCAATGCAGCCAGGATCAAAGTAAACGACTGATTAATCAGCGTGGTCAGATTGTCCAACTGGAGGAAACTGCCCTTTGTCGCAATGGAAAAGAAGATCACCGCAATGACCAGGCCTGCATAAGGAAGTGCCACTCTGGCTATTTTGCCAATCTGAGCTTTTGCCTCTACCTGAGCACTTTCCGCATTCAATGCCTTGGTTTTCGTTCCCATTTCGCTTCATCCCCCTCCTTAAATCATTTCCTTAATAATCATCTGTTCAGAAAGCTCCGGGCTGCGCTGGAACTCTCTGGCTAGATGTCCATCCTTCAAAATCATAATGCGGTCACACATTCCGATCAGCTCAGGCAATTCCTCTGAAATCATCAAGATTGCCTTTCCTTCCCTCTTGAGCCTGGTAATCAGCTGGTACATAGCCGTTTTTACACCGATATCTATACCTCGGGTAGGGCTGTCCAAAATCAGAATGTCTGCACCCGTACCAATCCACTTTGCAAAAACCACCTTCTGCTTATTGCCTCCGGAGAGAAATTGAACTTCCTGATTCTTGGACACACATTTGACCTTCATATTTTGAATCTGCTCGTCCGCAAACTTATCAGCTTTTCTTTTTGAGATCAATCCCGCCACTTTCAGTCTGTCATAGGACGGTAGCAACGTATTGTCCTTAATACTGGCGTGGAGAATCAAAGCTTCTGTATCACGGTTTTTGGACACATATCCCATGCTGTTTTGGACCGCCATCACCGGATTTTTAATTACATCTCCGCTGCGACAAACTGTAACACTTCCCGTCAGTGCTCTGTCCACGCCAAACATTGCCCTGCCCAACTCATGCATCCCACTTCCAGACAGGCCTCCAACTCCCAAAATTTCGCCCCGGTGCAGTTCCAGACTGAAGTTCTCCAGCTCATGCCCTACAGTTAAATTTTCGACCCGAACTGCAACTTCTTCCCCGAAGCTCCCATCAAAGTCAGAGCGATAGTAGTCACCCTCAATTTTACGACCCACCATCAGTTCCTTGATCAAGTCATGCTCCATTTCGCTCTTTTCCAAGCTGCGGATGATATCCCCATCTCTCAAAACCGTGAGTACGTCACAGGTTTCTATCAGTTCATCCAGATCATGAGAAATAAAAAGTACAGCTTTTCCTTCTTCCCGAAGCTTTTTCATCAAGGAATAGATGATATCCCGGCCATGCTGCGAGAGTGCTGTCGTAGTTTCATCTACAATCAAGAGCTCTGGCTCATCCAGCATAACTCGTACAATTTCAATGAGCTTTCTGGCTTCGAAGTTCAGTTTATTAATAGGCATGGCCGGATCAATTCCTGATACCCCAAGTGCTTCCATCGCCTGTTTTGCAGCCATCTCCATTGCTTTTCTGTTGACGAATGGCCCCTTGCTGAATCTCTTTTCTTTGCCGATAAAAATATTCTCAGCTACTGTGATATTTAGGACTGTGCCAGCTTCCTGCACAATCATGCCAATTCCATGTTGCATGGCGTCCAGCATAGTCGCTGGTTGATACGGCTGACCCTTAAATATCATTTCCCCAGAGTCTGCATTTTGGATTCCGGCCACAATGGAGGAGACTGTCGATTTGCCTGAACCATTTTCTCCGATCAGTCCCCGTACTTCTCCCCGGTATACACTGAGGTCTACATTTTTCAATGCTCGGGTCGGACCGAAGGACTTATTCATTCCCTTAACCTGCAGCAGCAATTCTTTCTCCATTTGATCACCTCAGCTGTTTTGAACCTAAATCCGTTCTTCCATTCTTTTTGTTTTGGCAAGCTAAACTGCTCCCGAATTTTCGCCTTTTTGTTTGCCGTTCCTTGTTTTCGAGTTCAAGTCATTGCCCACAGAATCCTTCCAGCCAAATTGTTCAGTTTTACCCGTTTTTTCTTTTTTCATTTTCTTCTTTTTGTGTATTTTACCACACCATTTTTTCTTCGTCTTTGGACTGACATACAACTCTTTTTGGTTTATTTTTGGCTTGGTTTGTATCTCCAATACAAACCAACTGGTAACTGTCCCGACAAACTCTATCGTCTTTTCATCAAAGGCGTGAAGCATACACTTCCCGGATTTCTTCTCTTGTCAATGGTACATATCCTCCGGATAAAAGCCTCTGCTGACTGTCGATCGTACTGTCTGTAAACTGATCTACGTCCGCAGCCACCGCTCCGTACGCACGCATCGGTTTATTTTCCAAAATGATGTTCAGAAGTCCTTCCAATTCTGTCAAGCTCTCTTCGGAGGGGACACAAAGAATCGTTCCCAACAGCCGCTCCAAATCAGAAAAAACCCCGTCCGGTTTCTTTCTCTGATACATGCGCAGCACTGCAATCAGAAATTGATAGTTTGACTCACCGTGCGGCACATGGTATTTTCCACCCAGCGCATAGCTAAGCGCATGTACGGTACCACAACTGTTATTGCTGAAGGCAATCCCTGCAGCGCAACTTGCCTCCAGCAGTTCCCTGGCATACGCCTTCCATTGGCCGGTCCCCTCTTTGGCCAGTCTTCTGTATACAGACAGCACTGCTGCAATACTACCCTGAGCCATGATAGTAATCAGTCCATTATTCCTGGGATTGAGATAACTTTCGATCCCATGAACCAATGCATCAATGGAACTTGTAGCAAATACATGGTATGGTAAGGAGCCCAAAAACTCTGGAATCAAGACTGCCTGATCACAATAAACAGATGGAGCAACCAGTCCCAGCTTTGTTCCAAGCCGTGTCATGTTTACCACTGAAGTTCCCGTTACTTCGCTTCCAGTTCCGCAGGTTGTTGGAATCAAGACCAACCGCCGCGCCCGCTTTAACCCCTTCCTCTGGAATAGGCCGGGCAGATCCGTTACACCTTCTTGTGCCAAAAGCTTGCAAATATCCAGAACCGTTCCGCCGCCAACGCCAATAATTCGCTCGAATTTTTCCAACTGCAACTCAGCGGCTATCTTTTCGATCATTTTATCGCTCGGCTCTCCAGCGCCGTACTGTTCTTGAAAACACACCGTACAGTTCAGGTCAAACCGCGCTAGATATGGCTCATAGATATATTTGTTTGTCACCAGCAGGTCTTCTTGCCCGATGGAGTTTTCTTCCAAATATTGTGCCACAGTCTCATAGCATTGAATTTCTGGAACGACTTTAAATTCCGTCATCTCGCTGTCTCCTTTTCTCTTGTGGCCTTCCGCCCTTGTTGAACGAACTACCCATTAGTGAACGGGAACCTTCATTGGTAATGAACTAGAAGCGCATCTACCACGCACACACCGTCTCCTTTCGGATATACCAGCACAGGATTCAAATCCAATTCCTTCAGTGCTTTTTTGTGATCATAGGCATAACTGGAAATACGGACAATCAAATCGGCAAGTGCCTGCACATCCAGTTCTTGTGATCCCCGGTATCCCGTCAGAATTCTGGCACACTTCAATTCTTTCAGCATAGCTATTGCTTCGTTGTTTTTGATTGGTGCAGGCCAGACAACAACATCTCGGAACAGTTCGGTGAAGATACCGCCCATACCCACCAACACCTGAGGCCCCAATTGCGGGTCATTGGTCACACCCACAATAAACTCTTTTCCTGGCTTGGCGGTCTCCTGCACAACCACACCGTCAATGTGAGCTTGCGGCATCCCTTTCCGGGCATTAGCCATGATCTCGTCAAAAGCCCGGGCGGCCTGTTCCAAATTCTGCACCCCCAAACGCACACATCCCAGATCCGTTTTATGAAGAATATCCGGAGACTGGATCTTCATCACCCATGGAAACGGGATGGATTCACAACGGGCCAGATCACCCTGGGACACAGCAAGAACTTCTCTCGGAACCGGTATTCCACACCGGCGCAGTTCTGCTTTACTGTCTGCTTCACTCAGTGCTTTGCCAGCCTTCAGATTTGCTTTGGTTTCTTCCGGAATTGTAAGCTCATGCTCCGAAGGATCGTAACATGCAAATTCCATCAGCAGCTTCAGGCATTTGTATGCCACCGGCATGGAGGGCAGCAGTCCCACACCATTCTCTTCCAACAAATTGCGTATCTCGAGATTCCGGTCCATTTCCGTAATACAGTTGAAAAAGACCGGTTTTCTAACCCCTCGGCGACGCCCTTCTACCACAGCTTCTACCATTCCGCGAACAATCTCTGTAGCCTGTGCTGCGATATCCTGTGTGATAGTAATGGCTCCGATACCCGGATCCCGGTCCAGCGCAGAAAGCACTCCCACAATCTTGTCCGTTTGTCCGAACAAATCTGTCGTCGCATCCAGCGGATTCGATACTGTCGCATAGGATGGAATGTATTTGCGGATTTCCGCACAGGTTTCCGGCTTTAGCTGCGGCAGCGTTAAACCAAATTGTTCTGCGCAGTCTGCAGACAGAATATTAGCCCCGCCGGATAAATTATAGCTGGCCAAGCCCGGCACTTCCGGCAGGTTGCCATGGATTGCAGCCAGCGCCTGGGACAAACTGAGCAGCTCTTCCATATTGTCTACTTCCATTACGCCATATTTCCGAAATACAGCTGCAAAACTGCTGTGGGAACCAGCCAGGTTTCCCGTGTGCGATGAGGCTGCAGCTGCTCCCATGGCAGATTTGCCCACCTTCAAGGCCACAATAGGAATTCGTTTTTCCGCCGCCTTTTTCAACGCCCGGAAAAACACCCCCGGTTTCTTGATGCCTTCCAGATACATGGCAATGGCTCTCACTCTTCCGTCATCCACCATGTATTCCACATAATCCTCCACAGCCGTTACTGTACTGTTTCCCACTGTAATCTGATACCCGACCGGATAGCCAGCCCGTTTCATAAAAATATTTGCCAGTGCTCCGCTTTGTGCCACTACTCCAACATAAGGCTTGCGCACAAAGGCATCCTTTGCCGTTTCCAAGCCAAGGGTATTGATCTTGTCGATATTGTTGATAATACCCATGCAATTGGGTCCCAACACTTGCATGTCATATTTCAGGGCAATTTCCTTCAATTCTTCTTCCAGCCGGCGCCCTTGTTCCGTGTGTTCCTCGGAAAAGCCGCTGGCATAGACCATAGCGTTTTTGATTCCTTTTTCACCAGCTTCTATCAGCAGGCCGCTCACTGTATCACGCCGTGTAGCCAATATTACACAGTCCACTACTTCAGGCAGTTCACTGATACTCCTGTAGCAGGGCTGCCCCAACACTGTTTCCCTGGTAGGATGTATAAAGTAAATTTTCAAATGATTCGCTGACTGAAGCAAATTATAGGCTGTCCAATACCCGAACCCTTTTTTCTCACTTGCACCCACCAAAGCAACACTGTGCGGTACCATCAGTCCTGTCAGTCTTTGTCCTTCCATTCGATTCACCTCATGCTTCAATGGTAAACACACCATCAGGGCACACAGTATAGCAGATCCCACAGACTACGCACTTATCCGGATCTACCTCAACGTATTCATACCCTTCTCCGTTAAATTTTCCGGACTTACAGATTGCATGTTTTGGGCAGGAAAAAATACAGAAATCACAGCTTTTGCAACGCGAAATATCCGTTAAAACTTTTGCCATAATAACTTATCCCCCCTTTCAGATCTGAGCGCATCTGTAGCCGCCCATGAATGCTGCCACATTTGCATCATTGTACTTACCTTTTCCTTTTTCTTCGAAAAATTCTTTCAATGCCGCAATGGCAGCCTCCACATGAAATCCCTCCAATTCATGAACTGCAGCACCTATAGAAACAATATTGGCCGCTTTGGGATTATTCGCCTCACGGGCAATGGTGTCACAGGGAACGGAAACTACTTTTATATCCTCCCGCTTCAACTCTGGCTGATCTGAGGGCACCTGGTCAGCATTGATGATAACAGTGCCTCCGGGATTCGTGATATTTAAGTATTCCAGCGAGGGTATATTCATAGCCACCAGCAGATCAATCGTCTCCAGACAAGGAGAACCGATCTCTTCGTCACATAGTTTGACTACACAGTTGGCTTTACCTCCCCGGACTGCAAAGCCATAGGCAGGCAGCCATGTGGCATTGATATTATCCATCAACGCCATGTTGGCAATAATCCGTCCTGCGGTTAGAACACCCTGTCCACCAAAACCGGCAAACACCAGTGTCTTTTTAATCTTCATTGTCTCCCATCTCCTTCCACATCTTTCAGGATTCCCAGCGGATAATACTTTGTCACCACATCCCGAATATGGTTGCATGCCTGCTGAGTTGTCATGCCCCAGTTTGTAGGACACTGGCAGAGAATTTCAACCAGAGAAAATCCCTTGTTTTGAATCTGACAATCAACTGCGGTCTGAATCAGTTTTTTCGTTTTATTAATTTCCGCAGCGCAATATGTACTGCCTCTCGCAACAAACGCCACATCCGGGAAACTGTTCACAATCATCTCCGGCACTTGAATAGGCACCCCGGACTGCCGTCCCGCTCCAGTAGAAGTAGTTGTTTTCTGACCCGGCAATGTGGTCCAGGACATCTGTCCTCCTGTCATGGCAAAATTCGTATTGTTGACAACAATCATGGTGATATTGGAGTTGGTATATGCTGCGTTTAAAGTCTCTTGCAAACCAATGACATAGGCATCTCCATCTCCATGATACGTAACAATACAGGTATCAGGCCGTCCGATCTTCAGTCCCCGGGCAGCGGCAGCCGTACGCCCATGGGCACACTGAAGGATTTCTCCCCCCCAGTGTCGGCGCATACTGGCACAACACCCAACTCCCATAGCCATGACAAAATTGTTCAGCAACCCTTTTTCTTCAATCACTTCAGCCAGCAGCCGGGATGCAACACCGTGTCCGCACCCGGGACAGAATGTGGGCTGCAATTCAATCATGGTAGGTCTTTTCCGTGCAATCGCCATGTTAAAATACCTCCTTCAGTTCCCCAGCCTTCATTTTTGCACAGGTTTCAATGATTCCCCGGGTGGTCGCAGTAAACTGCCCCGTCGCCATGAGATAAATCGGCAAATCTCTGTGTGTTGCTTTACAAGCTAGCGCCACATCTTCAATCATTTGCCCGGTATCATTCCCCTCCACACACAGCAGGGCCTGAGTCGTATCCGGCAGTTCAGAAAAGGCTCTCATCGGGAACGGCCACAGAGAAATCGGTCGGATCATGCCCACTTTTTCACCGCGGTCACGCAGCATCTTCACCGTTTCTTTTGTCACCCGTGAAGTCAGGCCGAAGGAACACAGCACATACTGAGCATCTTCCAGCATAAAGCTTTCCCAGCGCTGCTCATTTTCCATGATTCTGTTGTGTTTCCGACGAAGATATTCCGAGCAGTTCACAACATCGTACATCGGCATCAATTCTAAATCGATTGCCCGGCAATGACGATATTTTCCCGTATAGGCCCAGTCAAATTCTCCTGGTCCTTCTTTGAATTCCGGCATAACACAGGGCTCCACCATCTGACCCAGGCTGCCTTCGGAAAGGATTTCCACCGGTACCCGATACTTCTCTGACAGATCAAACGCATCGTACATCAAGTCAACACTTTCCTGTACGCTATTTGGTGAAAATACGATTACCCGGTAATCTCCGTTGCCACCGCCCCTTGTGTCACGCAGATAGTCCGTCTGCGCCGACGCCATGCTGCCCAAACCAGGCCCCCAGCGCTGAACATTCAAAATAACACAGGGCAACTCATTCAAGCAGATATAAGAAATTCCTTCCTGCTTCAAAGAAATTCCAGGTCCGCAGGAACTGGTCATGCAACGCATCCCGGTTGCGGCATTCCCGAAAATCATATTAATTGCTTCTATCTCAGAGCTTGCCTGTACAAAAGTCCGTCCCAGTTCCGGCATGCGCCAAGACAGATACTCCATAACCTCTGTCTGGGGTGTGATGGGATACCCAGTGTAAAATTGCATGCCTGCCCTCAGCGCAGCTTCTGCAACGGCTTCATTTCCTTTGAGCATTTTTTTCATGAATAATCTTCATTCCCTTCCAATTTTGAGCTTATTGCAAATTTAACGACCCATGGTATAATAAAATAAATTTTTGCTCTCTTTTCTATTTGGAGGTGATTTCACATGTGTCCGAATCCATGCTCTGCTGCCAGCAAAGACATAACGTCTACCAGTCGGCTCTTTGACGCTCTTTTACGTGGCGGACTCGACGAACTGGTACTTACAGCGGAGGGTTTGTTGGAAAACCCTGTTTTTATTCGGGACAGCAGCCACCGTATTCTGGCCATCAGTCAGAATTCATATAACGACCCTTTTTTCACAGCTCTGCAGACCACTGGTTATTTTGAAGCCGATGTCATTAAGGGCCTGAAAAAGCGCAGACGGATGTATGCTGAAGACTGCTTCAGCGGCCGCCCAGTCCTGATCAACTTCGATCAGGACAAACCGGATCTTCTTACCATGCCGGTCTTCGTAAACGGCACTATCATTTGCTTCGTCTCCGTAGCCCAACTCAACCGCAACTTTCAATCTGAAGACTACGATAAACTGATCCTGATCAGCAAAGCAGTTTCCATTGAAATTCAAAAAGGTGATTTCCATACCCAGAGTATCGGTTTGCTCCACGAATCCATCCTGATAGATCTTCTGGATCGGGAATTGATTTCAGACCGCAGCAAACAAATCTTGGATAATCGTTTGGATCTTCTTGATATTCATCTGAAGCCGAACCTGTTTCTGATTGCAACGCAACTCCCTGATAAACTCTCCTTGCCTAAAAAACGTTCCTTGGCCAAAGAAGTTCATTCACTTCTTAATGGTGTCATCACCTGCGTCTATCACAACTGCATTGTTGCTTTGATCACCAGGGAAAAAGATGCTCCTTTCACCCAAGAACAGGAATCTTCCTTTCTGCAATTTCTGGAGGACTGCAGTCTGGTTGCCGCTGTCAGCTCCTCTTACTCCATTGTGGGACGCACCCATGTCCGATACAACAATCTGATGGAGGTGCTTGACCTCGGTCAACGGCTGAAACCCGGCAGAAGGCTGCACCACGCGCATGATATTTTTATTTATCAGCTGCTCCAAGGCTGCAGCAAAGACATGTTGCTGATGGAGTACATTCCTCCAAAAATGCTCCGGCTACGGGATTATGATCGAGACAACAACGCCCAGATGTTCCCCACGCTGTACTATTATCTTATCTATCAAAAGAATGCCAATGCTGTAGCTGCGAAGATGAATATTCATCGCAACACACTCTTCTACCGGCTGGCACGCATCAATGAAATTGCATCTCTGGATTTAAACAATGAAGAGGAAGTATTTCAGTTGTTGCTTGCCTTTAAAATTCTCGAATATTCTGCAGCAGAATCAGGGCGTCCCCTTTGTTTTAAGCTGGATCCTAATGATTGACCCCCTTTAAATGATACCCACCGGTCAAACCGGTGGGTATCATTTCATTTTATTTCCCAATCCTGCGATGGCGCCGATCTTATCCGTCCAATCTGCCGCGGTTTACCCGCTCTCCATTTTCTACCACAAGCAGGCCGCGGGAAAGTACGGCATTTACTTCCAGGCTGTCTCTGTCAAGAACTACCAGATCCGCGTCATTACCCACTTTGATTCTTCCCTTGGTGTTGAATCCCAGGGAGTCAGCTGTATTGCTGGTAGCATAGCTCACTGCTTCACTCAAACTAACACCGTCCAGCTGTGCAGTTTCGACAACGCTTTGATGCAGCAGTTTCAACGGGAAACGCTCGATCTGCTCCACGCCAAACAGCGTGGACACACCATTCCCATCTGTGCTGAATGTCACCTTGCTCATATCGCAGCCCTGATCCCTTAGCATCTTGACTGCCTGTGCATTCCGGAATCCCCGCTTATGCTGAGGCGGACAAAGCGCTGCAGTCAAGTCTACATATCCGCCTTTTTCAATCCAGGCGGGTGCCTCTGCCATCAGCTGTTCATTTCGATTGAAGTGCAAAGGACGAATATTCTTCATGGGAGCTACTTCCAGAATCTTGAGCAGCGGTGCCGTTCCACTTGGTGCATCTCCCAAATGGAACTGCACTACCCCGTGCTTTCCTGTAAGCCGGCCTCCAACATGAACCTCAGATACCAGTTGCTGAAGATATTCTACCGGGGCTTGGCTGGAACGCGGATCAGACACAGCCGGTTCTCCTACGCCAATCAATTCAGGAATTAAAAACATATCATCCCGAATATCCCCCGTAATTGTGCGCGGAGGCATACCAAACCCGCCGAATACGATGTAAACATTCAGTCCCCGCTCTTGCAAACTCCGGCATTTGCATACCATATGGATCGGTGTCCGGCTGATATAGTCAATCCCCAGACAACCTACAATGGTAGTCGTTCCGCACAGGAATGCCTCACTGGCCTGAAGCTCAGGGGCCCGACTTCCATAACCCGCGCCACCGCCGCCGCCCAACATATGCACATGTGCATCAATAAATCCCGGCGTCAGATAGTTCCCACAGGCATCGATAATCTGGGCATCCAGAGCGCTTCCGTCCACATTCTCTCCTATCATGGCAATCTGATTCCCGGCAACCAGAACATCTTTAACTCCAAGATCCTCAGGCGCAATAACATGCGCATTTTTAATCAGCTTGAAGTGTTTTTGCTCCGTCTTGCGAGTTACATTAGCATCAATATCATAGTTGTCCATATAGCAATTCTCCTTTAAGCAATTGGATACCATCGCTGATTCTTCAATTAGAGCAGCCCATAGCTGGTAAGCGTCTTACGGATTTCTTCCATTAACTCGGGAGTGGGCTGTCCCAGCGGCGGGCGGACAATGGGCTTGATACGCCCCATCATCCCCAATGCTGCCTTCATCGGAACAGGATTGGTATCTCGGAACAGTACATCATTCAAAGGAAGCAGATGATAATGCATTTGAATTGCACCCTCCACATCTCCTGCCTTCCAGAGTTCGTAAAGCTGTGCCACTTCTCTGGGTGCCACATTGGCTGTGGCACTCACATATCCGGCACCTCCAATTGCCAGCATAGGATAGCAGAGAAGTTCAATCCCACTGTAGAGCAACCACCCTCTGCCACACAAATGCATAATATGATTGGCATGAACGAAATCTTTGCTTGACTCCTTGCAACCAATAATATTGGGACAATCCTCCTGAAGTCGGTGCATTGTCTCAGGAGCCATATCTGTTGCGGTACGTCCGGGAATATTGTAGATAATCACCGGGATATCCACGGAATTTGCCACTTTCTTGAAATGCTCATACAGAGCTCGTTGATTTGGCTGAACATAATACGGAACAATTACCAGCGCTGCGTCCGCCCCCATCTCTTGAGCTGCTCGTGTCAAACGCAATGCCTCTTTTTGATTTACTGAACCCGTGCCGGGAACTACTGGTACCCGACCTGCCGCAACGCGAATTGCCGTTTCCATTACCTTTTCTCTTTCTTCCAAACTGAGAGAGGATGGCTCTCCTGTAGTACCACACACCGAAATACCATGAGAGCCATTGGAAATCTGGTATTCGACCAGACCGGCTAGTGCTTCGTAATCCACTTCACCATCTTCTCGAAATGGCGTTACGACAGGAGCAATGGAACCTCGCAGTCTATCTTTTGCATCTTCATACATCGCTTCATCAACCTCCACAAGATACATTTTCCGATGCATTTTATGTGCATTTTGCCTAAATATTTTTTCTCTTGTCGTAATAATTTTAACACGTGTACAATTGCAATGCATGATTATACCAGACCAGTTTTGCCTGCAGAAATACCGTCAGAATTTGTACTCACCGTACAAACCGGGACACTTTTATTGGCTAATCGCTATTTCGTGTGAAACTGGACTATATCTTGTGGTGACCTGGGCTGCGCCCAGACCCGCAAGGGGATTCTCCCCTTGACCCCTACCCCTCGCCGGGGAGGCAGGGAAACAGCAGATGCTGTTTCCTGACACAAGGGTATCCCGTGTCGCTGCGTCAAGGGCTTTCGCGCCATAAATGGCGCTGCGGTTTATTCCACGGTCCCTTGACTCCGCTCCCGCGCCATTTGGTCAATGAGTGGTGAAGACGGCATCGTAGTCGAGCTTTCCGCACTCCATTAGGACCACAAAATGTACGTCCCTTTCACGCTAGACAGCGAAAGGCCTTTTTATTTTTCGCACAACTTTCGACTTTCCTCTTTCTCTTTTCTGTTTTTCTGCTATAATGTAAGCAATTGGCTTGTCTGACCGCGGATCAGGCCCGCCATCTCCGACCCAAACCCGGTGAGCCCCGCCGCGGTCCATGCCCGCTTTCCGGGCTGTCTTTCGTACTTTTCGCTGGGCGGCAGCCGTCCAGCCCAAGGAGATATACATCTATGCAGAAACAGGATGACCTATCGCTTCCTACCCCCGCACTGCAGCAGCAATTGCAGATCCTGCAGGAGCGCGCCACCAAAGACGCGCTCTCCGGTCTGCTCAACCGCATCACCACAGAGTCGTACATCAACCAGCGTCTGGAGGCGATGGCCCCCGACGATTCCTGCGCCATGTTTGTCATTGATCTGGATCAGTTCAAGCGGGTCAACGACACCCTCGGGCACCAGGCCGGCGACCTGGCCATCCGGCAGGCCTCCCGGACCCTCTCCTCCCTGTTCCGCGCCAACGACATCGTGGGCCGTCTGGGCGGAGATGAATTTGCCGTCTTTCTCTCCGGCCGTCTCACGGAAGAGTCCGTGCGGGAGGCCGGGACAGCGGTGTGCGGTGCCATGCGCTTCGTTCTGGAGGGCACCAAGGACACGGAGCTGACTGCCAGCGTGGGCATTCACTATTCCCAGAGCGGGCCCCACAATTTCGACTCCCTGTACCGGCTGGCGGACTCCGCCCTGTACCGGGCCAAGTCGGAGGGACGGGGCCGGTTCTGTCTGAGCAAAGACAACGACACCCAGATTCAGCCGGACCAGGTGTTCTCCCCGGTGAGCTCCATCCCGCTGTCCGGCTTTCTGGAGTATATGGACAGCGGCATCGCCCTGGTGGACGCCCGGCAGCCCATGCGGATTATCTACGGCAGCCCCAACTTCTTCCGGATGGCCGGGGGCTCCTCCAGTCAGTTCACCCTGCCCAAGCTGGTGTCCGACTTCGTCCACCCCGACGACTACAGCGGTCTGGAGACCACTCTGATCCGATCCCTGGAAGAACACCGCCCGGTGGAACACATCCACAGGGTCCATCTTCTGGACGGGACGTGGGGCTGGTGGCACATCCGGGCGATGGAGATCCACTCCGACGCCCCCCACCCGGTGATTCTCATCACCTTCACCGACGTCACCAAATTCAGGGCAAACGAGCTGCAGCTGCGCACGGAGAACCAACGACTCCGCGCGGCCTTTGAACAGACCGATTACTATCTCTGGGAGGTGCAGATCCCGGAGAAGTCCGTGAGCTTCTTCAGCCGCAGCGCCCAGGCGGAACGCCCGCTGATCTCCCAGATCTCTTTCCCGGAGGCACTGATCTCCAACGGCTGGATCCACCCGGACTCGGTGGACCGGTTCCGGCAGTTTGCCGACGAAATGCTGAAGGGGCACACCCAGGGCTACGGGAACTTCATCGTGCGCTTCTACAACACCGGCTGTTTCGGCTGGGCCGCCCTGTCCTACCGCACCGTCTGCGACGACGCGGGACAGCCCATCCGGGCGGTGGGTATCCTGAAGAGCCTGCCCCTGAACTTCGGCCAGCGGGAATTCAAGGCTCCCTTCAGCCTCCCCTTCCCCAACGCCCTGACCGCCGATCTGATTCTGGGCATGCGGGGCAACCTCACCAACGACACACTCTACGAGCTGTGGGCGGAGGGCCGGGACATCACCGGCAACTCCGACCTTCACACCTGCACCCAGCTGCTGCACAGCGAGAAGGGAAAAATCTTCTCCCGGGACAAATCCTCCTCCCTGGAGCAGCTTCTCGACCGCAGCGAGCTGCTCCGGCGCTTCGCCGCCGGAGAGCGCTGGTTCTCCGCCACGTACCGCCGGACGGACGGCTCCGGCTCCATCCACTCGGTCTATCTGGTCCTGTATCTGGCGGAAGACCCTGTCACCCACGACGGGCTTCTCTTCCTCTATCTGTGCCAGGCGGAATATCTGCGCAGCTGGGAGCAGGAGCTGACAACCAAGGTGGTGCACGACCCTGTGACCCGGGTGTACGACCGGTCCACCGCCCGGGCGCTGATCGAGGCCATGATACACTGGCAGAGCCCCGCCTCCTGCGCCCTGGTCCTGCTCCAGATCGGCGGGCTGTCCAAGCTTCTGGCCGGAAATGTGAACGGTCTGAACCGAAAACGCCACTACCTCTCCCTCGCCCTTTCCGCAAGCCTGGGCGTTCGCTGTGTCATTGGTCAGTACAGTGAGGACACTTTCCTCCTCTTTTTCCCGGAGACCGGCTCCAAATCCGACGCCCGCAAGCGGTTGGAGGATGCCTTCACCTACACCCGGACCGTCCTGGCCGACACCTTCCCGGTCAATTCGCTGCGCTTCATCGCCGGCGTGGTCTTTGCGCCCCGCGCTTGCGCCAATTACAGCCTCATGCTCTCCCAGGCCGGCCAGCTGTGCCAGCTGTGGCGCAACGCCGCCATGGACATGGTGAGCTTTGTCAACGAGGACGACGACCTGGGCTGGATGGAAATCCAGAAGGTGAAGCAGGCCGACAACATCCAGATCCATCAGGAGGAGATGAATCGCCCCCTGTCCGACCAGGAAAAGGATGTGGCCTTCGAGTGCGTCAGCGCCATGCTGGACTCCGAATCCCTGGACGCCTCCATGCACCGGGTGCTCAACTACATCGGCACCTATTACCAGGCGGACCGGGTCTATGTCCTGGTGCTGAGCGGGGACAAGCGGATTGTCACCATGCCCTTTGAGTGGACCGGCCACAGGAAGCCCAGCATCCAGCACGCCGTCTCCGGCATGCTGGTAAGCCGCATTCCGCTGCTCAACCGGTGCATCAAGGAGCGGGCCCCCGTCTTTCTCACCCGGAACTCCCCCGGCCAGACCGGGAAAAACGGGGACAAGAACAGCGACACCCCCTGGTATTTCACCGTCTTCCCCCTGATCAAAGCGGACGATATGTACGGGTTCCTGTGCGTGGAAAATTCCCGGGAACACCCGGCGGACGCCGCTTTGTTCAGCGCCATCATCCCCTATATGCTGAAGGAGCGCCAGCGGTTCCAGGGGCAGGGACAGGGGAGCGCCGGCGCCCCTCACTCCACGGTCCTCACCCAGCTGCCCAACCTGCGCTCCTACATGGATATGATCTACTCCCTGAGCTCCGACTCCTACAGCTCCCTGGGCGCGGTCTGCCTGGACGTGCCCAGCCTGTCCGCCCTCAACAGCAACCTGGGCTTTGAGTACGGCAGCAAGCTGCTCTGGTATGTCTCCAAAACCCTGACGGATATCTTCGGTCCCTCCCTGCTGTTCCGCACCTGGGACGCCGAATTTGTGGCCCTGTGCCCCAACACCACCCAGGAGGTCTTTCTGGGCCGGTGCACCCGCCTGCGCTCCCTGATGCAGCGGCGCTATCCCAAGCAGGTGCGCATCGGCTACACCTGGTCCGACGGCGTGTTCAACGGGAAGAACCTGGTCAACGAGGCCCGGTCCATCATGCGCTGCGAGCATGTGGACACGGTTCCCAGCGCCGACCAGCTGGCTCTGACCAGCGCCCAGTTCCCCAATGTGGCCGAGGCGGTCCACAGCGACCGGATCACCGTGTTCCTGCAGCCCATCGTCGAGCTGAAAACCGGCCGTCTGGTGGGCGCGGAGGCGCTGGCCCGGGGGGTGGCCTCCGACGGCACCATCATTCCTCCCGCCAAATTCATCGACGCCATGGAGAAGGACGGCAGCATCCGGGACCTGGATCTGTTCGTGCTGGAGCGGGTCCTCTCCCTGCTGGACCAGTGGCGGGAAGAGAACCTGTCCCTGATCCCCATCTCGGTCAACTTCTCTCGCATTTCCCTGGCCAGTCCCTCCGCGCTGGCCTCCGTCCTGGCCATTCAAAGCCGCTATCCCCTGATCCGCCCCGGTCTTCTGGAACTGGAGATCACCGAAAGCGCCTGCAACCTGGAGCGCGCCACCTTCACCAGCATGCTGGATCAGTTCCGGGAGGCGGGAATCAAGGTCGTCCTGGACGACTTCGGCTCCCAATACGCCAACCTGGCTATTTTTACCAGTGTCCGCTTTGACACCGTCAAGCTGGACCGCAGTTTGGTTGCCGATCTGTCCAGCAATACCGTGGACCGGATGCTGGTAAAGGACATCATCCGCATCTGCGATGCCTGCGGCGTGACCTGCGTGGCAGAAGGCATCGAGAATACAGATCAGGCCGCGGCACTGGCAGAGATGGGCTGCCAATACGGCCAGGGCTATTACTACGACCGTCCCATGCCTGCACAGCAATTTGAACAAAAGTACCTTCGTCCGGCAGAAACATGATTTTAAAGGCAATAGGAGGAACCATTTATGAGCGATAATATCCAGTCCCAGCCTCAAGTCCAAGCCCCAGCGTCAAAGGCAGCCCAGCAGCAGCCTCCGCTCATCATCGGCATTGGAGCCTCCGCCGGCGGTCTGGAAGCCCTTCAGCAGTTCTTTGACTGCATGCCTGCCAACAGCGGTTTGAGCTTTGTGGTAATCCAGCACCTGTCCCCTGACTACAAAAGCCTGATGGCCGATATTCTCAGCAAGCACACAGACATGCCCGTCATCCAGGTCATCAGTGAAACCCCGGTGCAGGCAGACACCGTCTACCTTATTCCGCCCAAAAAGTACATGACTCTGAAGCACAATCATTTGGTGCTCTCCGACTACTCCGCCGGAACCCTGAACCATCCCATCGACATCTTCTTCACGTCACTGGCAGATGAGCGCAGGGAGCACTCCATCGTGGCAGTGCTCTCAGGCACCGGTTCTGACGGAACCAACGGCGTGAAGGCGGTAAAAGAGCGGGGCGGCCTGGTCATTGCCCAGGAGCCGGAGACCGCTAAATTTGACGGCATGCCCAAAAGCGTCATCAAAACCGGGCTGGCGGACTTCATTCTCTCTCCCGAGGAAATCGCTGAGGAAATTCTCAACTTTTCCACCACCCCCACCCTTATCCGGGTCCCCAAGGGCGATGGAGCCCTCCCTGAGGATGAGGCCCTGTTCTCCGAGGAGGAAACGCTCTCCCACATCTACGCCATCCTGAAAAATGCCAGCGGCATCGACTTCACCTACTACAAGCGCTCCACCATCCTGCGGCGGATCGAACGGCGCATGGTAGTAACCCACTCCGCCTCCCTGACAGAGTTCGCCCGTCTGCTGGGAGACAATTCGGAAGAAGTCAACATTCTCATCAAGGAAATTCTCATCGGCGTGACCAACTTCTTCCGGGATCCCGGTTTCTTTGAAAAGCTCAAATACAATGCCATCTACAAGATCGTGGAGCGCTCCAAAGAGGATGAACCCATCCGTGTGTGGAGCGCCGGCTGCTCCACCGGAGAAGAGGCCTATTCTCTGGCCATTCTGTTCCGGGAGGCCATGGACGAAATTCAGACTCATCGGGACGTGAAAATCTTTGCCACCGATGTGGACAGCAAATCCATTGAGCAGGCCAGCAAAGGCACCTTTTCGGAAAACATCATAGACGACGTCTCTCCAGACCGCCTGGCCCGTTTCTTTATCAAGCAAAATGACCAGTACCAGATTTCCAAGGAAATCCGCCGGATGATTGTCTTTGCCACCCACAACATGTTCTCAGATCCTCCCTTCGGCAAACTGGATCTGATCTGCTGCCGCAATGTGATGATCTACTTCCAGCCCGTCCTGCGCAGAGGGCTTTTCGCCATCTTCCACTCTGCCCTGAAACACAACGGCTACCTATTCCTAGGCAAGAGCGAGACGGCCAGCGAATACATCAGTCTGTTCAAGCCTGTGTGCGCAGCTGAAAAGATTTACATTCATAAGGGGGAAGGAAAAGTGGAAGATCTGGCACCACCCACCTTCAACATACCCAATATCCACGCGCTCTCCCTGCGCAGTGCCCACATGGCCGGCGACCAGGTGAGCGACCCCGTCCCGGAAGGCATCTATACCAAGTTCCTGGAGATGTTTCTTCCGGCCTCTGTGGTGCTGGATGACGACAACAATGTCATCCACTTCTTCGGCAATTACGGAGATTATCTCACCATTGCGCCAGGAAAAGCCACATTGAACTTCTTCAGCATGCTCCATAAAGATCTCCGCCTGCCCGCCTCCACCGCCCTGAGCAAATCCCGGGAGGATCAGGTCCCTGTAACTTATACAGACGTTGTGGTGGACGCCCCCTCCGGGCGAAAAGTCATCGACCTGATGGTTCATCCCATTCCCACCGATCGGGACGGCGACGTCTCCCTCACTGCCGTTCTGTTTTTGGAAAACAAGACGGTGGATGTGGGCGGTGTTGCGGAAAAATACGACATCGACGCCACAGCCGCCCAGCGCATCGCCGACCTGGAGCGGGAATTCCAGGTCTCCCAAAGCGATCTGCGGGCCACCATCCAGCGGCTGGAAACGGTGAACGGGGAGCTTCAAGCAGCCAACGAGGAGCTGCTCACCGCCAATGAGGAGCTGCAGAGCTCCACGGAAGAGCTCCAGTCCGTAAACGAAGAACTCTACACCGTCAATACAGAACACCAGCTGAAGCTGGACGAACTGACCATGATGACCAACGACCTGTCCAACTTCCTGTCTTCCACCATGATCGGCATTCTTTTCGTGGACAGCAATCTGAACATCCGCAAGTTCACCGAATACGTGGGCCGGGAATTCCAGCTGATGGACCACGACATCGGACGTCCTATCCAGATTTTTGCCCACAGTTTCCCGGACGAGGACATCGAACTGGACGCCAAGAAGGTTCTCAAGGACCTGATCTCCATCGATCGTGAAGTCACCGCCATGAACGGCCGCTGTTATACCCTGCGCATTGCGCCCTACCGCACCACAGAAAACAGCATCCGCGGTCTGGTCATTACCATCATTGACAGCCTGGGGGCCAACAACCCTGTCCGGCCTGAATAATCCCCATGAATCAGCAATCCCCGGGGCCGTCCTGGCTCCGGGGATTCTCTCTCCCAAAACAGCGGCAGGACAGCCGTCGTCCCGACGGGCTGTCCCCCTCTCCTGTTTTGCGGTTATTGATTTCTAACTCCATCGCAATTCATACCGCCCCTGCGCGGAAGGGGCGGCCCTCCGTTCCAGCCTGCCTCAGGACCGGTCCGGCAGCGGCTCCAGGGTCAGGGAGCAGTCGAAGCGCTCTGCGCCGTCCTCGCCCTCTCCCCGGGCATACAGTTCCGTCCCCCGGACTGCTGTATCCACCCAGACGGTCTCCCCGGCGCGGCACTCGCTGATATAGCCGATCTGGAAGGAACGGACAAAGTTTCCCTGTCCCAGCTTCTCCAGGTGGAGGGCATCGCAGGCGAAGTCGGCATAGTGGATGTTGTTCACATGTCCGTTGATGTCGGTATCGGAATAACGCATATCCCGGCGATGGCGCCCATCAAACTGCTCCGGCATGACCACCCGATGCAGCCGGATGGATTTTTTCAGCTCGCCGCCGTCCGTGCCGTTGAATTCCGTCAGGTTTTTCATCCGGAACAGCTTGTGGCTGTCCGCTTCCACCAAGACCCAGACCGATACTCCCTGTCCGATGGGCTTCCCGTCCCGGTACAGATCAAAGTCACGGTAGCTGGACACACCGGACGCTCCCCGGTGCCAGGTGCGGATGGTGAGGCGGTCATTCCACCGCAGCGGGGCATCCAGCTCCACCCAGTTGCGGGTAACCATCCACAGGCAGCCGTATTTCTCCCGCACTTCCGGTCCGGACACCCCCAGGGCCAGAGCCGCCCGGGTGGCCGCCTCCTGGAGCAGCCCCAGCACCGCCGAGGGCCGGCACTGGTTGAACAGGTCCACATCCCGGGAATCCACCCGGCATTCCATATCATAATAGACACTCATGGGGTCAGTTCTCCTTTTTCCCGGGAATGGTCAGCGTGTACTGGGCGCACAGCCGGTCCAGGTCGTCCGGCGTGGCGGCAGGCAGGCGCAGCGCAGCGCCGCACCTGGCACACACCAGGTCCACTGCGGAATAGCCCACTTTGATGCCGTAGTCCGTACTGCCGCAGCCGCAGCGGATGCCTTTCCGGCCGGCAATCTCCTTCAGCTCGGAAAGCACCTCACCCATCACCACTTCATCCAGAAAAACACCCCTGGTCTCCATGGCATCATCCATACGAAGCTTGTCCACCGCCGCCTCCAGTTCCTCCATGGCCTGGAACACCGCGTCCTCTTCCCCGATGTAGCAGCATCCCAGCCCGGAAGCCGTGCAGGACAGGGCCAGCAGCCGTTGATGCAGCAAAGCGTCGTTGGAGCAGGCAGCCACATGATCCTTGGCACAGAACAGGCAGGGTACTGTAATCTCGCACCGCTCGCCCATCTGGTCAATCGTCAGCTCTGATTTCCCGCAGGGGCAGGGCAAGGTACTGCTTGCAGCAGTCAGCTGGAACGCGGTGCGCTTCACCACCACGGCCTTTCCGCACACAGGGCAAATATATCCTATGGTTCTGTCGGTCTCTCCCATTCCAGATCCTCCCAAGTTTTGTTTTCTCCCCGGCCTGATGCCGAACGTCTGCAACGGAATAGATTATAACACCGTTCTTGTCCTTTTTCCATGGGAAAATTCAAGACATTTTTGACACCGCCCATGGATACATCCAAAAATCCGGGACAGCAAAAAAGCCCAGGACACCTGACAAAACCAGGAGCCTGCACCTTTAAAAAACTTATTCTGCCAGAGCCATGCCCTCTGCAATCCATTTCTGAACGAGATCCACATTCTCTTTTACAACCTTCGCGATCTGCTCTATCGACAATCCGAGTTCCGCCATGGCAATTGCATTTTCGCGCTTGCTTTCCATGCGCCCTCTCTTCTCGCCTATTTCTATTCCTTCTTCTCTGCCTTCTTTTCTGCCTTCTTCTCGGCCTTCTTTTCTACCTTCTTCTCGGCCTTCTTTATAAATCTGATCCATTTCACGGCACATATTTACCACTCCCTTTTGAGTTTCTTTTGAGTTTCTTTTGACCTGTAACGCTTTGAGAATCAGGTGTGTCTCCGATCTGTCTGTGGCGGGACAGGAAGGCGGGAACTATCACGGGAGAGAACCCCATCTTTTCACAAATCGTCCGGGCGCTCTTTGGGGTCGGATAAATGTGCCATTCCCCGTCAATCAGGCCGGCGTTGATTTTTACCAGGGTTTGCATCAGGTCTTTGTAAGAAATGTTCTTGGATTCGCCGATCAATGCAGTCTCCTCAATGGTCTGGACACCGATGGTAGTGGTCAGGTGATTCAGAAACAGCCAGGCCTCCCGGGAATAGCGGCTTATATCGCAGCTTGGAGTCATATCCGCATTCTGCATCATCCATGGATCCGGAGGCAGACTGACGTTGCTCGCTGCGGGGGCCTATTTTGCATGCCCTTGTTTCCCCCTGGCAACTGTCCGGGAGCGAAAAAGCTCCCCATCAGCTGTCAAAGGTTATTGCTTACCGAGAATCCAGCCCACTTTCTGCGGGCTGGATATCTTCAAGCCTGAACTTCACGGATTCAGGAATCTTATTTTGCCAGGGTCATGCCCTCTGCAATCCATTTCTGAACGAGATTCACATTCTCTTTTACGACCTTCGCGATCTGCTCTATCGACAATCCGAGTTCCGCCATGGAAATTGCATTTTCGCGCTTGGTTTCCATACGTCCTCTCTTCTCGCCTATTTCTATTCCTTCTTCTCTGCCTTCTTCTCTGCCTTCTTCTCGGCCTTCTTCTCGGCCTTCTACTCTGCCTTCTTCTCGGCCTTCTACTCTGCCTTCTTCTCTGCCTTCTTTATAAATCTGATCCATTTCACGACACATATTTTCCACTCCCTTCTGAGTTTCTTTTAACTCCCTGACTCGTCTTGCCAGGATACCGCTATGCATCTCATCAGCGTTCTTGCAATGCAGATCATGCATGAGATGACCCAGTTCCGTATCATCCTGTACGCGCGAATTTACATATATGATATGCGATTCATCCAGAAATTCTTCTTTGTTTTCTTCAATCATTCTCCGAATGTGGTAAATCGGCAGGCCATACCCCAACGTATCATCACGGGTAATAAAGATCACATAACTTTCCGGCAGTTCATCAAAATCCTGACCGGCGCAAAGCGTGTTCATATCCATCAGTCCGCTGTGGTATCTCGCTCTTTTCGGCGAAGCCCCCTCATTTTCCTGCTGGATTTCTATATTATATTGCCTTTCATCTGCATCCAAAGCTACACAATCGAGGATGGCCGAACGTCCCTGCAGGTTTTTATAATCCTTCTGAATTATTTGCTCCCGCACTTTCAAGTCTTTCTTTTCCAGAATAACCTGGAGGACGTACTCTGTACATTCCCGGTCTTTGAACACATTTCTCATGAAAATATCGTTCATGAGTGTGAAATTCTTCAAAAGGCCTCTGTACCGCTCATGCCGTAGATTTAAATTGGTGCCTTCGGCTTTTTCAACGCTCCTATTTCTATCTGCACGTTCCATCTGCCTACCCATCTCCAGCCTCACATTTATATTGCTCACTGCAGTATTTTAATCGCATAACAGTACTATCCTAGTATTATCTTACCATCAAATCTTCCGAATCTCAACAGCCAGTTTGAATTTTTAT
>CALWXG010000010.1 GCA_944385435.1 uncultured Oscillospiraceae bacterium
GTTAATGGCTTTGCGGTAGAATACCCGGGCAATGCCCCTGGCCAGGACGCACTTGCCGCCGCAGGACTTCAGGGCCAGGGGGGCGTGCTCCCGGGAGGAGCCGCAGCCGAAGTTGCTCCCCCCCACCACGATGTCGCCGGCCTCCACGGTGGAGGCGAAGGCGGCATCGATATCCTCCATGCAGTGGGAGGCCAGGGACTTTTCATCCGGGGCGTTGAGATACCGGGCGGGGATGATCACGTCAGTATCCACATTATCTCCATATTTGTAAATCTTCATCTGTCTTACCCCCTCTTAAACCTTGGCCGGGTCCGTGACCACACCGGTGATGGCCGAGGCCGCCGCCACGGCGGGGCTGGCCAGGATGATCATGGAGCTGGTGGGACCCATGCGGCCCACAAAATTCCGGTTGGTGGTGGAGATGGCCCATTCATTGTCGCTGAGTACGCCCATATGTCCGCCCAGGCAGGGACCGCAGGTGGGGGTGGACACCGCCGCGCCGGCGTTGATGAAGTCGGCGATCAGGCCCTCAGCCATGGCGTCCAGATAGATCTGCTGGGTGGCGGGGATGACAATGCACCGCACCCCGTCGGCCACCTTTTTGCCCCGGAGAATGGCGGCGGCCTCCCGCAGGTCCTTCAGCCGGCCGTTGGTGCAGGAGCCGATGACCACCTGCTGAATGCTTTTGCCCGCGGCCTCGTCCACCGTTTTGGTGTTGGAGGGCAGATGGGGCAGCGCCACGGTGGGCCGCAGCTGGGACAGATCGATGACGATTTCCCGGGCATACACCGCGTCCGGGTCCGCCGCAAAGGCGGTGTACTCCCGGTCCACTCTGCCCTTCAGATAGGCGATGGTCTGGTCGTCCACCGGGAAGATGCCGTTTTTGGCGCCGGCCTCGATGGCCATGTTGCAGATGGTGAAGCGGTCGTCCATCTCCAGGCTGGCCACCCCCTCCCCGCAGAACTCCAGGGACTGATACAGCGCTCCGTCCACCCCGATCATGCCGATAAGGTGGAGCACCAGGTCCTTTCCGCTGACATAGGGCTGGAACTTGCCCTTCAGCTCCACCTTGATGGCCTGGGGCACCTTGAACCAGGCAGTGCCGGTGGCCATTCCGGCGGCCATGTCGGTGGACCCCACGCCGGTGGAGAAGGCCCCCAGGGCGCCGTAGGTACAGGTGTGGGAGTCCGCGCCGATGATGACCTCTCCAGGGGCGGCAAGCCCCTTCTCCGGGATCAGCGCATGCTCCACTCCCATCTGTCCCACATCATAAAAGTGGGTGATCTGATGCTGCTTCGCAAAGTCCCGGCACTTCGCGCACAGCTGAGCGGACTTGATGTCCTTGCAGGGGGTGGAGTGATCCAGCACAATGGCGATCCTGTCCCGGTCAAAGACCCGGGTCAGCCCGGCCTTTTCAAACTCGGTGATGGCCACAGGCGTGGTGATGTCGTTGCCCAGGACCAGATCCAGCTTGCCCTCGATGAGCTGGCCCGCCTCCACCTTGTCCAGGCCGGCGGATCTGGCCAGAATTTTCTGTGTCATGGTCATACCCATGGTAGTACCTTCTTTCTGCGGTCTTGATACCCGTAGTATGACAGAACCCTTGCAAAAAGAATGTAAACTATGATACAATCTGGGCCGGAAGGAGGCGGTTTTATGCCGATCTGGGACCTGCTGGGAGAAGGTCGCCCGCCAAAGCAGTACAGCGCGGGGCAACTCATCTATCTTCAGGGCACACAGCCGGAGTGTTTTTACTATCTGAAGGAGGGGGAGGCACGCAGTTTTATCAGCCTGGACTCCGGGGAAGAGCGGATCCTCACGGTGCACCGGGCCGGCGACCTCATGGGAGAGGCCTCTTTTTTCGACAACTGCCCCCGGGTGTCCTCCGCCGTGGCGGTGAGTGCCTGTCTGGTGTTCTCCGTGGACCGGCCGCAGCTGGACGCGGTGTTTCTCCGCCACCCGGAGCTGGCCCTGCCCATGCTGCAGTATCTGGCCCGGACGGTGCGGATTCTGTCCCACCACGTGGGCAGCGCCTCCCTGCCCGCCCGGCAGCGGATTGCCCGCTACCTGCTGGACCAGCCCGTGGGTCCGGACGGCACCCTGTCCTGCACCCACGAGGAGATCGGCCAGGGCGTGGGAGTCAGCCGGGTGACGGTGAGCCGGGTACTGGGACAGCTGGACCGGGAAGGCATGCTCGCCACCGGGTACGGCACACTTCGGCTGCTGAACCCGGACCGTCTGCGGCGCATTGCCCAGCCCATGTTCGACTGATCTGCTTGCCTCAAACTTCCAGGCAGCAGGCTGCGCAGCGCCGGCCGCCTGAAATTGCTGCGCGGTTTTTGTGCCCACATGTCCGGCAGGCCGGCATCCGCATCACCGCAGATTCAGAAATTCGTTTCTGGTACATTCAGCCCCTCCGGCAACGGTTTGCACCTCCTCTTTTGCAGGCTCGGCTTCTCTTCCCTGCATTTTTGCCGTTCCGCCGGGAGGCTATGGCTGGAATTTCCGCTGAGAGGACTTCCCTGTCTCCCCTCTGGCTATACTATGTTTTATAAAGATCGGCGATTTGTCCCTTGCAAAAACTGAGATTTATGGTATCATGTGAACTGTGCGTTTTGGATTTTCGACAAGAAACGCATGAAACGAATCCTTGTTTATTGTATATCTTGCAACATGTAAGGAGTGAACCCATTTGAAAATCCATGTCACGGAAACCGTTCTGCGGGACGCAAACCAGTCCCTGATCGCCACGCGGATGCCCCTGAAGGATTTTGAGGGAATTCTGGACGTGATGGACCAGGCCGGGTACACCTCTCTGGAATGCTGGGGCGGAGCCACCTTTGACTCCTGCCTGCGCTATCTGGATGAGGATCCCTGGGAACGTCTGCGGACCATCCGCCGCCACGTGAAAAACACCAAGCTGCAGATGCTCCTGCGCGGGCAGAACATTCTGGGATACAAACACTACCCTGACGACATCGTCCGGAGATTTGTCCGCAAGTCGGTGGAAAACGGCATCGACGTCATCCGGATTTTTGACGCGCTGAACGATTTGCGCAATATTGAGGTGGCTGTGGACGAGGCCATCCGCGCCGGGGCCCAGGTCCAGGGCGCACTGTGCTATACCACCAGCCCGATCCACACGCTGGATACGTTTGTGGACCTGGGCCGGCAGCTGGAGAAAATGGGCTGCCACAGCGTCTGCATCAAGGACATGGCGGGCATCATGACGCCAAAAGTTGCCTATGACCTGGTCTCCGCCCTGAAGCAGAACATCAGGCTGCCCATCGTGGTGCACACCCACTGCACCACCGGTCTTGGCCCCATGACCCTGCTCAAGGCGGCTGAGGCGGGCGCGGACACCATCGACTGCGCCATCTCCTGCTTCTCCGGCGGCACCTCCCAGCCGCCCACGGAATCCCTGCACTATGCGCTCAAGGAAATGGGGATCGACACCGGGCTGAAGGAGCCTGTCCTCAAACAGATCAACGACTACTTCAAGCCCATCCACGCCCGGGCGCTGGACAGTGGCCTGCTCAATCCCATCGTGATGAATACAGAGACCGATGCCCTGGTCTATCAGATCCCCGGCGGCATGCTCTCCAATCTGGTGGCCCAGCTGAAGGTACAGAACGCCCTGGACCGGCTGCCGGAGGTGCTGGAGGAGACGCCCCGGGTCCGGGAAGATCTGGGCTATCCCCCGCTGGTGACTCCGTCCAGTCAGATGGTGGGCGTCCAGGCAGTGGCCAACGTGCTGGCCGGCGAGCGGTACAAAAACGTCTCCAAGGAGATCAAGGCCTATCTGCGGGGCGAATACGGCCGGGCGCCCGGGGCCGTCAATGAGGCGCTGCGCAAGCAGGTGCTGGGCGACGAGCCGGTGATCGAAGGGCGCTTTGCCGATACGCTGGAGCCGGAGTACGAAAAGGTCCGGGCTGAGATCGGGGATCTGGCCCGCAGTGAAGAAGATGTCCTGTCCTATGCGCTGTTCCCGGTGGTGGCCGAAAAGTTCTTCCAGAACCGGCTGGAGAAGGAGAGCCACACCGTGACCTACTCCATCCGGAAGGCGTAGGTGATGCGGCATGGATAGAAGTATTGCTGAAACTCTGGGCTTGTCCGAAGTCGGCGTAATCCTTGTGCTGGTTGTGATCGCCATTGCCCTGGCTGTGATCACCCGCGTGGTGACCGCAAAGCGGAAGCAGGCAGAGCAGGCGCACAGCGCCCGGCCTGCACAGCCGGTTCCCGAACCTGCTCCGGCACAGCCCGCCGCTTCCGGGGCCCCCATCGTCGCTCAGTGCAGGCTGACCAATTGTGACGATGCCACCGCCGCGCTGATCATTGCCATTGTGGCGGACAGCCTGGGGGAGGAATTCAACGGCATGCAGGTCACATCCATCAAGCAAATCTGAGGCCGGAGGAGATCAATATGAAATACATTGTGACATTGAACGGTAAAAACTATGAGGTGGAGGTGGACAAGGCGCAGGCGGTGCTGCTCAATGTAACCGATGCCCCTGCCCCCGCGGTCCAGCCCGCACCCTCCGCGCCGGCCCCCGCCCCCGCGGTCCAGCCCGCACCCTCCGCGCCGGCCCCCGCCCCTGCGGCTGCCCAGCCCGCTCCCGCTCCGGCCGCCCCGCAGGCGCATGTCGCCGGGGAAGAGATCAAGGCCCCCATGCCCGGCACCATTGTGGCGGTGAAAGTTGCCCCGGGCACTCCGGTGAAAAACGGGCAGGTCCTGGTGGTGCTGGAGGCCATGAAGATGGAAAATGAGATCGTGGCCCCCCATGATGCCACCGTGGCTCAGGTCCTGGTCTCCCAGGGCGCCAGTGTGGAATCCGGCGTGCCCCTGGTCATTCTCAACTGAGACCGGCCATCTCGAGAAAGGGAGTGTAACACTTTGGAATTCCTGCTTTCCGGACTTCTCGCCATCACATGGCAGCAGCTGATTATGTATGTCATCGGCGGAGTCCTGATCTATCTTGCCCTGAAAAAAGGGTTCGAACCGGCCCTGCTCATGCCCATGGGGTTCGGCGCGATCCTGGTCAACCTGCCCTTTTCCGGCGTCCTGGATCAGACCCTGCAGGGCGGCATTGAGTCCAACGGCATCATTCAATGGCTGTTTGAGACCACCATTGAGGCCTCGGAAGCCCTGCCCATCCTGCTGTTCATCGGCATCGGAGCCATGATCGACTTCGGCCCCCTGCTGTCCAATCCCAAGATGATGGTCTTCGGCGCGGCCGCTCAGTTCGGCATCTTTTTCTCCCTGATGGTCGCCACCATGATGGGCTTTGACCTGCTGGATGCCGCCTCCATTGCCAGTGTGGCTGCTGCGGACGGCCCCACTGCCCTGCTGGTGTCCCAGATCTTCAAGTCCAAATATGTGGGCGCCATCGCCGTGGCCGCCTACTCCTACATGGCTCTGGTCCCCATTGTACAGCCTTTCGCCATCAAGCTGGTGACCACCAGGAAGGAGCGCCTGATCCGCATGCCCTACAACCCGCGGAACATCTCCAAGACCACCCGGATCCTCTTCCCCATCATCGTCACCATCATCGCCGGGCTCATCGCCCCCATGTCCGTCTCCCTGGTGGGCTTTCTCATGTTCGGCAATCTGCTGCGGGAGTGCGGGGTGCTCAACTCCCTGTCCCAGACCGCTCAGAATGAGTTTGCCAACATCATCACCCTGCTGCTGGGCCTGACCATCTCCTTCTCCATGAAGGCGGAACAGTTTGTCAATCTGGAAACCATCCTCATCATGTGCCTGGGCCTGCTGGGCTTTGTGATGGATACCATCGGCGGCGTGCTGTGCGCCAAGATCATGAACCTGTTCCTCCCCCAGGGGAAGAAGATCAACCCCATGATCGGCGGGGCCGGCATCTCCGCGTTCCCCATGTCCGCCCGGGTGATCCAGAAGATGGCCCTGAAAGAGGACAACCAGAACCATCTGCTGATGCACGCCATCGGAGCCAATGTCTCAGGTCAGATCGGCTCCGTGCTGGCCGGCGGCATCCTGCTCAACCTCATCCCCGTACTGATCGGAGGGTAACTGACTATGGAAAATGTACTCATCTCACTGGAAGTGATGGGCCTGGGTATGCTGGGTATCTTTGTGGTGATTCTGGTCATCATCGGCATTGTCAGCGTACTGACCCGGCTCAGCCGGCCCAAGCCAGACGAGGACCAAAATTCCCGCTGAGCGCCTGACCGCACACATCAGAATTCCCGGAAGTGCACCGCCGCACTTCCGGGAATTTTTCTGTCCCGCATTCACAGAATGATGCAAATCAGTCCGCCGGAGCCCTCGTTGATGATGCGCTCCAGCGTCTCCCGCAATTTTTCCCTGGCGTCCTCCGGCATCCGTTTGAGCTTGCTCTGCAGGTCCTCTCCCACCAGCTCGTGGAAGGACCGTCCGAAGATGTTGGAGTCCCAGATTTTCCCGGTGTCCCCCTCGAATTGCCGCAGCAGATAGTCCACCATCTCCTCCGACTGCTTTTCCGTCCCCATGATGGGGGACAGCTCGGTCTTGATCTCCGCCTTCATCATGTGGATGGAGGGCGCCGCGGCCTTCAGGCGCACGCCATACCGTCCTCCCTGCTTGACAATCTCCGGCTCTTCCAGCACCATCTCCTCCGGGTCCGGCATGACAATCCCATACCCGGAGGACTCCACCTGGGCCAGGGCCGCCTCCACCTTCTGATAGCTGCGCTTCATGGCGGCCAGCTGGGTCAGCTGGGCGATCAGGTCCCCGTCGTCCACAATGGTCAGCCCGCACTGCTCCGACACCGTGGTGTAGAACAGGCTGCGGGGCAATTCCAGTGTGGCGGTGACCACTCCGCTGCCCATGTCCATTTTATTGAGCGCAGCGGAGCTGACTTCCTCCCGTTCCGCCATGGCGCTCACCGCGTGTTCCGCATCCCGGATGCGCCGCAGGCCGGCGGTCTCCTCCCGGATCATGGCGTACAGGCCGCTCTTGATGGGGTGATCGAAGGGCAGCACATCCACCCAGGCCGGCAGGTAGAGATTCAGCTGCTTCATGGGGAATTCCCGCAGTACCCCGCGGATGATCTCGCTGACGCCGTTTTCATCCAGGGTCAGGCAGTTGACCGCAAGGCAGGTGACGTTGTACCGCTCTGCCAGCTCGGCCCGGATCCCCTGTGCCCGTTCACTGTAGGGCTGGGCGCAGTTGAGCAGCACCACAAACGGTTTTCCCAGCTCCTTCAGCTCAGTGATGACCCGCTCCTCCGCCTCCAGGTAGTCCTCCCGGGGAATATCCGTCACGCTCCCGTCCGTGGTCACCACAATGCCGATGGTGGAGTGATCGGTGATCACCTTCCTGGTGCCGAATTCCGCCGCCTGGGTCATGGGAATCTCATGGTCAAACCACGGCGTGGTCACCATACGGGGCAATTCCCCGTCAAATTGACCCAGGGCGCTGGGCACCATATACCCCACGCAGTCAATCAACCGGACCGAGAAGGTACTGCCGTCCTCCATCGCCATGACCACCGCGTCCTCCGGCACGAACTTCGGCTCCGCCGTCATCACCACCCGCCCGGACCCGCTCTGAGGCAGTTCATCCCTGGCCCGGTCCCTCACATAGGTATTTTCAATCTTGGGCAGGACCAGGGTCTCCATGAACCGTTTGATAAACGTGGACTTCCCGGTCCGGACCGGTCCCACCACACCGATATAAATATCGCCCTGGGTCCGCTGCGCAATCTCCTCATACAGCCTGTGGTTTTCCAAAGCAACTACCTCCTCGCCCCTGTTTGTTCCATGTGTATGGGGATAAGCTCTGGAATATGACAGGCTGTCTGCCCCTGCTCCCGCAATTTTACACAGGAAAAACTCCTGATGCGGGTTTGCCGCGTCAGGAGTCTGTCCTTCAGTTCCGGCTGGCAGGGATCAGCAGCAGCGTCCCCTGGCTCACCGGCCCGCCGTCCAGTTCGTTGGCCGCCTGGATATCATGGATGGTGGAGCCACAGGATTTGGCCACCTCCCAAAGGCTCTCCCCCTCCCCCACCATCCGGACAATCAGGGACGGCCGGGGCGTCTGGGCGGCCGGAACCGCCCCCGGTTTCAGGCTGAGCACGCAGGGCGTGCGCTCCGTCTTCACAGTCACCCAGCGGAACAGCACGTCGCACCGCACCTCCAGCCCGCCGGTCACAGGGACTGCGGTGCTCTCCCCTCTGGGGATACAGGTGCACCGGCACTGCGTTTTCTCCGGCACCGGGATCTCGCACTGTACCGGCAGTGTATAGCCCACCGCGCACAGCGCACTGTCCTCCGTCAGATAGAGGACCTCGGCGCGGATCCGGGCCGTGCAGCACAGCCGTCCCTCTTCCTGTTTGCTCTCCACGCACTCCACAGCCGCCGTGCACATGAGCACCTGCCTGGCGGGAATCCCAGACTCGCAGAACTGGCGCGCGGTCTCGGCGCGCTCCGCGTGCTGCGCGGAAACGCACAGGGTACACGGCGCGCGCTCCACATCCAATGGGCAGCCGGTGCAGTATGCGTCGGCCAGCAGGGTCACCGGCCGGCGAATCCACAGCTCCGCCTGAGCCAGCGCCTCCAGGCTGACCGCCAGTTCCCCCTCCTGCAAACTGCAGTGCATCCCGGTAATCAGGACAGTGAGATCCAGATCACACTCGTCCATGGCCTCCTCCAGGTCAAAGATCTGTGAAAACGGCAGGTCAAAACCGGCCGTCAGCACCGACGCCTCGTTCCGGTACACGGCAGACAGGTGGATTTCCCCTTTGCAGATCAGTTTCTTCCCGATGACCTTGGCCTCCGCGCCGCCCACCTGCGCCCGGGCCCACAGCAGCTCCTCCATCACGGGTTTGGACGCAGGCAGATGCAGCACATCTGAGAAGAGGAACGGTTTCTCCAGCACCTGAGAGACCGCGCAGTCCACGCTCTGGACAAACTGCTTTTCCAGACTCCTGCCCTCGTACCCCTCCGCATCGCAGGTGAGCTGCCGCAGTTCCCGGTCATAGACCCGCACCTGGAACATCAGGCTGGCACGCAGCAGCAGTTTGCGGGGATTGATGTCCCTGGCATCCGCGCAGACCACAGAGGCATCCACATGAATCTGACAGGTATCATTCAGCTGCGGGCAGTCCTTGACGCATTGAAAGGGGATCTGGGCCTCCATGGTCCTCGGCAAGGCGCCCTCGCCCTCCGGGATGTACAGCACCGTGACGTGCACGCTGCCCCCCAGACGGAAGGTACCCGCTCCGGCCTCTTTGCTTTTCAGATAGACGCTGCCCTCCGCGCCCACAATCCGGTCCACATCGGGCAGTGCGTCCGGGACAATACACTCCAACGTTTCCTCCTGCGCCAGCGCGGCATCGAAGATCAGCCGGAATCCCTCCAGGGTCTGACGCTGCAGTTCCAATTCCATAGGTGTCCTCTCCTTGCTCAAATTCTGATGCACATGAGGAGATCCGCCGCGCCGGCGGGCGGCTCCTTCGGTTTGCTGCTAAGACACCTATATGTAAAGCTCACCGGGATTATGCCGGAAGCCATCATTCCATGTGCAGGATTTTACGCAGCAGCCCGCACAGCGCCTTTGGAAACTTGACTACCATGATCCGCATGAAAACAGCCTCCTTCCTCATAAACCGGATTCTGGTCCAGTCTATGAAGAAGGAGGCTTGTCAGGTGACACTTTTATCGCTTGGTGTTGTTCTCCCAGCTCTTGTGCGTCAGGGCCTGCTCATACAGACGCACATAACTGTGGTACCGGCTGGGGGCAATCCGACCCTGCTTCACCGCATCCCGGACCGCGCAGCCCTTCTCCTTGTAATGGGCACAGCCGGCAAACCGGCACTGGTCCTCATAGGGGAGGAACTCCCGGAACACCCTGGCCAGCTCCTCTTTGGGGACCTGCTCCATCTCCTCCGCATCCAGGGAGGAGAAGCCGGGCGTATCCGCCACCAGCCCGCCGCAGACCCGGAAGAGCTCCACATGGCGGGTGGTATGTCTGCCCCGCCCCAGCTTCTCGCTGACCTCGCCCACCTGCAGGCGGAAGCCCGGATGAAGCGCATTGAGAATACTGGACTTGCCGACGCCGGAATTTCCTGTGAAGGCAGATACCTTGCCAGCCAGCACAGCAGCCAGTTTTTCCATGCCTTCCCCAGTCTCCGCGCTGACCTGGAGTGTCTGGAAGCCCGCCTGATCGTAAACCGCGGCCAGCTCATCCATGCGGCACAGGTCGCATTTGTTGAAGCAGACAATGGGCACGCAGTTCTTCCATTCCGCCATGGCGATCATCCGGTCGATGAGGTAGGGATCCGTCACCGGAATGGCGCCGGAGGCCACGATGATCATCTGCTGGATATTGGCGGCCATGGGCCGCTGGAATTCATTGATCCTGGGCAATACCGCATCCACCCGGCCGGTACCGTCCTGCTGGCAGGTGATCTCTACCCGGTCTCCCACCAGCGGGGTAATTCTCTCGTGGCGCAGCTTTCCGCGGCCGCGGCAGGCGATGATCTCATCCCCTGCCGTGTGCACATAGTAGAAGCCGCTCAGCGCCTTGACAATGACACCGGTCATATCAGTTGAAGGTGATGGGGTAACTCTCAACCAGGGAGTTGTTGATATAGATACTGACGGTCTGCGTACCGGAACCGGTCACATGGCGGGAAATGTACTGCACCTCAGAGCAGTCCACCATATTGTCAAATATCTGGCGACCTCCCACCAGGATCCGGACCGACACCATTCCGCTGTAATCGCTGAGATTCACCGTCACTTCTTTCGTGCCCACCGGCACGTTCACATCCTGGGTGGGAATGACTATGGGGTCGCTGGGCTCTTCGGTGGGTTCCACAGAGGGCTCCGGCGCAGGTCCGTCGCTGATCTGGAAATTGATCACCGTGCCCTTCTCCACCTGGGTGCCCTGATCCACGCTCTGCCATATCACCGTATCCTTTGGGTACTCGTCGTTGTAGAAGGGGGAGACGGTTCCCACCGTGAGCCCAAGGCTGTTCATCTGATCCCGCACCTGTTCAATGTCCAGGCCCACAAAGCGCGGGACTGTGACCGGGGGCTCCTCCTCCGGGCCATCGCTGATGACGATGGTCACGGTATCGCCCCGGTTCAGCTTGGTGTTGGGCTCCGGGGTGCAATCAATCACATAGCCCTCGGAAATCGTGGAGTTTTCCCGCTCCTGCCTCACGTACAGGTCCATGTTCTGCAGCTGATCGATCACCGTGGTGGCCAGCTGGCCCTCCACCTCGGGCATGTAAATGCCCTCTTCACCGCCGCTGATGGTGACTGTGATCACCTTGTTGCCTCCTCGGATCATCTCGCCGGCCGCCGGAGTCTGGTCGCAGATCTCCCCCTCGGGATACTCACTGAACATCGTGGCGCCGATCTCCACCGTGAATTCGCCCTGGATGGTCGGGTCTGCCTGCAGTTCCTCCATGGTATAGCCCAGCAGGCTGGGCACAGACAGCCCCTGGGGCTGATTGTGTGCCTCCTGGGAAAACAGGGTATAGGCAAAATAGATGATGCCGCCCACAAAGAGCAGGATGACCACCACGGCGATCAGTCCCACAGGGACACCCCGGCGCTTTCTGCGTGGCTCTTCCATTTCTTCCTGCTCCGGTTCCCGCACCCTGCGCCGGCGCTCCGGCTGCTCGATACGCGTTTCCTGCTGTTCCCGGTGCCTGGGTCTGGGCTCCGGCTCCTTTCCAACCGACTTCTCTCCGGAGGTGAGGTCAGACAGGGAGACCACCACCGTGGGCTCCTCCACCTCCTCCTCATCCTCCTGCATGCCGTCAGTCCGGTCGGAGCAGGCTGCGTCCGGATTTTTCCGGAACTCCCGCAAATCCGCCAGCATCTCCTCCGCGGAGGCGTAGCGCTGGTCCGGATCGGGGGCCATGGCCTTCATGGTGATGGCTTCCAGCATCGGCGGGATCTCCGGATTCAGCTCCCGGGGGGAGATGGGAATGGAGTTGATGTGCTGAATGGCCACAAATACCGGGGTCTCGCCCTCAAAGGGCAGCCGGCCCGTGAGCATCTCATACAGCACCACACCGGCGGAATAGAGGTCGGAGCGCCCGTCCACCTGACTTCCCTTCGCCTGTTCCGGAGAGATGTAGTGGACCGACCCCAGCGCCTCCTGGGTCAGGGTGGCCTGGGCCGCGCTGGTCAGCCGGGCGATCCCGAAATCCGCCACCTTGATGCTGCCGTCCCGGAGCACCAGGATGTTCTGGGGTTTGATGTCCCGATGGACAATTCCCCTGCCGTGGGCATGGCCCAGGGCGCGGAGAATCTGAGTGATAAAGTGGATGGCCTCCCGCCAGTTCAGGGGAGTTCCCCGCTTCTGCATATACTGCTTCAGCGTCATGCCGTCAATCAGTTCCATGACGATGTAATCCAGCCCGTCGGAGTGGCTGACGTCATAGACCGATACGATGTTGACATGGGAGAGCATGGCGACAGCCTGGGATTCGTCGTGGAACCGGCGGCGGAATTCTGCGTCATTGGCCAGTTCCGGCTTGAGGATTTTCACCGCCACCAGACGGTTGAGGCGGTGGTCCCGGCTCTTGTACACCACGGCCATTCCGCCGATTCCGATGCGCTCCAGAATCTCGTACCGATTGTCGAGCATTTTACCTATGTATTGATCCATGGTAAAGTCCTCCTCGTTTACAGCTGTGCCATGACAATTGTCACGTTGTCCGGAGCTCCCAGCTCCAGGGTGCGCGCCATCAGGTGCCTGCAGCACGTCTCCGGCTCACCCTCACGGCAGGCCTCCAGAAGCTCTTCGTCGGGAATCAGATTGGTCAGTCCGTCCGAGCAGAGCACCAGGCGGTCTCCCGGGCCCGCCGGGACGCAGAACACATCTGCCTGCACCTCCGGGTCCACCCCCAGCGCCCGGGTAATCAGGTTCTTCTTGGGATGCACCCGGGCCTGTTCGGCAGTCAGCTCCCCCCGGCTTACCAGCAGCTGAACCAGGGAGTGATCCCGGGTGATCTGATGGATTTCCCCGTTCCGGATCAGATAGGCACGGCTGTCTCCCACATTGACCACAAACAGCTTCTCCGGGAGCACCAGGGCCCCCACCAGGGTGGTGCCCATCCCGGCATATTCCGGGTTGGACTGGGAGAGCTCGAAGACCACCTGATTGGCCTTTTTGCAGGCGGCGACGGCCAGACGCTCCCAGGCCCCGTCGCTCTCCGGGAGCTCCTCCCGGCAGGCGTCCTCCGCCGCGGCGGCAAAGGATTCCACTGCCACAGCGCTGGCCACGTTCCCTGCCTGGGCCCCGCCCATGCCGTCACAGACCACCGCTACCGCCATCCGGTCGTCCGGCACGCGGATGGCATAGCTGTCCTGATTGTCTCTGCGGACCGAGCCGGTATCTGTCAATCCAAAAAAGTTCATGGCGTTGTGTCCTTTCCAGGGCAGAGCATGCCTTCTTTCATCTGTTTGCGGCGAAGCTGGCCGCAGGATGCGTCAATATCACTGCCCAATTTGCGCCGGACGGTGGCGGTGACCCCGTGTCCCTCCAGCCTCTGCTGGAACTGCCGCACCCGGCGGCTCGGTTTCAGGGGTGACTCCTCCACATCGTTCAGCGGAATTAAATTCACATGGGCCGACTGCCCGTTCAGCAAGTCAGCCAGCAGATCGGCCTGACGGTCGCTGTCATTGACCCCGTCGATCATGGCGTATTCATAGGAAATCCGCCTGCCGGTGCGCTCAAAATACCTCCGGCAGCTCCTCATCAGCCGATCCACTCCCACGGCACGGTTCACCGGCATCAGCCTGGATCTGGTTTCGTCATCCGGGGCATGCAGGGATACGCTCAAGGTTAATTGTAACTCCAAATCGGCCAATTTGTCAATTTTGTTTATCAAACCGCAGGTGGACAGGGAGATGTGGCGCATTCCGATGTTCAGCCCGTCAGGATGGTTGACCAGTTCCAGAAAACGCAGCACATTCTCGAAGTTGTCCAGCGGTTCCCCGATCCCCATCATGACGATGTTGGAAATGTGGGCGCCGCTGTCCTTCTGGGCAAAGATCACCTGATCCAGAATTTCAGACGGCTCCAGATTCCGCACCTTTCCGCCCAGCGTGGAGGCGCAGAACACACAGCCCATGTTGCAGCCCGCCTGGCAGGAGACGCACAGGGTATTCCCGTGATGATAGCGCATGAGTACGCTCTCAATGCAGTTTCCGTCCCAGAGCCGCCACAGGTACTTGATGGTCCCGTCCAGGGCGGACTCCTGCCTGCGCACCACCTCCGGCACGGTGAGCCGGCACATCTGCGCCAGCTGCTGCTGCAGGGCCTTGGGCAGATTGCTCATCTCGGAGAAGGACTGTGCGCCCCGGTGCAGCCATTGAAAGACCTGCTTGGCCCGGAACCCAGGCTGACCCAGCTCTTTGAAAAAGGAGGTCATTTCCTCCTGCGTCATGGATTTCAGATCCACCATCCGGCACTGTCACTCCTTCCTGCGCAGTTTCGCGACAAAAAATCCGTCCGTATCGTGAATGTGAGGCCAGAAGGTGGTCATGCCCGGTTCCTGCCGGCCCCAGCGGGGCAGGCAGAAGGCCTCCAGCTCATAGTCCGGACGGCTGGCCAGGAATCCGGCCACCACGTCCTCATTCTCCCGCTGCAGCAGCGTGCAGGTGGAGTAGAGCAGCACGCCGCCCCTTCTGACATAATTTGCATTGCAGGCGAGAATCCCCTGCTGAATTTCAGGCAGCCGCTCCAGGGCAGCCGGGTCCTTGTACCGGATGTCCGGTTTTTTCCGGATGATGCCCAGCCCGGAACAGGGCACGTCGGCCAGCACCGCATCAAAGCGGTCCAGCCAGTCCTCCCGCAGCTTCGAGCCGTCCTGAAGGGTGGGCCGGAGGACGTCCAGGCCCAGTCGGGCCCTCCCTGCCTCCAGCAGTTTTATCTTATGGGGATGGATGTCGCAGCATACCACTTCCCCGCGGTTCTCCAGATCCATGGCGGCGGCAAAGGACTTCCCGCCCGGCGCCGCGCAGCAGTCCAGCACCCGCTGGCCGGGCTGCAGGCCGGCCGCCGTCACGGCCAGGCGCGCCGCGCAGTCCTGAATGTAAAACAGGCCGTCCCGGAACGCCGGCAGCAGTTCCAGATTCCCGGTGTCCCGCAGCAGCAGGCAGCCGGGCATCCAGGGATGCGGCTGAACGGACACCCCCGCCCCGCTGAGCTGTGCCGCCAGGTCCTCCGGCGAGACGCGCAGGACATTGACCTGGGCTGTGACTGGGGTCAGGCCATTGTCCGCCTCCAGCAGGGCCTGGGCCCCCGCCTCCCCCAGGCGCTGAACAAAGGCCCGGGTCAGCCATCGGGGATGGCTGGTCCGGAGGGACATCGTCTCCACGGCGTCCTCTCCCTGGGGCAGGGGCAGCGGCATCCGGCGCAGCATGGCGCGCAGGATGCCATTGACCATGCCGGGGGTCCTGGGATTCCTGCTGTGGGCCCGGGCCAGCTTCACCGCCTCATTCACCGCCGCACTGGGTGGAATTTTATCCAGAAACAGCAGCTGATAAACGGCGGTCTGCAAAATGCAGTGTATTTTGACCTCCAGGCGGTCCAGGCCCATGGTGCAGAACTGCCCCAGATAGTAGTCGATCAGAATCTGGTTCTGCAGCACGCCAAAGCACAGCCTGGTGGCCAGGGCCGCCTCCCGGCTGTCCAGATGATTCTGTCGGAGCAGGTTCTTCAGATGGCCCTCCGACCACGCCCCCTGCTTCCGGCAGGCCGCCAGCGTGAGGACCGCCGTCTCCCGGGCAGATGCCGCCATAGGCCTACCGTCCCTCCCCGTCAACGTACCGCGATGGGATGTCCGGCCAGAAAGGCGCTGGCCGCCATCCGCTTTTTCCCGTCCGGCTGAACCTCCAGCAGTTCCAGCACCCGTCCGTCGCCGCACGCCACCTTCAGGCCCCGCTTGTCCGCCTGTAGTATGCTGCCGGGCGCTTTTCCCGACGTCTCGCCGGTGATGGCGGTGCGCAGCACCTTGCACCGGATCCCGTCCAGCTGGGTCACCGCCGAGGGCCAGGGCACCAGGCCCCGGACCTGGTCGTGGATCTGTCGGGCGGTCCGGCTCCAGTCAATGGGCGACAGCTCTTTGGACAGCATGGGGGCGTAGCAGGATCCGGCGTCGTCCTGGGGCACGGCGCGGGCTGTGCCGTTCTCCAGGGCAGGCAGGGTGTCCGTGAGCAGCCTGGCGCCCATCTGAGCCAGACGGTCGTGGAGCTGGGCGGCGTCTTCCGCCAGGTCAATTTCCGTCTCCGCGCTGGCCAGCATGTCTCCCGTGTCCAGTCCCTCCGCCATATACATCAGCGTGACGCCTGTCCGCTCCTCCCCGTTGAGGATCGCCCAGTTGATGGGCGCGGCGCCCCGGTATTTGGGCAGCAGGGACGAGTGGATGTTGACGCATCCCAGCCTGGGCAGCTCCAGAATCTCCCTGGGGAAGATCTTTCCGTAGGCCGCAACCACAATCAGATCCGGCTCCAGCCGGCGCAGAAGCTCCAGCGCCTCCCCGTCCCGGAGGGTGCGGGGCTGATACACCGGGATTCCGTGTGTGCAGGCGCATTCCTTTACAGGCGTTGGCAGAAGCTTCATTCCGCGATTTTTCGGCTTGTCCGGCTGGGTGAATACCCCGGCCACCTCATAGCCGGAATCCACCAGCGCCTGCAGCGCAGGCACCGCGAATTCCGGAGTGCCGAAGAAGACGATTTTCATTCCGCTTCATCCTCCGAACTCATGGCTTCCAGTTCCTCCGCGGTAAACAGGCGGTCTGTGTGTTCCACGAAGAGGTGGCCGTCCAGATGCTCCAGCTCATGGCAGAAGCACCGGGCCACGATGCCCTCCCCCTCCATCTCGAAGATATTGCCGTTCCGGTCCTGGGCGCGTACGGCGGCCTTTTCCGGCCGGGTCACCACACCGAACTTTCCGGGTACGGACAGACAGCCCTCCAGGCCGGTCTGTTCCCCCTCCGTATGGATGAGAACCGGGTTGATCAGTTCCACCATCCGGTCCTGATCGTCCACCACCACAACCGCCCTGCGCAGGATGCCCACCTGAGGGGCGGCCAGTCCCGCGCCGTTGGCCTGGGCCAGAGTCTCTTTCATATCATCCAGCAGCATGTGAAGCCGCTCGTCGAATTTCTCCACCGGGCGGCAGACCTTACCGAGGGTCGGGTCCCCCCGGGTCAGAATTTTACGCAGTGCCATGGTCAATTCCTCCTACTGTTTACCGTTGCCCCGCAGGGCCGAATATCCATACTCCGCCTGCTGCTGTGCAGGTCGGGGTCATCCCATGGGATTGAGATCCGCGAAGATTGTCAGACCGCGGTTGGCCTTATCGCTCTGGGCCTGGCGGATCAGGTGGGCCACCAGCAGCCGGATGGCCCGGCTGTTTCTGGCGCTGAGTGTGATGCGGTAACGATACCGGTCATTGACCTTGGCCACCGCGGCGGGGGCCGGGCCCAGCAGTCGGTACTGGCCCTGCTGATAGGGGGGCTGCTGCAGCGCCCGGTCCAGGCCGTCCCGCAGTTTCATGCAGGCATTCAGCACGGCCGTCTCCTCAAAGCCGGTCACACCCAGCACAAACAGATCGCTGAAAGGCGGGAAGAAGCGGACCTGACGCATCCGGATCTCCCCGGCATAGAAGGTATCGTAGTCCTGACGGGCCGCACACTGAATCACATCGTTTTCCGGCGTATAGGTCTGGATCACCGCCCGGCCGGTTTTGCTGCCCCGGCCGGACCGGCCGACCACCTGGGTCAGCAGGGAAAAGGTGCGCTCCCCCGCCCGGAAATCCTCCACGTAGAGCATCTGGTCCGCGTCCAGTGCACCCACCAGCGTCACATTGTCGAAATCCAGACCCTTGGCCACCATCTGCGTGCCCAGCAGAATGGGGATGCGCTTGGTCCGGAACTGCTCCAGAATGGCCTCATGGCTGTTGGTGGCGGATACGGTATCCATATCCATCCGGAGCACAGCCAGGTCCGGCAGCTTCCGGTGAAGCTCTTCCTCCGCCTTCTGTGTTCCCGTTCCGATGAAATTCAGCAGCCCGCCGCAGTGGGGACACCGGTCTGGCAGCGGCTCGGAGTGCCCGCAGTAGTGGCACATCAGCCGGTGATTGGCCGAATGATAGGTCAGGTATACCGAGCACCTGGGACAGGTGGGCACCGCGCCGCACTCTCCGCAGCTCACCATCCGGTTGGCGCCCCGGCGATTGAGGAACAGAATGGCCTGCTCCCCCCGCCCGGCAGTCTCCCGGAGGGCCTGCTCCAGCCGACGGCTGATGCAGCTTCCGTTGCCGTCCCGCAGCTCCTGCTTCATATCCACAATGTCCACCTGGGGCAGCTGCCGGGCATTGTATCGCTGCTCCATGCGCAGGAGATGGTAGTCCCCTTTGACGGCATGGTACATGCTCTCCACAGAGGGTGTGGCGGACCCCATCACCAGCAGCGCCCCGGACTTGTAGCAGCGGTATTTGGCCACATCCCTGGCATGATACCGCGGGGTCTGCTCCGATTTATAGGCCGGCTCCTGCTCCTCGTCCAGAATGAGCACACCCAGATCTGACACAGGCGCGAACACGGCGGAGCGGGTGCCCACCACCACACGGGCCTTCCCGCCGCGCACCCGCTTCCACTCATCACAGCGCTCCGCGCCGGACAGCCCGCTGTGGAGGATCGCCACCTGTTCCCCGAAGTGAGACAGGAAGACCCGCATCAGCTGCGGAGTCAGGGCGATTTCCGGCACCAGGACCAGGGCGGACTTTCCCCGCTCCAGCAGCGTGTGAATCAGGCGGATGTACACCAGGGTCTTTCCGCTCCCCGTCACGCCGTACAGCAGCGCCGCCTCCGCCTTTCCCGTCCCGCTCAGGGCCAGAAGCCGTTCATAGGCGTTCTCCTGCTCCTCATTGAGCACCGGGACGGGGGCCGGCTCCACCTCAGGCAGCTGGGGCCTGCGGCTCACCTCCTGTTTCTCCAGGGTGAGGATGCCCGCCTTTTCCAGCGACTTCAGGGTGGACATGGATGCGCCGGTGAAATAGCACAGTTCTTTGGCGGAGACCCGGCCGGTGGCGCAGAGGGTCTGGATGACCTGATACTGCATGGGCGCCCTCCGGCATCTGGTCTGGGCGTAGGACACGGCGTCCTCCGGCGGAACAGCCAGGGCCGCGATTTTTTCCGTCTTGTCCCCCACGCCCCGGGCGGCGCTGGTCTCCCGGATCAGGATACCCGCGCACTGCAGCTGCTGCAGCGCCTGGTTGGGGCTGGCCGTGCCGAAGGCCATCCGGATCTGGCCCAGCTCCGCGCTGCCCCGGTTGGCCAGCAGCAGCTCCACCAGGTGCCGGGCGTGCTTTGAGCTGCCGGCTGCGGCGTAGGCGGCCTCCCGGTCCACCCCCGGAGCCAGCTTCCACCCATCCCGGAGGGAAAACCAGAGCCCTGCGGGCAGCATGGCCCGGGCGGCGTCATATACGGTGCAGAAATACTGCTCCCGCATCCACAGCGCCAGCTGAAGATCCTCCTGGCTGAGCATGGGTACATCGTCCAGCTGGGCGAGGATGCGTTTCAGCTTCGCAGAGAGCTCCTCCGCCCGGGTTACCTGGAGCACAATGGCGTCCCGCATCTGGTTTCCCCTTCCAAAGGGCACCGCGCAGCGCATTCCAGGCCGCAGCGTGGGCTCCAGCTCCTCCGGAACCAGATAGTCATAGGGCCGGTCAATGGAATAGGGTGCTGCCGACACGGCAACTTTCGCGACCAGGGCCACAGCACTTCCTCCTTCCCGGCCGGTTCTGGCAGTAGCGCGCAGGCTGAGCGGCAAGCATGCCGCTCCGGCCCGCGTCCAAAAAGCAAGCGGCAACACGCCGCTTGCTCCTCCGGTTATTCAGATTGCTCTGCTTCCGCGTCCTCCGGAGCATCATACTCCTCCGGCTCCGTGTCCGGGACAGACCCGGCCTCCTCTGCGGCGGCAGCCGGCTCCTCCTCGGGCCGCTCCTCCGTGAAGGGGGCGTTGTCCGAGCGCAGGATGCCGCTGGCCACCTCTTCAATGGCCAGAGTGACCGGCTTCTCCGTCAGGGGGATACTGTCCTGCTCCGCCTCATTGGAGATTTTCCGCGCTCTGGCGGCCACAATATTCACCAGCAGATAGCGGCTGGGAATGTTCTTGAGAAGATCCTTCATAGCAGGGTACAGCAACATAGTCTATCAATCCTTTCCAAATCTCACTCACCGGAAGGGGCACAGGGCGCCCCGATAATGCTCTCCACCAGATGGACCCGCTTTTTTACCCGGCAGCGCTCCGCCTCCAGAATGGAGCCGATCTCACGGGCCGCATTCATCACCGTGTCGTTGACCACAAGGTAGTCGTAGCGCACACTCTCCCGGCACTCCTGCCTCGCCTTCTCCAGGCGGCGGGTAATCACCTCAGAGGAGTCGGTATTTCGGTTATATAGGCGTCGGGACAGCTCCTCCAGGGAGGGGGGTACGATGAAGATGAAAACCGCGTCCGGACATTTGTCCCGCACCTTCGCCGCACCCTGCACCTCAATGTCCAGCAGGACGTCAATTCCCTTCTCCAGCTTTTCCTGGATCACCTTCAGCGAGGTGCCGTAATAATTGCCCACATACTCCGCAAACTCCAGAAGTTCATGGTCCCGGATCATCCGTTCAAATTCTTCCCGGGTGACAAAATTGTAATTCACCCCGTCCGCTTCTCCCACCCTGGGTGCCCGGGTGGTATAGGATACAGAAAAATAGATGTCCCGGCGATCACTGAGCAGCTCCGCAATCACCGTGCTCTTGCCCACGCCGGATGGACCGGACAGGACAATCAGCTCCCCTTTTTTCTGTGTCTTCTGCCTTCTCATCATTCCTCGACCCCTGTTTCAGTTTCCCGTTCTCTCTGCTGCAGTTTCCCATAGATCTGATCCGGCGTCAGAGACGACCAGACCACATGGCCGGTGTCCATCACCAGAACGGCCTTCGTCTTTCGGCCGAAGCTGGCGTCGATCAGCATCCCCCGCTCCTTGGCCTCCTGGCCGAGCCGCTTGATGGGCGCTGACTCCGGGCTGACTACGGCAACCAACCGCTGGTCTGAAACCGCGTTCCCGAACCCAATGTTGATCAGCCGCATCTCCCGTTCCCCTCTCACTCCAGATTCTGAATCTGCTCCCGGATCTTTTCAATCTCCGCCTTCAGGTCCACCACATGGCGGGTATTTTCAATGTCATTGCACTTCGAGCCGATGGTATTTGCCTCGCGGTTGAACTCCTGGATCAGGAAATCCAGCTTCCGGCCCACCGCGCCGCCGGCCTCCAGCAGCCCTCGCAGCTGGGAGAGGTGGCTGCGCAGCCGGACGGTCTCCTCATCCACCGCGATCTTGTCCGCAAAGATGGCCGCCTCTGTGAGCAGCCGGGTCTCGTCAATCTGGGTATTCTGGAGCACTTCCCGCATCTTCGCCTCCAGCCGGGCGCGGTAGTCATTCACCGTCTGCGGGGAGCGCCGCTCAATCTCACCCGTCAGGGCCTCGATGGTGTCCCCGCGGCTGAGGATGTCCTGAGCCATGCGGACACCCTCCCGCTGGCGCATCTCATTGAAGTCGGCCAGCGCCCTGTCCAGGGCCCGGAGAATCTGCTCTTTCAGCGCGTCCTGATCCCCCGGCTTTTTCTCCACCAGAAGGATGTCGGGGAATTTCGCCAGCTCAGACGCAGAACAGGCCGGCTGCACCTTGCCTTCGCCCAGCTGGTGCAGTTTTTCAAAGGCGTCCAGATAGGCACGGGCCAGACCCTCGTTGACGGTCACGGAGAACGCCTCTCCTCCGGTCTGAACCACGCTGACAAACACGTCCAACTTTCCTCTGGCCACCGCGGACTGGATCCGCTCCTTGATGGCATCCTCGGCGAAAATGTAGGTGCGCGGCATTTTGACCGTGCAGTCCAGGTAGCGGTTGTTCACCGAACGCAGCTCCACCGTCACGGTGACCTGGCTGCCCACATCCTCGCCGCGGCCATATCCCGTCATACTTCTGACCATGTGACCAATCCCCCGTTCGCTCAGCGCACCGCCCGGTGGATCCGGGCGATGTAGGCCGAGATCAGTTTGCTGAAGCCATAATCATACAACAAAAACACGATATTTGCAACCACGTACAGAATCCAGACCACGGAGAGCACCTCCGGCAGGGAGGCCAGCACCGCATTTTTCATCACCAGGTAGATCACAGTGAAGGCGGCGTTGAAGAAAATGAGCTTGAGCACATACTCCAGCGGCCTGCGGCGCAGCTGCTCGATCAGGGACTTGATCATGGGATACAGTCCGAACAGCACCGCGAACATCAGCACGCAGAATTTGTCCTGAATCAGCAAAAAAGCCAGGATGGAAACACCCGCCCAGCACAGAAAGCCCGCCTGCAGGCTGACCGAAATCACCGCCGCGGAGGGAAGCAGGCCGGCCACCGCCACAATGCCCCAATTTCCGGTGGGGGCGACGGAGGCGATATAGACCAGCACCAGGGCAAGCGCGCCCAGCACTGCGGGATATGCAACGTTTTTCGCCGCTCCGTTCCGTCTCATCAGTTACAACCTCCACACAGACAGTTCAGGCACAGCATGGACGTACAGCAGTCCAGGCTGTCGCACTGGGCGCCGGAAGCGGTGGGCCGGTAGCCGTAGCCGCCCTGCTGCATCATGTTCAGCGCCTGCCGGTACTCCATGTTGCCCGGCTCCATCTGGCAGGCAATCTGGTAGTTCTGTCTGGCCTCGTCCAGCCAGCCCCGGCGGTATGCGATGCTGCCCATGAGGAAGTACCATTCGCCGTTGCGCACACCGGCTCCCTGAAGGATCTGCTCCGCGCCGTCCAGGTTGCCCATGTTGATATACTGCCTGGCCTGGGCAAACACCTGGCCGCCGGAGGCCCCGGAATAGCTGTTCTGGTAGGAGGCGGAGCTGCTGCTCCCGCCGCCGTAATGATATCCGCCGGAACCGCCGCCGGACCGGCTTTTGGTGATGGCGTCGTAGGCCTCGTTGACCTCTTTCATCTTCTCCTCCGCCAGGTCGGCCAGAGGGTTGTTCTGATAGTTGTCCGGATGGTATTTTCTCGCCAGTTCCCGGTAGGCCCGCTTGATCTCCTCATCACTGGCATTGGGGCTGACGCCGAGTACTTCATACGGATCTCTCATGTGTTCTTCTCCCTTATCTTTCGCATTTCGTTCCATCGGCCTTCCAGCACGGCGCTCTGCACCGCCGGCAGACCGGTATATAAGATATTTTCCACCACTTCCGTCCAGGTCCCGAAGTCAACCAGGTTGGCTGCGGATCCGATCAGCCGGAGAGAGTGGGTGAGCGTCGTCTCCACATAGTCCCGCTCCTCTCCCGCATGGCCGGAGAAGCGGGCATCCAGAGGGTTGTACCGCTTATTTCTGCCATCCTCCTCCAGGTCGTCCCAGGCGTCCACCAGATAGATCCAGCGGCCCAGGTGGTACAGCAGCTGTTCCATGGCCCGCCGGGAGGCCTCCTCCCGCTGCAGACCCCTGGCCGCCGCCGCGAGAATGCCGGCAAACGCGTCCGCCACCCGGTCCAGTTTGGGAGACCACTCCCCTTCCAGCTCCCGCAGACGCGCCATCCCCTGCGCCACTTTGGCGTCGAACTGCGGCCTTGCGGCGGCGGAGCGGCGGTAGGCACGGGCAAACAGCTGCCGCAGCAGCCGGTAGGGCAGTGCGGAAAACCAGCCCCGGTCCTGGATGTCGTCGGTGAGCTTGTACCAGGTGAGGATCATGCTCTCATCGGCGGCAATGTCCAGGCTGTCACCGGCCAGGCAGGCCCTGGGGGCGCGCAGGGGGTGGATCGGGCAGCGGCGCCGGCACGTCGCGTCCTCCCCTCCGGAGGCCGAGACCAGAATGGCCAGGAACGTAAAATCATAGTTCAGGGTGAACCGGGCCAGCCAGCCGTGGCGCCGTTCCAGCGCATGGCACATGCCGCAATAGGCGCCCTGATAGGCCTGCCTCGCCTCTTCGCTGAGCTGGCTGAGCACCGGTCTGACATAGCCAAACATGGTCCCGCTCAGCCCCTGCTCAGTTCCACAACTACCTCGTAGCTGTTCATGACGCCGATCTGATCCTCGGTGCCCACACTGTCCAGATAGACGTCCGCCGTCACGGAGTACTGTCCCGCCGCCTCGTGGATGTTGGACAGATCCACGGACACTCTCACGTTCTCCGCGGTCACCGCTTCCACCAGCTCCGGCGTGCCCCGGATCTCCACCGGAAGGACCTGGGTGAGAATCCGGGCGGTCCAGCCCTCAGGGCAGTTGATATAGTCGATATTTCCGGCCTCAATGGTGGCCGTCTGCAGTTCCCCGTCGATGTGGATGGTCACCGTGACCTCCGTGAAGCCGCTGATGTTGGTCAGCTCATCGGTGAGGGGGATATTGAAGGTGAGCACGTCCCCGTCCTCCACCGTGGCCAGATCGATGGCCGCGATGGTCAGAGCGCCCTCCTCCTGAATGGCCGCCACCGCCTGGCTGCTGCCGGCCACCAGAATGGAGTCCGCGCTGAGCTCGCAGCTGGCGTTGCTCTCGCTGGCTCCGGCTCCGGTGATCAGCGTCACCTTCAGAGGAATTTCCGCCGTGGCGTAAATGGGGAAGTAGACATGGATGGTCTCACTGGACACCTCCACCTCCAGATCCTCCAGGGGCTCGCCGTCAATGCCGATGAACTGATAGCGGTAATCGCTGTTGACCGGCTCCTTCAGATCCTGCCCGTCCACCGTCACCAGCACGTGGTCGATCTGGTTGACCAGGTCCGCCTGGCCGCTCACCGTCAGCGTCTCCGGCGAGAACACGAAGTCATCCGCACCACCGGCCAGATAGCCCTCCGCCGCGCTGCCCGTAAAGACGCCCTCAATGGGGATCTCTCTGGAGCGGTAGCGGGCCACGGTGAAGGTGACATTGCCCGTCTGCCCGGACAGGAAGCGGACCTGCGTGGAGCTGATCCCCACAGGCAAAGATGTGGTATAGGCCAGGGTGTACTGGGACGCCTCCTCAATCTGGGACACATCCACCGACACACGCACCGACTGGTTGTCCAGCTGGGCCAGCACCATGGGTGCCGCGCTCACCCGCACGGAGACCCGGGGCGGGTCCCCCACGATCATCAGTCCCCGCTGCTCCAGGGCCTCCACCCCCACAAAGGTGACCGGAATGTTGCTGATGGACTTGCTATCCTCATTTCCATCCAGAGAGGTGACATAAAACCACATGATCACGGCGATCAAAATGGACAGGAAGATGTACAGGATTTTGCTGTCAAGAATCTTCTTTCCCATTCGTCTTATCTCCCTTCCTGCCCTTGAACAGGTCAGACAGTTTGGCCGCCGCAGTGTTGGTCTTCTTTTCATCGATCTCCGGCATCAGCTCGGTGCGCAGCAGTTTCTCCAGCGTCTCCGGCGTCAGGTGCCGCTTGAGCATGCCGTTGATGGCCACGGAGATGGATCCGGTTTCCTCCGAGACAATGGCCACCACCGCGTCCGAGCTCTCGCTGATGCCGATGCCCGCCCGGTGGCGCATGCCCAGATCCCGGCTGAGGTTCACGTTGCCGGACATGGGGAGCATACAGCCCGCCCCGATGATGCGCCCGTTGCGCACAATCACCGCTCCGTCGTGCAGCGGCGCCTTGTTCCAGAACAGGTTCTTCAGCAGCTCTGCGGTGATCCGCGCGTCCATGGCCACGCCGGTCTTCAGCACATCATCCAGCAGGGTCTTGCGCTCAAACACCATCAGGGCGCCCACCTTGTCCTTCGACATGGTGACGTAGGCCTTCACCGTCTCCTCAATGGCGGTCTCCACCTCCCCGCTGGAGGTCTCCGCCATGAAGAGCTCCTTGAGCCGTCCGCTGCCCATGCGCTCCAGGAACCGCCGGATCTCCGGTTGGAAGATGATCACCAGTGTGATCAGGCCCAGCTCCACCGCATTGTTCAGGAAGAAGCTCACCACCCGCAGGTGCATCAGGTTGGCCACCGCCATGGCCACAACGATGATCACAATGGCCTTTGCCACCTGCCCGGACCGGCTTTTCCGGATGAACCGGAAAATATGGTACACGACAAACGCTATAATGGCGATGTCGATGATATCAAAGATCCCGATCAGCTTGGCCAGCTCCAGACCGGTGTCCATTATCTCCCTTATTCTCTCCAACATAGCCTTAGCACCGGCCCTTCCACCTCATCATAAAACAGCAAAGCAGACAAATCCATTATCTTTGATATTATAGCCCATTCCCTGCCATATGGCAAGCAGATGGCTTTGAAAAAGATAAATTTTAAGGGTTTCTTCACAATTTTACAGGTTCAGACCTGCCAAAGGCGGCAAATTCAGCGTTTTCCCGTCCTGTTTTCCCCCCTGGGCGCGGGAAGCGGCGGACCCCGCCGCCGCTGTGCGGGATCCGCCGCTTCCGTGCCGGGTGCTGCCGCGCCCCGCCCTCGCCGGCCTTCTGGCTCAGCCCGCCGGCTGGACCAGCCGGCGGATCACGCCTGCGGCATACTCCGCCTGGCCGGCGTTGTTGAAGGCGGAAAAGCTGACGCGCACCGTGCCGCGCTCCGCCGTCCCCGCCGTTCTGTGGGCTGCGGGCGCGCAGTGCAGCCCGGCGCGCACCGCAATGCCCCGCCGGCCCAGTTCCTCCCCCAGGGTCTCGCAGTCCACACCGTCCGCCTGAAAGGAGAACAGCCCGCACTGGGTGTCGCCCGCGCCGCGGAACACCCGCAGGCCCGGGATGTCCTCCAGCAGCCCCATCATGCCCCGGCACAGCGCCTGCTCGTGCCGCCGGATCCGGTCTGTGCCCATCCGGTGCACGAACCGCATACCGGCCAGCAGTCCCGCCGCCCCGCACACGTTCTGCGTGCCTGCCTCCAGCCGGTCCGGGAGAAACCCCGGCATCTGCTGGCTGTCCGAAACGCTGCCGGTCCCGCCGCAGATCAGCGGCTGGGTCCGGGCGTTGCACAGCAGCAGCCCGGTGCCCTGGGGGCCGTACAGCCCCTTGTGGCCCGGCATGGCCACAAAGGCGGCGCCCCAGCCCGTCAGGTCCACAGGCAGAACCCCGGCGGACTGGGAGGCATCCACAATCAGCGCCGTTCCCCTGCGCCGGCACAGGGCGGCGATGCGCTCCACCGGCTGGACAAATCCGAACACGTTGGATACATGGTTGCAGATCACCACATCCACATCTTCGGTCAGCTCCCGCTCAAAGGCCTCGTACACGCCGTCCGGATCAAACAGCGGCCCCTGCGCCATTCTGACCCGCACCTGTCCCCCGCTGCACAAAGGGCGGGTGACGGCGTTGTGTTCATAGCCGGAGATGAGCACCGTGGAGCCGGGGTGCACCAATGCGTGAATGGCCAGGTTCAAGGCGTGGGTGGCATTGGCGGTGAGCACCACCTGCTCCGGCTGGGGCACATGGAACAGCTGGGCCGCCAGTTCCCGGCAGCGGAACATCACCTCGGCCGCGCGCATGCTGGCCGGATGCCCGCCCCGGCCCGGGCTTGCCAGGCGGGAGACCGCCCAGGCCATGGCCCTGGCCACCGATGCCGGTTTTTCCAGTGTGGTCGCCGCACTGTCCAGATAGATCATGGCTGCACCTCGCTGTAGATTCCGTCCGCATCCTGAAGATAGACCTGCCTGGGCGGCATGCCCTCCCGCTGCAGCACGCGCAGCGCGTCGGTCAGGCGCCGTTCGGACAATTTGACACAGTAGCCGCAGCCCTCTTTTGAAATCAGTTTGGGCGCTCTCATGATATGGCCGCTGATCCCGGCCCGCTCCAGAATCCGGGCGGTGCGCTGGGCGTAGGTCAGAGAGCGGCATATGATCAGATAGTAGATCACGGACACGTTCACCCCTTTGTTCTTCCGGCGCCTTTGGCATTGGCAGAGAGGGCCTCCTTCTGCCCCTGTGCCGTGCCGGAGGGCAGAAGCCAAGTCAAAACGCTCCTCCCAGGACAGTATATGTCCCGGAAGGAGCGTCTGTGTCAGGGTTATTTTATTCTTTTCAGGTTTCCTCCAGAAGGGCCACGGCGTGGGCGGCGATGCCCTCCCCCGCCCCGGTGAATCCCAGGCCCTCCTCCGTGGTGGCCTTCACATTGATCCGGCCGGTGTCCACCCGGAGAATTTCCGCCAGCTTTTCCCGCATCTCCGGAATGTAGGGCGCCAGTTTTGGGCGCTGGGCAAGCACGGTCACATCGGCGTTGCTCACCTTGTACCCCTTCCCCCGCAGCATCTCCATCACCCGCTCCAGCAGAAGCAGGCTGGAAATCCCCTCATAGGCCGGGTCCGTGTCGGGGAACGCGTGGCCGATATCCCACAGCCCCGCCGCCCCCAGCAGCGCGTCCATCAGGGCGTGGGTGAGCACGTCTGCGTCGGAGTGGCCCAGAAGTCCCAGCTCATAGGGGATCTCCACCCCGCCCAGGACCAGCCTGCGCCCAGCCGCCAGCCGGTGTACGTCGTATCCGTGTCCGATCCGCATCACAGCACCCCCTCCTCTTCCAGCAGCGCCCGGGCCCAGAGCAGGTCCGCCGGAGTGGTCAGTTTGATGTTCCGCTCATCCCCCTGGGTCAGGGAGACGCGCATGCCCAGGCGCTCCACCGCGCCGCAGTCGTCGGTCAGCTCCGCGCCGTCTTCCAGGGCCTTTTGCAGCGCGGCCCGGATCAGGGAGGCCTCGAATACCTGGGGCGTCTGGACCGCGTACAGGCTGGACCGGTCCGGCGTCTGCTCCACCAGGCCGCCCCGGGCCTGCTTGATGGTGTCCTTCACCGGCACCGCCGGCACTGCCGCACCTGTCTGGGCAGCCTTCCGGATGGCGACGGAGATCACCTCCTGGGAGACAAAGGGCCGCGCCCCGTCATGAATGGCAATCAGCTCCGCCTCCCGCCGGGCCTCCAGCGTGCCCAGCCTGGAGGAGTGGGTTCTGGTCTGGCCGCCCCGGATCACCTTGGTGACCTTGGACAGCTGAAAGTCCCGGCACAGCCCTGCCAGCTCCGCCACCAGATCCTCCCGGGTCACCAAAATGATCTCGTCCACCTCCGGCGCCTGCTCAAAGGCCTGCAGGGTCCGGACAATCACCGGCAGGCCGCCCAGATCCTGGGTGATCTTGTCCGCACCCATCCGGGTGGATGAGCCGGCCGCCACAATCACAGCCGAGCAGAATCCCGTCTCCCGGCTCCTCTTCTTCCTGCGAAACAGCCCCATATCGTACCTCCCAGTCTGCGGGACGGAAAAAGGAGCCGACCGGCTCCTCTTCTCTCCCAGATTGCTTCTTTCTTCCGTTGCTCAGCTTCAGTGGGCCAGCACCCGGTCCACCCGCTCCTCCACAGCCTCATAGGGCAGGCTCTGGGCCAGCATCAGTTCGGAGATCAGGATCTGTCTGGCCGTGTGCAGCATCTTCCGTTCTCCCGTTGACAGGCCCCGGTCATGATCCCGGGACGTCAGTCCCTTCACCACCCGGGCCACCTCCAGTAAATTTCCGCTCTTGATCCGGGACATGTTCTCCCGATATCGCCGGTTCCAGTTCTGGGTCATATCCACCTGAATGTTTTCCATCGCCTGGAGCAGTTTGCTCGCCTCCTGCCCGGACACCACCGGCCGCACCCCGATCTCACTGGTGTTGTCGGTGGGAATCATGACCATCATGTTTCCGTCAAACAGGTTCAGCAGGTAGTAGTCCTTTACCACCCCGTTCACTTTCCGCTGCACAATGGAATCGATGATCCCTGCGCCGTGCATGGGGTGCACAACCTTGTCTCCAACTTGATACACGTTCCCACCTCCTAAATATGTATAAGAACACAAAGATATTATACGCCCTTTCTGTCCGCAACGCAAGGACAATGCGTAAAAAATCTCGATTTTTTTACATTAAGAAGGGGAAGTTTACGTGTTTTTGATCAAATGAGCCGGATGAAAAACATGGCACGGGTTTTTCCAGCCCATGCCATGTCCTTCAGTTTATTTTGTTTTTCAGGACACCGATGCCGCGGATGTCAACCTCCACCACATCCCCGGGCTTCATGGGCCCGATGCCAGCGGGCGTACCCGTGGCAATCACATCCCCCGGCTCCAGGGTCATGGCCGCGGTGATGAACTCCAGCAGCTGGGGAACCGGCGTCAGGAACTGGGACGTGTTTCCCCTCTGGACCGGCGTTCCGTTCAGCCGCGTCTCCAGCGCCAGGGCAGCGGGGTCCACCTCGTCGGTCACCCAGGGCCCCACGGGACAGAAGCCATCCATGGACTTTCCCCGGGTCCACTGTCCGTCGTGCTGCTGGATATCCCGGGCCGTCACGTCGTTCAGACAGGTGTAACCCAGGATGTAGTCTGAAATGTTTTCTGCCTTTACATCCTTTGCCCTGCAGCGGATTACCACAGCCAGCTCGCCCTCATAGTCCAGGCGGGTCACAAAATCCGGGGCATGCACCACACCCTCCGGATTGTTGAGGGTATTGAGTCCCTTCAGAAACAGCACCGGAAATCCAGGCGGCTCGCTTCCCAGCTCCCGGGCGTGATCGGCGTAGTTTTTCCCCACACAGACGATCTTGCTGGGGGTACAGGGCGCCAGCAGGGTGCACTCCTCCAGGCGGTAGGTCCCCCCGTCGTAGACCAGCTCCTCATAGGGGGTTCCGCGCAGGGTCAGCACGTCCTCCTCCTGGACCACGCCCCATTTCGGCCCGGTCTCCGTCTCAATTCTCACGTATTTCACTCTCTATCGCTCCTCTTCCGCATGGCGCAGGATCAAACTCAGCAATTCCGGTTTTCCGTCTCCTTTTTCCGCGGAAAAGGGAATCACCGGCACTTCCTCCGGCAGTTCCAGCACCTGGGCAACCTGCTCCAGATTGCCCTGCACCTCGCTCTTTTTCAGTTTATCCAGCTTGTTGGCCACCACGGCGTAGGGTTTGCCCGTGCTGCGGAAAAAATCCGACATGGTCCGGTCGTCCGCCGTGGGTTTGTGCCGGGCATCCACAATGAGAATGCCCAGCGTCATCAGCGCGGTATCCGCAAACCAGGCTTCAATGAGCTTTCCCCAGCGGTCCCGCTCCTGTTTGGACACCTTGGCATAGCCATAGCCCGGCAGGTCCACCAGATAGAACTGGTCGTCGATGCGGAAATAATTGATCTGCGTGGTTTTTCCCGGCGCGGCGCCCACCCGGGCAAAATTCTTCCGGTTGAGCAGCCGGTTGATCACCGAGGACTTTCCCACGTTGGACCGGCCGGCAAACACCACCTGGGGCAGCGCGTCCCGGGGAAAATCCGACGGTCGGACTGCGGAGCGGACAAATTCCGCCCGGTTCAGATTCACAGCCATAGCCGACATCCTCCCGGTCACTGGCGCAGCACTGCCGCACCGGTCTGGGGCTGGCAGAGCTCCGGGCGCAGTCCGGCTCCTGCCGCCAGTGCCTTGGGCACTCCGGTCAGGGCGCAGGCCAGCACCTCATCCGCCTGCTTCACCGGCACAAAGTTGAGCCGGGCGCGCACGGTCTGGTCAATCTCCTCCAGGTCCGGCTCATTGTCTCCGGGGAGAATGACTGTGGTGACGCCGCTGCGCAGCGCGGCCATGGTCTTCTCCCGCAGGCCGCCGATGGCCAGCACCCGGCCGCGGAGGGTGATCTCGCCCGTCATCGCCACATCCCGGCGCACCGGAATGCCCGTCAGGGCGGAGACAATGGCGGTGGTGATGGCAATTCCGGCAGACGGCCCGTCTTTGGGCACCGCCCCCTCCGGGAAGTGGACGTGGATATCCTTGTTCTTATGGAAGTCCGGGTCAATTCCCAGCTGGGACACCCGGCTGCGGATGTAGGACAGGGCGGCCCGGGCGGATTCCTTCATCACATCGCCCAGGTTGCCGGTCAGCTCCACTTTCCCGCTGCCGTCCACCACGTTGACCTCCACCTCCAGGATCTCACCGCCCACGGAGGTCCAGGCCAGCCCGTTTACCACGCCCACCAGAGGCTCGCCGGACACCTTGTCCTCGTGATAGCGCCGCGGACCCAGAAGTTCCTCCAGCTCCGACGCTGTTATCTTAACCTGCTTGACACCATTTGATACAATCCGCATCGCCGTCTTCCGGCACAGGGCGGCCAGGCGCCGCTCCAGCACGCGCACGCCGGACTCCTTGGTGTAATCGGAAATGACCTTGCGCAGCGCATCGTCCGACAGCTTCATCTGCGTCTTGCTCAGCCCGTGTCGTTTCAGCTCCCGGGGCAGCAGGTGGCGCTTGGCGATCTGGAGTTTCTCCTCGTCGGTATAGCTGGGCAGCTCAATGACCTCCATCCGGTCCAGAAGCGGCTTGGGAATGGTGTCTGCCGTGTTGGCCGTGGTGATGAACATCACATCGGACAGGTCAAAGGGCAGTTCCAGATAGTGGTCCCGGAAGGTGCTGTTCTGTTCGGTGTCCAGAACCTCCAGCAGGGCCGAGGCCGGGTCGCCCCGGTAGTCGCTGCCCAGCTTGTCGATCTCATCCAGCAGCAGCACCGGATTGGCACTGCCCGCCTGCCGGATCCCGGCGATGATCCGACCGGGCATGGCGCCCACATAGGTCTTCCGATGGCCCCGGATCTCCGCCTCGTCGTGGACGCCGCCCAGGGAGATACGGGCCAGCTTCCGGTTCATCGCCCGGGCCACGCTCATGGCGATGGAGGTCTTGCCCACACCGGGCGGACCGATGAGGCAGAGCACCTGGCTTTTCAGCTCCGGCGCCAGCTGTTTGACCGCCACAAACTCCAGGATCCGCTCCTTGACCTTATCCAGGCCGTAATGGTCCGCATTCAGGGTCTTGGCCACGGCGGCCACACTGACCCGCTCTTTGGTCTTGACCTTCCAGGGCAGCTCCAGGCAGGTGTCCAGATAGCCCCGCAGCACCGCGCCCTCCGACGATCCGGGGGGCTGTTTTGCCAGGTGGCTGATCTCCTTGTTCAGCTTTTCCCGCACCTCATCCGGGCAGTCCAGCTTGGCCACCTTCTGGCGGTATTCCTCCAGTTCATCGTTCTCATCCGGGTCGCCCAGCTCGCGCTGGAGCACCCGCATCTGCTCCCGGAGAATGTAGTCCCGCTGGTCCGTGGCAATCTGCTCGTGGATCTTGGACTCCAGATCCACCTCCACCTCCAGAATCTCCACCTCGCGGGTCAGGATACGCACCAGGCGCTCCAGCCGGCGCACCGGCCGCAGCTCCTCCAGGATCGCCTGCTTGTCCTCAAAGCGCATGGGGAGGTTCTGGGCGGTGTAGTCGGAGAGGTACGCCGGGTCGTTGCTGGCCAGCAGTCTCAGGTAGAGTTCCGGGGTGACCTGATTGGACAGCTCGGTATAGCGTTCAATCAGGGTGTAGAGCTGCCGGATCAGCGCCTCGGTGCGGGAGGAATGGGTCTGACTCACCGGTGCGTTGGACAGCACCTCCACCTGGGCCATCAGTGCCGGCTCCGAGGAGATCAGCTTCACCAGACGGCCCCGTCCGGATCCCTCCACCATCACCCGCACGCCGCTCTCCGGCAGATGCAGGATCTGCTTCACATTGGCCACGGTGCCCACCGAATACAGGTCCTCCTGCTTCGGCTTGTCCACGGACGGGTCCCGCTGGGTGACCAGAAAGACCTCCCGGCCTCCGGCCATGGCCTCCTCCAGCGCCCGGATGGAAGACTCCCTGCCCACATCAAAGTGGAGCAGAAGATTCGGGAATACCGTGATCCCCCGCAAGGCAAGCGCCGGCATGGTGACCAGTCCATCTGCTTGCTTGTTCTGTTCGATCATGGTCTGTTTTCCTCCTAAGTACATAGCCGCAAAGGGGCGAGCCCACGCCCGCCCCCTTCCGCAATTCAAATGATCAGGACACGTTCTTGCCTCTCTGGGAGGACTTGCCGCCCCGCTCCGCACGCAGAGCCGCAGCGCCCAGTCTGGGCCGGGCGGGCCGTCCCTCCTGGCGCTCCAGCTCAGGCTCGGACTCGCCGCGGATGGCCTGGTCCGTAATGGTTACCTTGGCAATGGCCGGATCCGAGGGCACCGCATACATCACAGGCGTCATGACCTCTTCCAGCACCGCCCGCAGCCCGCGGGCACCGATCTCCCGCTCCACCGCCTTGTCCGCGGCGGCGGCCAGGGCCTCCTGGGTGAACTCCAGCTCCACGTTGTCGTACTCCAGCAGCTTTTTATACTGCTTCACCAGGGCATTCTTCGGCTCGGTGAGAATCTGCACCAGCTGGTCCCGGTCCAGCGCCTTCAGGGCGGTGATGACGGGCAGACGGCCCACCAGTTCCGGGATGATGCCGAACTTCAGCAAATCGTGGGGCTGCACCTGCTTGAAGATATCCTCCTGCTCCTTCTCCGCTTTGGTCTGGATGGTGGCCTCAAAGCCGATGCTCTTCTGGTTCATGCGCCGCTCGATGATCTTCTCCAGACCGTCAAAGGCGCCGCCGCAGATGAACAGGATGTTCTTCGTATCCACCTGCAGGAACTCCTGGTGGGGATGCTTCCGGCCGCCCTGGGGCGGTACGTTGGCCACGGTGCCCTCCAGGATCTTCAGCAGGGCCTGCTGCACCCCCTCGCCGGACACATCCCGGGTGATGGAGGTGTTTTCACTCTTCCGGGCGATCTTGTCAATCTCGTCCACGTAGATAATGCCCCGCTGGGCCAGCTCAATGTCGTAGTCCGCCGCCTGGACCAGGCGCAGCAGGATGTTCTCCACGTCATCGCCCACATATCCGGCCTCGGTCAGCGTCGTCGCGTCGGCGATGGCAAAGGGCACCTTCAGGATGCGGGCCAGGGTCTGGGCAAACAGGGTCTTGCCGCTGCCGGTGGGACCGATCAGAAGAATGTTGCTCTTCTGCAGCTCCACATCGTCGCCGCCGCCGAAATAGATTCTCTTGTAGTGGTTGTACACCGCAACAGACAGCGCCACTTTGGCGTCTTCCTGTCCGATGATATACTCATCCAGCACCTGGCAGATCTCCTGCGGAGTGGGGATGACATCCGGCATATCAACGGTATCGCCTGCCGCAGTATGCCCGTCCTCGGCCTCATCTTCCTCATTGAGGATATTCATACACAGGCGCACACACTCGTTGCAGATATAGGCGCCGGGGCCGGCAATGATGCGGTCCACCTGTTCCTGATGCTTCCCGCAGAAAGAACAGCGGACGGATCTGTATTCGTCTCGAGCCATGAATTTCCTTCCCTTCGAACAGCACCGAAGAGCGAAGGATGCCCTCCGCTCTTCCTGTGCCATCAGCGGTTTTTAATTACCTTATCAATCAGGCCAAAGTCCAGGGCCTCCTGAGCGGTCATCCAGTGATCCCGCTCAGACGCGTCCTTGATCTCCTCGGGCGTTCTTCCGGTGTTTTCCGCCAGAATCTGATTCAGATTCTGTTTGATCCGCAGGAAGTGCTCGATGTCAATCTCCATATCGGTCACTTTGCCTTTTGTCCCGGCAGAGGGCTGGTGAATCATCACCTCTGCGTTGGGCAGCGCCAGACGCTTGCCCTTGGCGCCGGCAGAGAGCAGAAACGCCCCCATGGAGGCAGCCATGCCGATACAGATGGTGGACACATCACATTTGATGTACTGCATGGTGTCATAAATGGCCATGCCGTCCGTGACGGATCCGCCGGGGCTGTTGATATAGAACTGGATATCCTTATCCGGATCCTGGGCTTCCAGATACAGCAACTGAGCCACAACCAGGGATGCGGTGGTGGCGTTCACCTCTTCGCCCAGAAAGATAATGCGGTCATTGAGCAGACGGGAAAAAATATCATAGGACCGCTCGCCGCGGCTGGTCTGCTCCACAACATAAGGCACTAAGCTCATAAAATAATGCTCCTTTACCGTGGAATCTGAGGCTGCCATCCCATTATGTCCAAGGGACGGGCACCTTTATTCCTCCACTCTCCCAACCAGGGGGCGAAGCCTTACTCCGCCTTGCTCTCCTCAGCGTCCTGCGCCTGCTGCTCGGGCTCCTGCTCCTCGCCCTCGGCAGCCTTCTTGGTGGAATTTCTGGCGGACTTCTTGGCGGGCTTCTCCCCCGCCACAGAGGACTTCACCAGCTCCAGGGCCTTCTGGCTGGCCAGGTCCTTCATCACGTCTGCCACATTGACGGTCTCCCGGATCTTCTCCTCGCTGAGGCTGTACTCCTGGGCCAGACGGGCGATCTCGGCGTTGACGTCCTCGTCGGTGACTTCGATCTTCTCCGCGTCCGCCACGGCCTCCAGGGCCAGGGCGCTCTTCACAGCCCGCTCGGCGGCGGTCTTGGACTGGGCGCGCAGATCCTCCATGGTCAGGCCCATGATCCGCAGATAGTCCTCCACGGGGATTCCGGAGTTCTGCAGGCGGGCGGTGTAGTCATTCATCATCTGGTCCGCGCGGTACTCCACCATGGCCTCGGGCACCTCGCACTCCAGCTTCTCGATGAGGGCGTCCACCACTGCGGTCTCAAACTCCCGGTCGGCCTGGTCCTGGCGGCGCTGGCGCAGCTTCTCACCCAGATCCTTCTTGAACTCCTCCAGAGTGTCAAACTCGGACACATCTTTTGCGAACTCGTCGTCCACCTCAGGTGCCTGGGTCTCCTTGACTTCGTTGACCTTCACCTTGAAGACCACGGCCGCACCGGCCAGCTCAGGGGTGTACTCCTCCGGGAAGGTGATGTCGATGTCCTTCTCCTCTCCCGCCTTCATGCCCACAATCTGCTCCTCAAAACCGGGGACAAAGGAGCCGGAACCCAGCTCCAGGCTGTAGTTCTCACCCTTGCCGCCCTCAAAGGCCACACCGTCTTTGAAGCCCTCGAAGTCGATGACAGCGGTATCGCCCTCCCGGGCCTCGCGGTCCACGCTCACCAGACGGGACGCCCGGTTGATATAGACCTTCAGCTCCTCCGCGATATCCTCGTCGGTGACGTTCACTTCGGCCTTGGCAATGGGCAGGCCCTTGTAGTCCTTGATGGAGGCCTCGGGCTTGACGGTCACCAGCGCCTTGAAGGTATAGCCATCCTCACCCACCTCCTGGATCTCCAGCTTGGGATAGGCCACAGGCTCAATGCCGGTCTCCTTCAGGGCCTGCTCATAGGCAGCGGGATAGGTCTCCTCCATGGCGTCCTCATAGAACACGTTCTCGCCGTACACGCGCTCGATCATCTTGCGGGGCACCTTGCCCTTCCGGAAGCCGGGCAGCATGATCTTCTTCTTCTCCCGGTTGTAGACCCGGTTGATGGCGGCCTCAAAATCCTCAGCGCTGACCTGGATCACCAGCTCGATGGCGCTGTTTTCTTTTTTCTCGTTGCTTACAATGTTAATGTTCATGGTTTCCGTTCCTCCAACTTCGGCCGGGCTGCCGGCAGGCAGCGGCCTTCTTTCTGATAAATCCAATCCATTCTACCAGATGGTATGGAATATTTCCACTCTTTTTTTCATCAATCCGAAATTTTTTTCGGAGCGAATCCGAGATAATCCGCGGAGACCAGGCGGTAATCCACGCCCCCGTATCTCCCCTCGATGGCCAGGCGGTGGCTTGGCCCGTGCAGATGGCCGTAATAACAGGCCTTCACCCCGTACCGTTCCAGCAGGTCGATGATCTCCTGGCACCGGTATCCCTTGTACAGCGGCGGATAGTGGAGAAAGCAGAGTTTCTCCCGATCCCCTGCCGCCTTCAGCGATGCCTCCAGGCGGATCAGTTCCCTCCGGAACACCTTTTCCGTGTGGGGTCCCGCGTTTTCCTCATAAAACCACCCTCTGGTGCCGCACAGGGCAACGCCGCCGTAAAAGGCGCAGTTGTTATGAAGAATATGCAGCCGGGTGAGTCCATGTTCCTGAAAGAAGCGATTCATCTTGGCTGCGGTATCCCACCAGTAGTCGTGATTGCCCTTGAGCAGCCACTTCTCCCCCGGCAGATCCCGGTCCAGAAAGCGGAAGTCCTCCCGGGCCTCTTCCAGACTCATGCCCCAGGAAAGATCCCCGCACAGGACGACCACATCATCCTCGTTCACCCCGTCAAATCCCTGACGCAGCTTGTCCACATATCCGGTCCAGCCTCCGCCGAACACCTCCATGGACTTGTCGCTTCCCAGGGAGAGGTGGGTGTCGCCGATGGCGTACAGAGCCATCTTATACCCCCTTGCGTTATTTCAGGAAATCCAGCACCTGATCCTTCATTCCAGTCTTCTCCGTCACCGTGTTGAATCTGCGGGCCTTCCCCTTCAGGGCCGCCAGCGGCGCGGGGACAGGCTGCCCGGTATACTCCGCCAGCTGGCCGAGCACCTCCACTCCCTCCTGATGCTCTTCCACGCCCAGGGCGGAGAGCACGCTGGTGCAGAACTTGAAGGGGCTGGCTGTGGACACCACGACACAGGGGGTCTCATCCCCGGTGGACTGGCGGTACTCATCCAGTACGTGGAAGGCCACGGCGGTGTGGGGGTCAATCAGATAGCCGGCCTCTTTCCACATCCGGGCAATGGCCTGCTTGGTCTGGACGTCATCGCAGAAACCGGCGGCGAACAGGTTCTGGATTTTCTTGTGGATGGCGGCCGTCACCTGATACCGCCCGCTCTCCGCCAGCTGACCCATATATTCGCACACCAGGGCGTCATCCCGGTCCGCCAGCTCGAAGATCATCCGCTCCAGGTTGCTGGACACCAGAATGTCCATGGAGGGAGACAGGGTGTTGTGGAAGGTGCGGTTCTTGTCGTAGACGCCGGTGCGGATAAAATCGGTGAGTACGTTGTTCTCGTTGGACGCGCAGATCAGCTTGCGGATGGGCACGCCCATATGCTTGGCGTAATAGGCTGCCAGGATATTGCCGAAGTTTCCGGTGGGCACGCACACATTGATCTCCTGCCCGGCGGAGATGGCCTCCGATCTGAGCAGGTCGCAGTAGGCGGAGATGTAATATACGATCTGCGGCAGCACCCGGCCCCAGTTGATGGAGTTGGCGGAGGACAGGAAGTAGCCGCGCTCTGCCAGGGTCTCGGCCAGCTTCTCGTCGGAAAAGAGCTTCTTCACGCCGGCCTGGGCATCGTCAAAATTGCCCACCACCGCGCACACACCCACGTTTCCTCCGGCCTGGGTCACCATCTGCAGCTCCTGGATGTGAGATACCCCGTCTTTGGGATAGAACACCAGGATCCGGGTCTTCCCCACATCCTTGAATCCCTCCAGCGCCGCCTTTCCCGTGTCGCCGGAAGTGGCCACCAGGATACACACGGTCTTCTCCTCGTCGATCTTGGACAGGGAGGAAGACAGCAGGTGGGGCAGCATCTGCAGCGCCATGTCCTTGAAGGCGCAGGTGGGGCCGTGCCACAGCTCCAGGCAGTAGGTGGAGTCGTTCAGCCGGCGCACCGGCGCCACAGCCGGATGGTCAAAGTTCCCGCCGTAGGCCGCGGCGGCAAAGCTGGTCAGCTCCCGGGCGGAAAACTCATCCAGGAACCGGCTCATCACATAGACCACCCGCTGCTGATAGGACATGTCCTTCATGGACAGCAAAGCCTTGCCAGGCAGCCGGGGCAGCACCTCCGGGGTCATCAGGCCTCCGTCGGGCGCCAGGCCCTGGACAATGGCCTGGGACGCGGACATTCTCAGTTTTTTATTTCGTGTGCTTACATAATTCAAGGCAGACTCACCACTCTCATCAGGTTATTGTAAAACAGACCGCGCACGACTGTTTCTCGGTAATGATGGCACAACAGAAATTCATACAGGCGATCTGCCGCGGCAATGTCCGGCAGGTCTGCGATGGTATCGCAGCCATCCCAGTCCCCGCCCAGCGCCACGCATGCCTCGCCGCCCAGTTCCAGAATGTGGTCCAGGTGCGCCCGCACGCTGTCCAGATCCTGGCCCAGGCCCACAAATTCCCGGTAGAAGTTCAGGCCTACAACACCTTGATTTTTTATTATGGCAGTTATTTGCTCATCCGTCAAGTTCCTTGTGTGATTCCAGACAAATTTTGCATTGGAGTGGGTGGCCAGCACCGGCCGGCGGGCGGTCTCCATCACATCCCAGAACCCAGCCTCAGACAGGTGGGATACATCCGGAAAGAGGTGAAGTTCCTCCATGCGCCGTACGAACTCCCGGCCCAGGGCGGTCAGCCCCTGTTCCGGGCGGTCGCAGTGGGAGCCGGACAGGGCGTTGGCATGATTCCAGGTGAGCGTGATCACCCGCACGCCGTCCCGGGCCGCCTGCTCCAGCCGCCGGGGCTCGCAGCCCAGCAGCTCCGCCCCCTCCACGCTGAGCATGGCCGCCGCCTTTCCCTGCCGCCAGGCGCTGCGGATCTCATCGCCGGTGCGGCACAGGCAGATCCGGTCCCGGCTGGCCTCCAGCTGCCGCCGGAAGCAGCGCAGCAGCGTCTCATACGCCTGCTCCAGGCTGTCTCCCCCGGTGTACCCGTGGGATGTCCACAGGGCAAAGATCTGGGCGTAGTGCCCGAAAGCCTGTTCCGTCCGGTCCAGATCCACCGCCCCGGTGTTGGACGCCAGGTCCTCGCACCGGCGCCAGCAGCGGGATATGGTATCACAGTGGGCGTCAAATACCCAGGGCCGATCCATCCGCTATTCCCCCTCAAAGGCGTTTTCCACATACTCTATGCGCGCCAGCCCCGGTTCCATGCCTCCGGGTGCGAACACCTGGGCCACATCAAACCGCGGCTGGAGCGCCGTGGGGTGTTCCGCCAGATACAGCTGCGCAGCGGTCAGGAGCCGCCGCTGCTTGGCCGCCGTCACCGCCTCCATGGGCTGTCCGTACCGGTCGCTGTTGCGCAGCTTGACCTCCACAAAGGCCAGATACCGTCCATCCGAGGCAATCAGGTCCACCTCTCCGTACCGGCACCGCCAGTTGCGCGCCAGGATCTGCCAGCCCCGCTCCTCCAGGAACCGGGCCGCCAGCTCCTCGCCCCAGCCGCCCAGCCGGCGGCTCTTCTCTCCCCCGCTCACAGCTTTTTCAGAAAGCTGCGCCGGTGGATGGGACAGGGGCCGTACTGCCGCAGCAGCTCATAATGGCGGCGGGTGGGATAGCCCTTGTGCCGCTCAAACTCATACTGAGGGTACCGGCGGGCCATCTCCTCCATATACCGGTCCCGGCTCACCTTGGCCAGGATGGAGGCTGCGGCAATGCTGGCCGAGCGGGCATCCCCCTTCACTATGGTCTCGTGGGGCAGGGTGACGGCGCACCGGCTGCCGTGATCCCGGTTTCCGTCGATGAGGGCGTAATCCGCCGGGGGATCCAGCTGCCGGATCGCCCGGTCCATGGCCAGCATCCTGCAGTTGAGGATGTCCAGCTCATCGATTTCCTCCGGCTCTGCCCAGGCCACCGCCCAGGCCGACGCCCGCTCCCGGATCTGGTCGAAGAGGATGTCCCGCCGGCGCGGCGTCACCTTTTTGGAGTCATCCAGATAGGGCAGCTCCAGCCCCTCCGGCAGGATCACCGCCGCGGCGTACACCCGGCCGGCCAGGGGCCCTGCCCCCGCCTCGTCGCAGCCGCAGACCCGGCGGAAACCGCGCTCCGCCGCCCGGGACTCAAACTCCCACATCATCCGCATCACCGCCCGGCATCTCTTCCGGCAGCTCCAGGGTAAAGCGCCCCAACTTTCCACCCCGGAACTCATCCAGCAGCACCTTGCTCATCCGCTCCGTATCCACTTCCCCGCCGGAGATCAGCATGCCCCGCTTCCGGGCGGCCTGCTCCAGCAGTTCCCAGCCCGGCGCGGCGGGATCCGCCGCCAGTTTATACCGCTCCGCCAGCGCCTGGGGGTAACGGTTGCGCAGCAGTTCCATGAGGGCGGCGGCCAGTGCCTCACTGTCCATCACCTCATCCTTCACCGCGCCGGTGAAGGCCAGGTGCATCCCGGTGGTCTCATCTTCAAATTTGGGCCACAGGATGCCGGGGGTGTCCAGCAGCTCCAGTCCGCTGTCCACGCTCACCCACTGCTTCCCCCGGGTGACGCCGGGGCGGTCACCGGCTTTCGCCGACTTTTTCTTTGCAATCTTGTTAATTAAGGTGGATTTGCCCACATTCGGCACCCCCACCACCATCACCCGCACAGGCCTGCCCACCTGGCCCTTGGCCCGCCAGGCGGCGATCTTCTCCTTCAGGGCCGCCTTGGCCACGGCGGAGAACTGAGCCACGCCCTTACCGGTCCTGGCGTCCGTCTCCAGCACCGCATAACCCATGGACCGGAACTTTGCCAGCCAGCGCCCCGTCTGCACAGGGTCTGCCTGGTCCGCGCGGTTGAAGATCATCATTCTGGGCCGGTCCCCCACCATGGCGTCGATGTCCGGGTTGCGGCTGGAGATGGGAATGCGGGCATCCACCACCTCAGCCACCATATCCACGAACTTTACGTCCTCTTCCATCTGTCGGCGGGTCTTGGTCATGTGCCCGGGATACCATTGAATATTCATGTGTATTCCTCCTCCGGCATGCAAAAAAGGAGCGGGGTCCCCGCTCCTTTTCCTGTGTTTGGAAGTTCCCGTCTTACAGGTTCTCCTTGACCTTGGCGGCCTTACCCACCCGGTCACGCAGATAATACAGCTTGGCGCGGCGCACCTTGCCCTTGCGGACCGTCTCCACCTTCTCGATGGTGGGAGCGTGCAGGGGGAACACCTTCTCCACGCCCACGCCGTAAGAGATACGGCGCACGGTGAAGCTCTCCTCGATACCGCCGTGCTTCTTGGCGATCACGGTGCCCTCGAACACCTGGATACGCTCACGGCTGCCTTCCTTTACCCGGATGTGTACACGAACGGTGTCGCCCACGTTGACTTCGGGAGCGTTGTCCTTCATGTACTTCTGGCTGAACTGCTTCATCAGCTCCATTTGTTTTTCCTCCTAATCATAGGCGTTCATACGTCAACACAGCCTGCGCAGAGGACCGCCCTTTTTTCAGACCTTGGTAGTCTACCACATTTGTGCTGCAATTGCAAGTGTTTTTTCATTTTTTCGGAGGCCGTTTTCCCGGTGCATCAGGGACGGCTCCCTGTCCTGGACGCCAGGGCCCCTTGCCGCACTCCCCGCCTCTCCTGTTCCGGAACGGTCTCCCCCCCAGCTATCCGGAGCAGGTGCCCGGCATCTCTCCCGACGCCGGACCGCACTCTCCGACGTCAGTGCATGCGTCCCCGGCGTCCGGGGCGCACAATGCCCCAAAGCAGCCAGAAGGCAGTCAGAAGCAGCGTCACATTCCCGTAAACCGCCGCGGCAATGGCCCCCACTCCCGCCAGAAGCCCGGCCAGGATCCCGGAGACCGCCGTCAGCACTGCCTGAGGGGCCGGACCGTCTCCCCACCGCTCCGCCAGCAGATTGTCCGCCAGTGCGCCTCCGTCCAACGGGGGGATGGGCAGCAGATTGAAGGCCCCAATCCACACGCTGAACACCGCCAGCACCCGGAAACCGGACAGATAGGCGGGAACAGCCAGCAGCAGATTGGCCGCCGGCCCGGCCAGCAGGACCAGGTTCTCCCCGCTGTAGGACAGGGCATGCCGGTAGGAAAAGCGCAGCTCCGCCCCCACCGCGCTCAGGGTCAGCCGCTCCACCCTGCCGCCATGCGCCGCACACGCCGCCAGATGGCCCAGTTCATGGACTGCGCAGGCCAGAAGCGCCCAGGGCAGCAGCCCAGCTCCCTCATCCAGATACAGCAGCCCCGCCATCAGAAGCAGAAACCCCGGGGTGACCGTCAGCCGGGCATGCAGGTCAGGACAGGTCCACATAATAGGCCGGATCCAGCCTGATATTGTCCTTCTCTATGGTCAGGTGCAGGTGCGGTCCGGTGGCATTGCCCGTCTCCCCCACCAGGGCAACGGTCTGCCCGCAGGTCACGGTATCCCCTTTGCTCACCAGAAGCTTGCTGCAGTGGGCATAGAAACTGGACACCTGATTGGCATGGCTGATCTTCAGGTACTGCCCGAACTCGTCGCTCTCCCCGATGTATTCCACCACACCGTCGGCAAATGCGCCGATCTCAGCGCCTTCCGGCGCCCCGATGTCCAGCGCAAGATGGAACTCATGGTCCCCGTCAATGGGATTGTCCCGGTAGCCGAAGGTGGAGGTCACCGTCCCCTGAACCGGAACCGCCGTCTCCTCCAGCCCCAGCTCGTAGTAGGCAAAGCTCACGTTGGAGGGAAGCGCCACCCCGTCGTCGGTATATGCCTGGGCCACCGCTGTGACGATCTCCGGCGTAGCCTCCGGCTCCTGTGCCTCGCCGGGCAGCGGATCCGACGGCTCCTGCGGGGGAGCCGATTCTGCGATTGCCCGGACCACGCCGCTCTCCCCGACGTAATCCAGGCCAAACCGGCTTGTCTGGCTCAGAAACACCACCGGCCGGGAGGGCAGGCTCACCGCGCCGGGTTCCGGCTGTACGCCGAATACCGCCGCGCCCAGCTGCGCCAGCGCCTGCTGGAGATCCGAACCGTCCTCCAGCGACTGTTGGAACTGCCGGAACGCCTCCGGGAAATCCAGGTCGGAGGTGAGCAGGTCCCCCCACATCCGGATCTGTTCCGGAAACACACCACGGCCCACAAATACCAGGAAAAACAGAGCCAGACTCACCAGCAGCTGCCCCAGCCTGCGCCTGTCCCGCCCATCCATCTGACTTTTCTTCCGCGCCGTGCCGCTCCGCTTCCGGGTCGTCCGGTGTCTGACCACGGACGCGCGTTTGTAAGTTGTGTCCATATTGCCCTCCCCTTCTTCCGGTACGCACCTTGCCTGTGCATACTGTATGTCCCAGGAAGGGAAAATATGCAGCGCATCCCCGCGTTATATCCCGTATCCTCTTTGCCCCAACGGGAAAACAGGCCTTGGCAGGGGCGGCACATGCCGCCCCTGCCAAGGCCTCTGTTCTGTCACTGCCGCAGCAGCGTTTTACACCAGAAAAATTCCCAGAAACAGCACAACCGCGCACAAAGCGCTGCCGGTGCCAAACAGCGTGCCCACATTTCCGACAAACCCGTGCTGCACCTCCACCGGCAGATAAAAGCTGGCGGGATCATCCGGCTGATAGCAGACACCGTATCTGCTCCCGATCTGATAAGCATCCCGGTCCGGTCTCCCCATCCGGCTCTCCTGATCGTACTGCCTGCCGTTGATCATCATGCGAAGCACCGGCGCATAAAGCATGCGCTCTTCACTGCCGATCCGCTCCACAACCCCCACCACAGTGGCCTCGCCCAAAGCGGTGCAGCGCTGCGCCAATTCCCGGTGCTGCCGGTTGTGCTGGGCTGCCCACCGGAATGCGCACACCGCAAAGGCAGTACACAGCGCGACGCCCAGCCCCAAAATCACCTGTTCCACTGTCATTTCTCACCAGAACCCCTCTCCACATGTTCTCTCAGTTCAACAGGCGGATCCTGTTCGGATCCAATCCGATTTCATTTTCATTTATACTGCACCCAACGCAAGATCTGCCACCTTTTTTCGGTAAATTGTTGGTAAAACGGATTTCGCTCCCCTGATCCGGTTTTCAATCATTTTACAGTTTCTTTACGCATATTTTTCGTTTAAAAGTGGACACGCACTGGTTCCTTCTTTATGATAAAGCTGTAAATTGATTGTATTTCCATTGGAAATTGATTGTGTCCGGCCGCCGGGCCTGTGCTGGTCCGGCTCCGGTCAAATCTGTGAAAAAAAGTTTGCCGGCCCCGAAATTCCGGCAATTGCCCCGTATTCTTTTTTCAGAGAGAAATGGAGGGATCCAAATGGTACAGACAGATCATGATATCGTCCGGCAGGTCTACGCCGCTAAGACGGATACCGATGCCGCGGATGATCTGATCCGCCAGTACATGGGGTTTATCCGCAGTGAAACCATCAAATTCATTCACACCGCACCGGAAAACGGGCACGAGGACGAGCTGAGCATCGCCATGCTGGCATTCTATGAGTGCATTCTGAATTATGAGAAGGGCCGGGGAGCCTTTCTTCCCTATGCGGCCCGGGCCATCAAAAACCGTCTCATTGACTATTACCGCACCGAGCGCCGGCATGGAACGGTGATCTCCCTGCACACTCCGGTGGACGAGGAGGAGGGCCGCACCCTGCTGGACACGCTTCCGGATACCCGGGATGAGATCGAGCGCCTGGAAACCAGGCAGGCCAGTCAGCAGGAAATTGCAGAATTCGGCAGTCAGCTGGCGCGTTTTGGCATCTCCTTTTCCGATGTGGCGGACAACTGTCCCCGACAGGACCGGACCCTGTCGGCCTGCCGGCGGGTGCTGGACTTTGCCAGAACCCGTCCAGACCTGCTTCAGCAGGTGGAGCGCACTGGAAAACTCCCGATGGCAGAACTCTCCGCAGGCTCCGGAACTGACCGAAAAACCATGGAGCGGCACCGGAAATACCTCGTGGCCATTCTCCTGGCCTTTACCAATGGTTATGAGATCATCCGAGGACATCTGTACCGTCTCTCCCCGGCGAAAGGAGGCCAACGGCAGTGAACTATCTTGTGATGGAAACGCACCCCGCTTATGCGGTGGTGCTGGATGAAGAGGGCCGCTTTCTCAAGGCCGCAAACCTCCGTTATCACGTAGGCGACACCATAGAACACATCGTGCCGCTGCGTCAGCCCGTACAGAAAAATACCCTTTGGATGAAATCGCTGGCCGGGGTCGCTGGTCTGGCCGCCTGCCTCTGCCTGGTTTTCTTCGGGTACTATCAGCCCAATTTCCTTCCCTACGGTACACTGCGCATCCAGATCAACCCCGACGTGGAGCTTACCGTCAGCAAAACGGACCGGGTCCTGGATCTGGAGGGACTGAATGACGATGGCATGGAGCTCATTCAGGGCTATGACTATCACGGCAAGGACAGGGACACTGCCGCCGATGATCTGATGGAACGGGCCATTGATATGGGCTTCCTCTCGGACGGTGATACCGTCTCCATTACGGTCACCAGTTCTGACCTGGATTGGCAAGTCCGGGAGGAGACGGAGCTGCGTCAGCACCTGGAAGAGCGGTACGGAGACACAGTTGTCATCCGGCTGGGCGGAGATGACATCCAGCCCGCTCCCAGCGATGAGATTGAAATTGTGATCCCCGTTGTCACACCCGCCCCTGAGACCGCGCCGCCTGCCTCGCCTGCTCCCCCAACCACTCCGCCTACCGTCCTCCCCACTGAGCCGGTCATCCCATCCACTGAACCGGATGATGATGACGATGATGATGACGATGACGATGATGATGATGATGACGATAATGACTGGGGCGACGATGATTGGAATAATGATGACTGGGATGACGATGGTCCCTACGATGACGATTGGGACGATGACGACGACGGCGATGACCGGTATGACGATGACCGGGACGATGACGACTGGGATGACGACGACTGGGACGATGACTGACCGAACATCATTTTATGTTGAAAAATGATGTCTCTACCCCGATTTCCGCTGGACTGCCGCGTATTCTCCCTGTGACAGTGGAAGAAAACCATTGCCCAGGAAAAAAGAAAAAATTTTTTATGAGTTGACCCCGGTTTCCATCCGGCTGGACCGTATCCTTCCATCGTAAAGCACAGAACACAAAAAATAAAACAAAGCAAATCTGATAGGAGATGAACGACATGAAAAAGAACCGGAAAATGAATCTGTTTGGACTGGCTCTCACCGCCGTCCTCTCCCTTTCCCTGCTGGCCTCCTGCGGAACTGAAAGCAGCACTCCCCCCGCTCAAAGCGCTCCGCCCTCCTCTCCGCCCGTTGCGGAGAACACAAGCAACGACTCCGCCGTAGGCAGCGTGCTGCTGTGCGTCAACCCGGAAATCGAGATGTCCTACGACGACAGAGGCAACGTGGTGGAACTCAACGCCCTGAATCCCGACGGCCAGACCGTACTCAGCGGCTACACCGGATATCAGGGTAATTCCTGTATGACCGTCATCGGCGAGCTGGTGGGCCGGATCAACGACAATGGCTACTTCGATGCCACCATTGACGGACACGAAAAGAACATCGTGCTGAAGATGGCCCGGGGTTCTGTATACCCCAGCGAGCAGTTCCTCAATGAACTGGCCCAGGCGGTCCGGACCGCGGTGGAGGCCGATCAGATCGGCTCCCGTGCCGTCCCTCTGGATCAGGATGACTATGACGATGTCTACGGCGAAAAAGGGTACATCAACGCGCAGGCCGCTCAGGGTCTGCTTTCCGCCCAGTTGGAGCGGGATGACCTGCAGTTCGTAGAAAAAGAGTATGATCTTGATGACGGAGAATACGAAGTGGAGTTCGTCATGGACGGTGTGGAGTATGAGTATGAAGTAAATGCTTACACCGGGAAGATCACCGAGATGGAGATGGAGCACCCGGACGACGATCTTTACGGAGACGACCGGTACGATGATGACTGGGACGACCGGTATGACGATGACTGGGATGACGACGACGGCCCCTACGATGACGATTGGGACGACGACGATGATGACTGGTACGACGATCCCACCGGAGATGACTACTGGGATGATGACGACGACGGCCCCTATGATGACGATTGGGACGACGATGATGACTGGTACGATGACCCCACCGGGGATGATTACTGGGATGATGACGACGACGACGGCGACGACCGGTACGACTATGACTGGGATGACCGGTATGACGATGACTGGGATGACGATGACTGGGATGACGATGACTGGGATGACGATGACTGGGATGACGATGACTGGGATGACGACGACTGGGACGATGACGACTGGGATGACTGAGTAAACCGTCTCTCTCAGAACCGGATACAGCAGCGAACAAGGCCGGGGCAACGCCCCGGCCTTGTTGATCTTCCTGCCAGTTCTTAGTTCAGCTTTTCACAAAAGTCGTCCATGATCTCGGAAATCTTGATCTGCTGCGGGCAAACCGCCTCACAGCTGCGGCAGCCGATGCAGGCGGAGGGCCGCTTGTCCTCCGGCAGCGCCTGAAGTGCCATTGGGGCAAGAAAACCGCCGCCGGTAAAGGTGTGTTCATTATACAGCTTGATCAAATTGGGAATATCCAGACCCTGCGGGCAGTGAGCTGTACAGTAGTGGCAGGCTGTACAGGGCACTGCGCTGACCATGTGCCCCGCAATCTCCAGCAGGGTATTCCACTCCTGCTCACTGAGGGGTTTCTTCTGTTCAAAGGTCTCAAGATTGGCCTTCAGCTGATCAAAATCAGACATGCCGGAAAGCACCATGGTCACCCCGGGAATACTCTGCAGAAAACGGAACGCCCAGCCCGGAACCGTCTCCTCCGGCCGCAGGCCCCTGAGGACAGCGGCATCCGGATCCGGCAGTTTCGCCAGCCGACCGCCGCGCAGAGGCTCCATCACCCAGACTGGAAGGCCGTAGGACTCAAGCAGCTCCACCTTGTTCCTGGCATCCTGGAATGTCCAGTCGAGGTAGTTCAGCTGGATCTGGCAAAACTCCATATGTTTGCCGTATGCGTCCAGGAAACGCTTCATCACATCGCAGCTTCCATGGGCAGAAAAGCCAAGATGACGGATCCGGCCCTGCTTTTTCTGTTCCAGCAGGTAGTCCAGAATACCGTACTTCTCATCCAGGTAATAGTCAATGTTCATCTCGCACACGTTGTGGAACAGATAAAAATCGAAATAGTCCACCCCGCACTTTTCCAGCTGTGTTTCGAATATTTCCTTCACCTTCGGCATGTTGGCCAGATCATAGCCGGGAAATTTGGTGGCCAGGAAATAGCGGTCCCTGGGGTAATTTCCCAGCGCTTTCCCGATCACCAGTTCCGAGTTTCCGTTGTGATATCCCCATGCTGTGTCAAAATAGTTGATCCCGTGCTCCATGGCATAGGCCACCATGCGTTCGGTTTCCGCCGCGTCAACATCGCCGTCATCCTGACTGTTCCTGGGCAGGCGCATACATCCCATTCCCAGGGAAGACAGCTGCAGATCCTGAAAAGTCTCGTATACCATAAGTTCTCTCCATTCCAATTCAACCTGCGCAAACGCAGGGGACCATTTTTGTGTCGTCCTGTGGAACACTATACTACAAAACACATCCCGCCGTACAGATATTTTTGTGCAGACACAATCTTTACATTTCTTTTACCGTTCTGCTCTATCAGAAATCCGCGGCAGATGATACGGTTAGCTTGGGAATCTATATGCATGTATCAAGTGCCGCTGATCAAAGATCAGAAATTGGAAAGGAGTTTCTCTATGAAACGAAACAAGTTTCTGTTGTTGGTTTTACTGCTGTTTTCCCTTCTCTTATCGGCCTGCGGTACTCCATCGGCCAGTGAAACGGACCAGGGAAATCCCCAGCTGAATGTGGGAGGCAGCGTGACCTTGCGCATCCTCTCCGGATCGGAAAACCAGGAACTGGAGGAAATCCTGGCCGATTTTGCCCGGGAGTACAAAATCAACATTGAAATGGAGTACAAAGGGTCCCTGGATATTATGCGCACGCTCCAGGGCGACCCCTCTGACTACGACGCCGTCTGGCCGGCCAGCAGCCTTTGGCTGACCGCAGGAGACACCAGCTACCGGGTCAAGCACGCCCAGTCCATCTCCATCACCCCGGTGGTATTTGGCATCCGGCAGAGCCTGGCCGAGGAGCTGGGGTTTGTGGGGGCGGAGGTCTCGGTGTCCGACCTTCTGGAGGCGATCCAGTCTGGAAAGCTGAACTTCTGCATGACCTCCGCCACCCAGTCCAATTCCGGCTGCAGCGCCTACATCGGATTTCTCTATGCCCTGCTGGGCAATCCGGACATGATCACCCAGGAGGATCTCCAGGATCCCGGACTGACGGAGGAGATCACCGCGCTGCTCTCCGGTGTGGACCGTTCCTCCGGAAGTTCCGACTGGCTGAAGGATCTGTTCCTCATGGGCGGCTACGACGCCATGGTCAACTACGAGTGTCTGATCATCAGCGCCAACCAGGAGCTGGAGGCCAGAGGCGAGGAGACCCTGTATGCCGTCTACCCCTATGACGGCCTGTCCATCGCGGACTCGCCCCTGGGCTATGTGGACAACGGAGAGGATAAGAAGGAGGAGGCGTTCCTTCAGCTCCAGGAATATCTGCTCTCCGACGAGGTGCAAAACCGGATTCAGCGCACCGGCCGGCGCACCGGGTATGAAGGTGTGGCCGCGGAAAACGAGGACGTGTTCCGCTCTGACTGGGGCATTCAGCCCCAGCGGGTGCTCTCCCCCATCCGCATGCCCTCCACGGATGTGCTGTTTGAATGCCTGAATCTCTATCAGACCCAGTTCCGCAAGCCCTCCCTCACCGTCTACTGTCTGGACTATTCCGGCAGTATGTCCGGTGAGGGCTGGGATCAGATGGTGGAGGCCATGTCCTACATTCTGGATCAGGACAAAGCCCGGGCCAATTTCCTCCAGGCATCTCAGAATGAGATCAACATTCTCATTCCCTTCGACAGCTGGCCCAGAGATGTGTACACAGCCCAGGGCAACGGCTCCGCGCTGGAGGCGCTGTACGATCAGGTGACGGCGGAGGAGGCCACCGGCGGCACGGATATCTATGCCGCCGCCGTGGAGGGTCTCCAACAGCTGGAAGGTTATGATCTGAGTCAGTATGTTCCGGCGATCATCCTCCTCACGGACGGCATGTCCAGCGGCACTCTCTCCGACTTCCAGGACAGCTATGAGGCACTGGGCGCGGACATTCCGGTCTTCTCCATCATGTTCGGCGACGCAGATCCCACCCAGCTGGAGGAACTGGCCGAGCTGACCAACGCCAGGGTCTTTGACGGCCGGGAAGATCTGATCGGCGCATTCCGCAGCGTGAAAGGATACAACTGATTTATGAAAAAAGGACAACTCAGACAACTTCTGCTCTCCATTCCCGCCGGAATCGTGGTGTTTCTGGTGCTCTGGCTGGGTCTGCACTGGCACTTTCTGCTCTGCGCCGTGCTGGCTGTGGGCATCTACCTGGCCATCTACTTTCTGCTCACACCCAAACCGGACCGGAACGTCATGTACTTTGCCAGCCGACCGGACGGAGAGGAAATGGCAGCCAGCATGCGGGAGGCCTGGCAGGACCTTCAGGCCATCCGCAAAGCCGCTGACCAGATCACCGACATCCCCACCCAGCACAACGCCCAGCAGCTGGCCAAGACCGGAGAGCACATCTATCAATATCTCCACGACCAGCCGGAAAAAATCCCCACTGCCCGCCGGTTTCTCACCTACTATCTGGACACGGTGGGCAGGATTCTGGAACAATATATCAAATACCAGCAGTCCGGACTGCATACGTCCGAGGTGCGGGCGTTTCAGAATAAGGTGCGCGCCGTGCTGCCCAAGCTGAAGGCCGGTTTTGACGAGCAGCTGACCCAGCTGATGGCATCGGAGCGCTTTGATGTGGAAGCGGATATGAAGGTTGTGGAAGGACTTCTGGATACGGAGGGATTTGCATGCAGCGAAAACGCGGAATCATAATCGGCCTGATTATTCTGGTGGCCGTCATTGCAGTCGCGGGAATCTATATCATGATGGGCGGCGGTCAGCCCACTGTGGAACTGAAAGGCTATGTGGGCGGCGAAAAGATCGGCCTTCTGGAAGATCCGGAGGTGCAGGAAATTCTGGAGCGGGACTATCATGTGGTGCTGGACTACGCCAAGGCCGGTTCTCTGGATATGGTGACCGCAGACCACACCGGGCGGGATTTTCTCTTCCCCTCCAGCCAGAACGCCCTGGAGTATTACGAGCAGGTGTGCGGCTCCCCGGTCCAAAGCGAGATTGTGTTCAACACTCCCATTGTGCTGTATACCCATCAGCCGATCCTGGAGGCCCTGCTGGACTGCGGCATGGTGACCCAGCGGGACAACTGCTACTACATGGATATGCAGGCGCTGGTCTCCGCCATTGAAAGCGGCACCAAATGGGCCGATCTGGGCCTTCCGGAGCTCTACGGCACCGTGGCGGTGAACACCACCGATCCGGTGCGCTCCAATTCGGGCAACATGTTTGCCGGCCTGCTGGCCAACGTGCTGTGCGGCGGCGTGGCGGACGAGGGCAGCGTGGATCAGATTCTCCCCCGCCTGCAGTCCATCTTTGAGAAGCTGGGGTACATGGAATCCTCCTCTTCGGATCTGTTTGATCAGTTCCTGAAGACCGGGATGGGCGCCAAGCCCATGATCGCGGCCTATGAGAACCAGCTGCTGGAATTCGCCGTGGAAAATCCGGACGACTGGGCACAGCTGAAGGACGATATCGTCATGATCTACCCCACCCCCACCGTCTGGTCTTCCCACATCTACATCGCCATGGATGAGGCCGGTTCCGCCGGCATCGACGCGCTGATGGATCCCGAGGTACAGAGGCTGGCCTGGGAAAAGCACGGCTTCCGCACCGATGTGTCCGGCACGGATTCCGACCAGGAACAGTTCGGCGTGCCTGAACTGGCCTCCTCCATCACTCAGGTGGCCTCCATGCCCAGCTACCGGACCATGGAAAAGATCATTGACGCACTCTCATAATGGGCGCAGGAAACAACACCGGCGGCATGTCCTTTGCGGGGCATGCCGCCGGTGTTCTCTTTCTCAGGCACTACAGGTCCAGTGCTTTGTTGGGACATTTCTCCACGCACTTCATGCATAAAATACACTCGGTGCCGTGTTTTCTCTTTCTGGACGGCTCCGACACCTGTACATTCATGGGACAGACCCGTTCACACTTTCCGCAGGACACGCATTTGGACGGATCCACCTTGATGAGGAACAGGGTGAAGTAACTCATGGGCTTCAGAAATACCGTGATCGGACAGACATATTTGCAGAATGCCCGGTTGTCCTTGCAGCCGAAGGCCAGGGCAATGCCCACGGCGTAATAGATCCCGTTCCCGATGAGAAAACTCCACCACATAATCTCCGCTTTCCCCGGGATCCGGAACAGAAAGAGCAGGCTGACAAACAGCAGTGCGGCAGCAAAGACCACATACCGGACAAAGCCCCATCGCTTTCTGGGCGTGGCAGGTGTCTTATACGGGAGCAAATCCAGCACCATCGCTGTCCAACAGGCATACCCGCACCAGCCCCGGCCAAACAGCAGCGGTCCGAAGATCTTAGCCACCGCATAGTGGATGACCGCCGCCTCAAACACGCCCAGGAACAGGTAGTACCAGAATCCCTCGATCTGCATATTTTCCCGGCACAGGATTCCCAGATACACCAGCATATACAGACCTACTGCCATCTGCACCACATTCCTGGCATACCGCTTTTTCTGCGTGTAAAAGGCCAGCCCCACAGCGATGGCCGTACCGATATAGGAGAAGTTGAAGAGATAAAACAGATTGTCCAGCGCCAGCCAAAGGATCACTGCATCGGACTCAAAGACCAGCCACATGGCAATGGACGGCAGATACTTCTTCATCCTTGTCACGTCCTTTCACCAGTCGCACCGACCGGATTCAGCGCTTCAGAAATGTCCCGGTGACACTGTCCGGGCAGGCGGCGATCTGCTCCGGCGTGCCGGCGGCCACCACCCGGCCTCCGTCCTCTCCGCCGCCCGGGCCCATGTCGATGACATAGTCGGCGCAGCGGATCACGTCCAGGTCGTGCTCGATGACCACCACCGTGGCCCCGTTTTCGATGAGAGTCTGAAACACCCCCAGCAGGGTGCGCACATCCAGGGGGTGCAGACCGATGGTGGGCTCGTCAAAGACAAAGACCGAGTCGGACTGGAGCCGGCCCATCTCGCTGGCCAGCTTCAGCCGCTGGGCCTCCCCGCCGGACAGGCTGGGGGTGTCCTCCCCCAGGGTGAGGTAACCCAGACCCAGCTCGTCCAGCACCTGCAGGCGCTGGCTCACCAGCTTCCAGTCTGCGCAGGCGTCCAGGGCGGTGTGGATGTCCATGGCCATCAGCTCCGGCAGGGTGAAGGCCGCCCCGGACCGGGTCACCGCCCGCACCCGGCAAGCGTCCTTCCCGTACCGGGAGCCCCTGCAGTCCGGGCAGGGGATGTCCACATCGGGCAGGAACTGCACGTCCAGGCTGATCTGGCCGGTGCCGTCGCATGTGGGGCAGCGCAGCTTCCCGGTGTTGTAGGAGAAGTCCCCCGCCCGGTACCCCAGGGCCTTGGCCTGGTCCTGGCGGGCGTAGATCTTCCGCAGCTCGTCGTGGACGTTGGCGTAGGTGGCCACGGTGGAGCGCACGTTGATGCCGATGGGGGTGGCGTCGATGAGCTTCACCCG
>CALWXG010000011.1 GCA_944385435.1 uncultured Oscillospiraceae bacterium
CGCGGTACATCTTGCGCAGCATTTCCTGTTCTCTCGTCAAATGAAAGTCCATGAAATCGTCCTCCTGTTCAGTATTATTGATATGTATGTATGATTATATATAAAAACCCCGGGCTGGGTTTCTATTCCTCCGCCCGGGATTGAATAGATTGGCTGAGTTGTACAACGGCTTTGACTGCGCAGGATGCAGCAGTAAGCCGGCGCAGCCGCACACTCATGGATCGGCTAAACTGCCTCCCTCGTGTGCGACTGCACGCCGGCTTATCTGCTGTTCACGACAGCTCAGACACTGTCTGCTTACTTATTGTAAACGAAGAAGCCCTCACCGGTCTTGCGGCCAAGCTTGCCGGCGCGCACCATCTTGCGCAGCAGCAGGCTGGCACGGTACTTGGGATCGTGGGTCTCGCTGTACAGGGTGTCCATGATGGCCAGGCACACATCCAGGCCGATCAGATCGCCCAGAGCCAGGGGGCCCATGGGATGATTGGCGCCCAGCTTCATGGCGGTGTCAATGCCCTCAGCGCTGGCCACACCGGTGTACAGCAGGTCAACGGCCTCGTTGATCATGGGCACCAGGATCTTGTTCACCACAAAACCGGGGGCCTCGTTGACCTCCACCGGCTCCTTGCCGATGTCCTTGGCCAGCTCGGTGACGGTGGCACAGGTCTCATCGGAGGTGTGGGCGCCGCGGATCACCTCCACCAGCTTCATCACGGTGGCGGGGTTGAAGAAGTGCATGCCGATGAACTTGTCGGCGCGCTGGGTGGCCGCAGCGATGGCGGTAATGGAGATGGAAGAGGTGTTGGAAGCCAGGATGGTCTCGGGCTTGCAGATCTTGTCCAGATCCGCGAAGATGCTCTTCTTGATGTCCAGGTTCTCGATGGCGGCCTCCACCACCAGATCGGCGTCAGCAGCCAGGTTCAGATCCGTGGTAAAGGTCATCTTGCCCACGATGGCGGCCTTGCCGGCCTCATCCAGCTTGCCCTTGGAAACCTGCTTGTCCAGGGTCTTGTTCAGACGGGCTTCCGCCTTCTGGATGATCTCATCGTTGATGTCCCGTACCACAACATCATAGCCCTTCTTGGCAAAAACCTGAGCGATGTCCAGGCCCATGGTGCCGGCGCCGATTACCATAATTTTTTTCATGCTGAATTCCTCCTCAAAATGATACGCGACGATTTTATCACAAAAAATGGATGGGAACACAAAGAAATGATTCGGGAGAATCACTTGTTCTGGAAGTGCTTCTCCTTGCGCTTCTCCAGGAACGCGCCCATGCCCTCGTCCTTGTCCTGGGTGCCGCAGGTGACGCCGAAGGCCTCCGCCTCGAAGGCGGCGCCGGTGGCAATGTCGGTCTGCATGCCCATGCGGATGCACCGCTTGGACTCAGCCACAGCAATGGGGGCGTTGGCGCAGATGGCGTTGGCCAGCTCCAGAGCCTTGTCCATCAGCTCCTCGGGGGGATATACCTCGCTCACCAGGCCGATCTCCTTGGCCTCCTGAGCTCCGATGGTCTTGGCGGTGAGGATGAGCTCCATCGCCTTGGAAATGCCCACGATCCGGGGCAGCCGCTGGGTGCCGCCGAAGCCGGGGGTGATGCCCAGACCCACCTCGGGCTGGCCGAACTTGGCCTTCTCAGAGGCCAGACGAATGTCACAGGCCATAGACAGCTCGCAGCCGCCGCCCAGAGCAAAGCCGTTCACCGCTGCGATGACAGGCTTGGACAGGTTCTCCAGACGCAGGAAAATACCGCCGCCATGGACACCGAACTTCTTGCCGTCAATGGCGGAGAAGCCCTTCATCTCACCGATGTCGGCGCCGGCCACGAAAGAGCGTCCCGCACCGGTGATGATGACCGCGTGAACATCGTCCGCCTGCTCTACCTTGGTGATGGCCTCATCCAGGTCGCACAGCACCTGGGTGTTCAGGGCGTTCAGCGCCTCCTGCCGGTCAATGGTGAGGATTGCCACAGGTCCCTTTTGTTCAAACTTGACAAATGACATGAATAGAACCTCCTTCTGTTTCTGGTCAGCAATGGGCCAGTCCGCTGACATACCAATACACTAACATACTTTCCGCCTGGAGAAAAGGAAAATGTGCATTATTTTCGTTAAAAGAATCAGTCCCACCCGCTTTCACATTCAAAAAATTACAGAAATGGATTTACACGGGATTTTCTACTTGTTATTTTTTTAACGAACCAGTCCTGCAAAAAAGCCAAACTACTTTGGCCATGCTCAGTATACTCCCGGCATCCCCGGATTGCAAGAAATATTTAAGTGAAATTTTTAACGTTTTCCCCGGTGTTCCATTTCACTTTTTTGTCGTTTTTGACGTGAGCCCCGGACAGGCCAATTTTTCCAGGTTCAGTCTGTCCGGGGAGAGAAAAAAACAGGGCCGCAGCGCGGCCCCGCAGGTCATCTTCAGAACAGCCCGGCCAGCCAGTTGGCCGCGGGTATGTACACAATCGGCAGGAACATGGCAAGCAGCAGATTCCCCACCTTGATTTTCACTTTGCCCAGATCCAGCATATTGATGGCAATGGCCACAATGAGAGTCCCCCCCACCGCGGTCATTTCCGTCACCACCGCATCGGGCAGATAGGGTCCGATCCAACCGGCCAGAAGGGTAATCCCGCCCTGGTAGAGAAACAGGGGGATCACGGAGAAGGCCACGCCGATGCCCATGGTGGCGGCAAAGGAGATGGATGTGACGCCGTCGATCACGCCTTTGGAAATGATGATCTCATAGTTGTGGTTCAGCCCCGCCTCAATGGAGCCGGTGATGGCCATGGCGCCCACGCAGAAGAGCAGGGCAGCATTCACAAAGCCTTCGGTGAACCGGCTGTTCCCCTCTTCTTTCACCACCCTCTTCCGGATCAGGTCGCCCGCACCTTCCAGGCGGCGCTCAATGTCCAGGGCGTTGCCCAGAATGGCGCCGATGACCATGCATACGATGACGCACAGCGTATCCTGGGTCCCCAGCATGTTGCTGATGCCGATTCCCAGTACGCACAGGCCCAGGGCGTGGGTCAGGATGGACATCAGCCGCTCTGAAATCAGGTTCCGGAACAGCAGTCCCACCATACTCCCCACCAGCACCAGGATCACGTTGATGATGGTTGCCAGCATACTCTCAGTCCTCCCTCAGGCCTGTCCTTCCGCTTCCAGCCGCGCAAAGTAGACCCGGGTCTGGTCGGCATTGCGCAAAATCTCCGCTTTCAGCTCCTCAATCCCGGAAAACTTTTTCTCCGGGCGCAGTCTGGTGTAAAATTCAATCCGGATCTCCCGGCCGTACAGGTCGCCGTCGTAGTCCAGCATCCACGGCTCCACCGTCTCTTTCCCGTTCTCGTCCACCGTGGGTCGAACCCCCACATTGGTCACCGCCAGATAAGAGCGGTCTGCGGTGATCACCTTCGTCGCATACACGCCGAAGGCCGGGGAGAGGATTCCGTCCGGCAGCACCAGATTGGCGGTGGGAATGCCCAGCCTGCGACCAAGCTGTTTGCCGTGCACCACCGGTCCGGACAGCACATGGGGGTGTCCGAGAAACCGCCTTGCCCGGTCCATATCCCCCTTTTCGATCAGTCCGCGGATATAGGTGGAGGAGACGGTGATCCCGTCCAGCTCCACTTCCTTGACGATGTCGCACCCCAGCCCCAGGCGTCTGCACAGGCCCTCCAGCCGCTCCGGTGTCCCCTCTCCTCTGTATCCGAACCGGTGGTCATGGCCCACCACCACGTGGACGGCGTGGAACCTGCCCACCACAACCTGGATGATGAACTGATCCCAGGGCATCTCCATCATGGTTCGGTCAAAGGGCAGGGCGGTCACCTCCTGAATTCCGTAGCAGGTCTTCATCAGCTCCGCCCGGTCCTGCGCGGTATTGAGCAGCGGCGTCTTCTTTCCCGTCACCAGTTCCCTGGGCTGACGTGCAAATGTGAGGGCAGCCGGTATCGCGTCCAGCTGCGCCGCCCGTGCGGTCACCCGGCGCAGCAGCGCACCGTGGCCCAGGTGAACCCCGTCAAAAAAGCCCAGGGCAATGACTCTTTTGTTTCCCTCTTTGGTATTCAATCCCCTACACCTCGAAAAAGCTCTTTACTGTGGTCAGCTGCCCGTCCGCGCCCCGGCACACCGCCAGGAACTCCCCCGCCGGGCTGTACACCCGCCAGGTCCCCTCCCTGGGAAAGGTGAACGCCGTCCCGTTCCGGACCCGTTTCTCCTGGGCGGCGGTCAGCGTCAGGGCAGGCAGCTCCCGGAAGCAGCTGTCCACCGGCAGCAGCAGGCCGGCGGGATTTTCTGCCTGGAGGACCTGCTCCAGCTGCACCGCATCTGCCAGCGTGTAGCCCGCAGCCATGGTCCGCCGCAGGCTGCTCATGCATCCGCCGCAGCCCAGGGCCTGCCCGATGTCATGGCACAGGGTGCGCACATAGGTGCCCTTGGAACAGCGGACCCGCAGCACATAATCCGCCGGGCCGTCCTGTCCCTCCAGCGCAAGGGCGCGGATGGTCACCAGCCGGGGCTGGCGCTCCACTTCCCTGCCCTTCCTGGCCAGCTCATAGAGTTTCTTGCCATTGACCTTCACAGCGGAGTACATGGGAGGCAGCTGCCGGATCTCTCCCCGGAACAGCTCCAGCACCTGCTCCACCGCCTCCCGGGTGACCGACACCGGCCGGCTCTCCAGAACGCTTCCTGTGGTGTCCTGCGTGTCGGTGGTCAGCCCCAGGCGCAGCCCGGCCACGTATTCTTTTTCGCCTCCGGAGGCGTACTCCACCGCCCGGGTGGCCCGGCCCACAAAGACCGGCAGAACGCCGGTGGCCATGGGATCCAGGGTGCCGGCGTGGCCCACCCTCCGCTCACGCAGCAGGCCCCGCAGTTTGGCACACACATCCATGGAGGTCCAGCCCTCCGGCTTGTCGATGATGAGTATTCCGCTTGGCACAGCCATTCCTCCCTGCATCAGGCCCCTGGGTCCGGCAATCCGGCGCCGTCAGGCCTGCATCTGCGCGTCAATGGCGCCTACAATCGCCCGCTCTGCCTCCTCCACCGTGCCGTACACGGTGCAGCCGGCGGCGGCCTTGTGTCCGCCGCCTCCCAGCCGGGCGCAGGCGGCGCTGGCATCCAGCAGATCCGCAGCCGTGCGCAGGGAGATCTTACACTCTCCCGGCCTCAGCTCCCGGATGGTGGCGGAATGGCGCACTCCTTCGATCTGGCCCACAAAAGCCGCAATGTCCTCCGTATCATCCTCGGTGGCGTTGGCCCGGGCCATCATCTCCAAGGAGATGGGGGCCACCACCACCGCACCGTCGTGATACAGGGCCATATTCTGAAGGATCAGTCCCTCCAGACGCATCCGGGCCAGCGTTTTGGTGCGGAAATGCTTTTTGTTCAGCCGCTGATAGGGCGCACCCGCCTCCATGAGCGCCGCAGTCACCCGGTGGGTGTTGGCCGTCACATTGGAGTAGGCAAAACAGCCCGTGTCCGTGGACACCGCCACATACAGGGGCGTGGCCGCCGCCGCGTTCAGCCCGCCCAGCTCTTCCGCCAGGGCGTACAGCAGCTCGCCGCAGGCCGCTTTGTCCGCCTCCACCCAGGTGTCCCTGGCGAAGAACTCCTGGGACGGATGGTGGTCGATGGCCAGGTGGATACGGCCCCTGTACTCCTCCGCGTTGGGGGGTAGCAGGTTCTCCGTGGCCACGTCCACGCTCACCACCGTGTCGGGCACATAGTCCGCCGGAGCCTCCCGTCCGTCCAGGTACTCCCGGAAGAGCCGGGTGGCGTCCAGGCTGGGCAGCAGCCAGGCGGTCTTGCCCAGCCCCCGCAGCAGCTCGAAGAGGGCGGCGGCGCAGCCGATGGTGTCCCCGTCCGGACGCTTGTGGGTGAGAATCAGATAATTGTCGCGCTCCCGCAGAAACCGGGCAACCTCCTGGCAGTTCACAGCTCATCCTCCTCATCGTCCAGAATGATGTGGGCGTTGGCCGGATTGGCCGGCTTCACCACACTGGGATCCCGGAGCATTTCCAGAATATGAGCCCCGTGGCTGATGGAGTCGTCCTCCTCAAAAACCAGCTCCGGCGTATAGCGCAGATTCAGCCGCCGGCCCAGCTCCCGCCGCAGATAGCCGGAAGCGGACTTCAAGCCCTTCACCACCTGGGCGGCGGAGGACTTGTCCAGCATGGACACGTGAACCTTCGCATAGCGCAGATCGGAGGTGGTCTCCACGGCGGTGACGGAGATCATCCCCGTCACTCTGGGGTCTTTTACTGTGGGAATCAGAGCAGCCAGCTCCCGCTGGATCTCCTCATTGATGCGCCCGATGCGATTGCTCGGCATAATTTTCTCTCCTTTCAGCGGGCGGCGAGCCGGCGGCTCACCGCTCCACCGTGATGCAGATGTTCCATTCGTTCAGCAGGTTCACCGTCTCCAGGTCCAGGTCCTCCAGCCGGCCCCGGTACCGGGTCAGCCGGTCCTCCGGGTAACTGGGGACCCAGACGCTCCACAGCTCCGCCTGCTCCCCCGGAGACAAGTTCCGCTCCAGGTAGTCCCGCAAGACCTGGACATCCTCCGGCGCGGCCTCCAGGTCCAGCTCATAGCGGCAGGGCTTCATGGGCAGCCCCAGCTCGTCCACCGCCTGGCGGTAGTAGCTGTGGGGCCGGACGGCAAAGCCGCGTACCTCCATGGTCACAGTATACCCCTGATCGGCACTCGTCCTCTCCCGGCAGATCCCGGCATCGTACAAGGGCAGCGGCCGGTCCGCCGCCAGCAGGATCACATGGCTCATGGCGCGCTCCTTTCCCGCCGGTCACACCGGCCGGCCGAGTTCCAGCCGCACCTCTCGTCTCTCCACATCGGTCTGGGAGTACGCGGTGAGGTCGAATCCGATGAGGGCAAAGCCCATCTTCCGGTAAAAACAGATGGCAGGGTGGTTGCAGCTCTGGGTCTCCAGTACCAGGGCGCGGGCCCCGGCGGCCCGGGCCGCCTCCACCGCCTCTTTCATCAGGGCGGTGCCCACCCCGGCGCGGCGGCGGCCCTCCGCCACCCACAGGTTGCTCACCCGCATCCGGTTGTTCCATCCCTCATGGCTCAGCTCCAGGTAGCCAACCTCCGTCTCCCCCTCCACCGCGGCAAAGAGCCGGGGGTTCTCCAGCCAGGGCTCCAGCAGCCGGTCGGTGAAGCACTTCTCCACCGGGGCGGGGAATTCCCTGCGCTCCAGGGCAAAGAACCAGCCGTCCTCCCGCTCCTGAAGGGCCACGTCATAATAATACTGCGTCCGGTAGCGGAACACCAGCTCTTTCCCCTGATGGGAACTGCCCAGCTCTCTGAGTTCCATATCCCCGCTCCTCACATGGCAATGGGGCGGGCGAAAACGCCCGCCCCACAAGGAAAACAATCAAACCTCAATCTGCTCCATCTGGAAGGCTTCGATAACGTCACCCTCCTTGATGTCCTGGTACTTCTCAATGGTGATGCCGCACTCGTAGCCCCGGGCCACTTCCTTCACGCTGTCCTTGAAGCGCTGCAGGGAGCTCATGACGCCCTCGTGGATGACGATGCCGTCCCGCACCAGACGGATCTGGGCGTTGCGCACCATCTTGCCCTCGGTGACATAACAGCCGGCCACGATGCCCACGCCGGTGATCTTGTACACCTGGCGCACCTCGGCCTCGCCCAGGGAAACCTCCCGGAACTTGGGCGCCAGCATGCCCTTCATGGCCGCCTCAATCTCGTTGATGGCGTCATAGATGACCCGGTACATCCGCATATCCACGTGGTTGCGGGCGGCAACCTCGGCGGCATTCTTGTCCGGCCGGACATTGAATCCCACGATAATGGCGTTGGAAGTGGTGGCCAGCATCACGTCAGATTCATTGATGGCGCCCACCGCGCAGTGGATCACCCGCACCCGGACCTCTTCATTGGAGATCTTCTCCAGGCTGGCCTTCACCGCCTCGGCAGAGCCCTGTACGTCCGCCTTGACAATCAGGTCAAGCTCCTTCATCTCGCCGGCCTGGATCTGGCTGAACAGCTCTTCCAGAGACACCTTGGTCTTCACGGTACCAGTGGTGGCGTTCTTCAGATCTGCCTTGCGCTGCTCCACCAGTTCCCGGGCCATGCGCTCGTCGGCCACGGCGTGGAAGTCGTCACCGGCGCCAGGCACCTCACCCATACCCATAATCTCCACGGGGACGGAGGGTCCGGCCGTGGTGACCTTGCGGCCCTTATAGTCTGTCATGGCGCGCACGCGGCCCACGGCCGTGCCCGCGATGATGATGTCCCCCTGACGGAGGGTGCCGTTCTGAACCAGCAGGGTGGCCACCGGGCCGCGGGCCTTATCCAGCCGGGCCTCAATGACCGTGCCCCGGGCAGAGCGGTTGGGATTGGCCTTCAGCTCCTGCATCTCCGCGGTGAGGGTGACCATCTCCAGCAGATTCTCCACACCCATGCCTGTCTTGGCGGAGATGGGGCACACGATGGTCTCGCCGCCCCACTCCTCGGGCACCAGCTCATATTCCGTGAGCTGCTGCTTGATGCGCTCGGGATTGGCCTCCGGTTTATCCATCTTGTTGATGGCCACAATGATGGGAATCTTGGCCGCTTTGGCGTGGTTGATGGACTCCACCGTCTGGGGCATGATGCCGTCGTCAGCGGCCACCACCAGAATGGCGATGTCGGTGACCATGGCGCCCCGGGCGCGCATGGCGGTAAAGGCCTCATGGCCGGGGGTATCCAGGAAGGTGATGGGCTTGCCGTTCACCTCCACCTGATAGGCGCCGATGTGCTGGGTGATGCCGCCGGCCTCGCCGGACACCACGTTGGCGTGGCGGATATAGTCCAGCAGGGAGGTCTTGCCGTGGTCCACGTGACCCATGACCACCACCACGGGGGCCCGGGGCACCAGGTCCTCCGGCTTATCCTCGGCGGTGTCAATGAGCTTCTCCTCGATGGTGACAATGACTTCCTTCTCCACCTTGCACCCCAGCTCCATGGCGATGAGGGCGGCGGTATCGTAGTCAATGATGTCGCTGAGAGAGGCCATGACGCCGTTCTTAATGAGGCACTTGACCACCTCGGCGCCGGTTTTCTTCATCCGGCTGGCCAGCTCACCCACACCGATCTCGTCCGGAATCTTCACGGTGAGGGGGGTCTTCTTGGCGATCTCCAGCTGCAGGCGGCGCATCCGGTCCTGCTCTTCCTGCTTGCGCTTGTTGCCGAAATTCTGATTCCGGTTGCGGCTGTTCCGGTTCTGGAACTTCTGCTTGCCGGTCTGCATCCGGTCCGCCTTTTCCGGCGCCAGATCCTCCAGGCGCTGGTCGTACTTCTCCAGGTTTACCTGGCCGCCCTTGCGGGTGTCCACCACCTTTTTGGCGGGCGTGCGGCTCATGGGGGCCGCCGCAGGCTTGTTCTCACCGCCCTTCTGGGGCTGTGCCTGGGCCTGGGACTGCGCCTGACGGTTCTGCGCCCCGTGGGCAGCCTGCTGCTGCGTCTTTCCGCCTCCGCTCTGCCCGGCCGGATGCTTGCCCGCATTGCCGGCATCCGCCTTGGCGGCGGGGGCAGGCGCCTCTTTTTTGGGCTCATGGTACACATCCGCATAGATGGACTCAATGGAATCCACCTGATTGTGCTGGGTCAGATGCTCAAAGATGATGCTCAGCTCCCGGTCGGTCAGCACCTTGGTGGGAGATACATTCTCTTTGGTATGCTCGGCCAGAATGCCGAGAATGGCTTTGGCTTGCATGCCAAAGTCTTTCGCCACATCGCGGGCGTTATATTTCGCAAGGCTCAAACAGGCCACCTCCTATGATTCCGCTTCCACATCGGCGGGCTTCTTGGCCGCCCGCCCTGATTTTACAGTTCGCTTTCCATGTCCCCGGCGTCCGGCCTTTTCCTCCAGCCGTCGGGCCAGATCCAGCAGGCTCTCATCGGTGCCGGACAGGCCCCTGACCACCGCGGCGGTCAGTCCCAGGTCCGCAGGCGCCAGAAGCGCACAGCTCTCCCGGCCCAGGCTCCAGCCCAGCTCCTGCTTGGTGTACGGCAAGTTCACCAGGCTGACCTTTCCCAGCTCCGCCAGGCGCTGTGCCCGGCGGGCCGTGGACGCTCCGGCATCCCGGGCGAGAAACACCGCCTTGGCCCGGCCGGCCCGGCACAGCTCCGCCACGGGCTCCTCGCCTATGGCCAGGTTCCCGCTGCGGCGGGCCAGTCCCAGCAACCCCAGAACGTTATCCGTCACCGCCGTCACCCGCCCTCATCTGCTCCTCCAGGGCGGCATATACCTCTTCTGATACCGGAGCGGACAGTGCCCGCTCAATGGCCCGGCTCTTTCTCGCCCTGGCCAGGCACTCCGGCGTGGGGCACAGATAGGCGCCCCTTCCGGGCTTCTTTCCCCGGAAGTCCAGAGAGATCTCTCCCTCCGGCGAGCGCACCACCCGGATCAGCTCGTTTTTCTGCTTGTGCTCCCGGCAGCCCAGACATTGCCGGATGGGTATTTTCTTTGGCATATGCGTTCACCCCCTCGTCCCGGGAAACACGGAAAACCGGTTCTTACGCTTCCTCTTCCTGGGCGTCTTCCTCCCCCTCCAGGATCTCCGCCTGCTGGGATTCAGGCAGCTCCTGCTCCGGGGGCTCCGGCGCGCTGGCGGGCCGGATATCAATCTTATAACCGGTGAGCCGGGCGGCCAGGCGGGCATTCTGTCCCTCCTTGCCGATGGCCAGGGACAGCTGATCGTCGGGCACCACCACACGGCAGCTCTTGCCCTCTTCCAGCTCGGTCACGCTGACCACGCTGGCGGGGGCCAGGGCCGCGGCCACATATTGGGACGGATCCTCGCTCCACTTGACAATATCCACTTTTTCGCCCCGCAGCTCTTCCACCACGGCGTTCACCCGCTGGCCCCGGGGGCCCACGCAGGCGCCGATGGGATCCACATTGGGATCTGCCGCCCACACCGCGATCTTGGTACGGCTGCCCGCCTCCCGGGCAATGGACTTCACTTCCACCGTGCCGTCGTAGATCTCAGGCACTTCCAGCTCAAACAGGCGCTTGACCAGCCCGGGGTGCGTGCGGGAGATGAGCACCTGGGGCCCGCGGGTGGAGCGGCGCACTTCCACGACATAGACCCGGACCCGGTCCCCCTCATGGATGACCTCGCCCCGCACCTGCTCGTTGGCGGAGAGAAAGGCGTCGGTATACTCGCCTCCGGAGCTCAGGCGGATGGACACCGAACCGGTGCGCTCATCCACCCGGGTGACGGTGCCGGTGAGCAGCTCGTGCTCCTTGGAGGAGAATTCGTCAAAGACCATGCCCCGCTCGGCCTCCCGCATGCCCTGGATGATCACCTGACGGGCCGTCTGGGCGGCAATGCGGCCGAAGTTTTTGGGCTTGATCTCAATGCGCAGCACGTCTCCCAGCGCCGCTCTGGGCAGCGCCTTCCGGGCGTCCTCCAGGCTGATCTCCGTGTGGGGATTGTCCACAGCCTCCACCACGTCCTTTTTGACGTACATCCGGACCTCGCCTTTTTCCTCGTTGGCATCCACCACCACGTTGTCGGTGATGCCCTCGTGGTCCCGCTTGTAGGCGGCGACCAGCGCCTGGGTGATCTTTTCAATCATATACGCCTTGGGAATGCCTTTTTCCCGCTCAATGTCAGAGATGGCCGCGAAAAATTCCTTGGCGTCCAGCTCTGTGCTCTTGGCGGCAACTTTCTTCTTAGCCATGACCATTACTCCTTCAAAATGAGACGTGCAGGCGCACCTGCGCCACGTCCTTCTTTTCAAATCGTCTCTCGTCCACCAGGACGTCCCCGTCCTCATAGCCGTTCAAAACGCCGGTGAATTCCTTTCTCCCGGCCTCGGGCCGGTACAGGCGCACATCCACCTGCTGACCCATACACGCCTGAAAATGTTCCGGCTTGCGCAGCACCCGGTCCAATCCCGCAGAGGACACCTCAAACATATAGCTGGTGGGAATGGGATCGGCCTCGTCCAGCAGATCGGAGATCGGCCGGGACACCGCCTCGCAGTCGTTGATGGACACGCCGCCCTCTTTGTCAATATACAGCCGGAGGAACCACTCCCCTGCCTCTTTTACATATTCCACATCCCACAGGGTACAGCCGCAGCGCTCAACCACCGGGGCCGCCAGAGCGGCTACCACATCGGTCACCTTCGCCATGGAGTGATTCTCCTTTCCTCGAAAAGAAAGAGTGAGGCAGACGCCTCACTCTTCCATAACCCATACTTACAATAAAAGTATAGCACACCATTTCAAACATTGCAAGCTTTTTTTAATGCCTGCGCTGCTGCTTTTCCCAGTTCATTCCGCTTCCCCGCTCCGCAATTACGCCGGAATAGGCCACCGTCTTTCCCCTGGCCCGCAGCGCGGCAGAGGAGTGGTGCCGGATGGGCTTCCATTCCACCCGGCAGAACAGCGCCTGTATGGAAAGCGGTATGTACGTGAGCATAAACACAGGAAACAGGGGGAGCAGACCGATTTTTCTCCCCGGCGCGGCGTGGATCTGCTTCCATTCCGCCACCAGCGTGGCGCCGCCGTAGAGCAGAAGGCCGGCGTAGAAGCCCAGCAGGTTCTCCGCCAGGAACAGGCCCATCTCTTTGAGCACCTGGGCAGACACGGCCAGGGGCTGGGTCAGGCTGGAGAGGATGATGAGCAGCTGGAACCCGAAGATGAGGAAGCTCAGCAGCATGCCGGGCGCCACAATCATCAGCATGTCGAAACAGGCCAGCCGCCAGCCCTTTTTGGTGAAGCAGCCCTTCAGCAGCGGCCACCAGTACTTCCAGGCCACCTGATAGGTCCCCTTGGCCCAGCGCATGCGCTGCCGCCAGGACTGACGGAAGCCGGTGGGCTGCTCGTCGTAGATCATCGCCTTGTCGCAGTAGCCCACCCGGCGGCCCTTCACCGCGCAGTCCACGGAGAATTCCGTGTCCTCCGTGATGAGATGGAAGGGCCAGCCCCCCTCCTCCCGGATCACCCGGGCGGAGACGAGATAGCCGGTGCCCGTCACCGAGCACGCAGTGCCCAACAGCATCCGGGGGAAATTCAGCAGCCTGGCCTCCCGGATGAACCACAGGGAGTACCCGGAGGAAATCCAGTTGGAATCATAGTTTTTGGAATTGCGGTAGCTGGTGATGGCATCGTATTTTCCGGTGTCATACACCGCGTTCATCTCTTTTACAAAGTCCGGATCCACCAGATTGTCCGCATCAAAAACGAAGTACCCCTCGTAATTCCGGGCCAGCCCCTCCTCTTCCAGACGGTGGAACAGCCAGTCCAGGGCCCAGCCCTTGCCCACCCGCTCGGTGTTGAACCGCTCGTAGACCCGGGCGCCATGGGATGCGGCCACGGCGGCGGTGTGGTCCGTGCAGTTGTCCGCCACCACATAGAGGTCCAGCAGATGGGCCGGATAATGCTGTCCCCGCAGGCAGTCCAGCAGTTCCCCGATCACCTGCTCCTCATTCCTCGCGCTGATCACCGCGGCGTACCGGTGCTGCCGCTTTGCCGGCGGGCACACGGTCCGTTTGCGCAGAAACAATCCGATTACCGCATAAATACCCTGATAACAATACAACACCATCAGCAGCAAAGTCAAAATCCCGCAAAACCTCTGCAGTGTCTCTATCATAGCTAACGCACCTCTGCGTATGTTTTATTGCACCCGCTTCCCCACCGTTCCGGCAGGACGGGCCGCACAGTTCCGCATCCCGCTTGCGCGGAGAGCTCACACAGTACTGCAGGAATAATTGTACTAAAAAGCTTCATACAGTTCAACCGGTTTCGGCAAAGCTTCAGAAATTCTTAAGAAACGTCTGTGAAAAGATCGTTCAAAGCAGAAGCCCTCCGTCTCCGGAAGGCTTCTGTCCTCATGGTTACATTTTCTCCGGCGCGGAGACGCCCAGCAGTCCCAGGCCGTTGGCCAGCACCAGACGCACCGTATCCGCCAGTTTCAGCCGGGCAAGCCGCAGCCCGTCTTCCTCCCCCCGGATGCGGCAGGAGTTGTAGAAGCGGTGGAAATCTCCCGCCAGCCCGGTGAGATACCGGTTGATCCGGCTGGGGTCGTAGTCCCGGGCAGCCAGCTTCAGCTCCTGGGGATACTGGGCCAGATTCTTGATGAGCTCCCGCTCCTCGTCGGCGGTGAGAAGTCCGGCGTCCACGTCCGACGCGGCAGGGACATGGTCCCCGTCCTGGGCCAGGTTGGCCAGCAGGGAGCAGATGCGGGCGTGGGCATACTGCACGTAGTACACCGGGTTGTCCGAGTCCTGGCGCACCGCCAGATCCAGGTCAAAGTCCAGCGGGCTGGTGGAAGCCCGGTTGTTGAAGTAGTAGCGGGCCGCGTCCACGCTGATCTCGTCCAGCAGATCGTGGAGGGCGATGGCCTTTCCGGTGCGCTTGCTCATCCGCACCGGCTTGCCGTCCTGGAGCAGGTTCACCAGCTGCATGAGTACGATGACCAGCCGGTTGGAACCGTCCAGCCCCAGCCCGTCCAGGGCGGCCTGGAGCCGGGCCACGTGGCCGTGGTGGTCGGCGCCCCACACGTTGATGACCTTGTCAAAGCCCCGTTTCTCAAATTTGTTGCGGTGATAGGCGATGTCGGCGGCAAAATAGGTGTAGAATCCATTGGCCCGGCGCAGCACGTCGTCCTTCAGATCCAGCTTGTCCACCTGCTCCTGGCTCTTCCCCTCCCGCAGGTACTTTTCCTTGAGCAGGCCGGTGGTGTCCAGCCACAGGGCGCCCTCTTTTTCATAGGTCCAGCCCCGGTCGGTGAGCAGCTGCACCGTCTCAGCCACATAGCCGCTCTCGTGGAGGGTGGACTCAAAGAACCACTCATCGTACTCGATGCGGTATTTCCGCAGGTCCTCTTTCATCTTGGGAATGTTGCGCTCCAGGCCGAAGCGGGCCATGTCCGCCTCCCACTTCTCCTCCGGGGCGTCCCGGTAGGCGTCCCCATGGAGGTCGCAGAAGCCCTGGGCCAGCTCCCGGATGTCATCCCCGTGGTAGCCCTCCTCGGGGAAGGGGTAGTTGTCCTCCCCCAGCAGGAGCTGCATATACCGGGCGTGGATGGACTGGGCAAACTTATGGATCTGATTGCCCGCGTCGTTGACGTAAAACTCCTTCCAGGTATCGTACCCCTCCCGTTTGAGGACGTTGGCCAGGGTATCCCCCAGCACGCCTCCCCGGGCGTTGCCCATGTGCATGGGGCCGGTGGGGTTGGCGGATACAAACTCCACCATGACCTTCTGCCCTTTGCCCTCGTCACTGCCTCCGTAGCCTTCCGGATCGGCCTCCACCGCGGAGAGCACGCCGCCGTACCAGCTGTGGTCATAGAAGAAGTTCAGGAAGCCTGGTCCGGCGATCTCCGCGCGCTGGAAGTAACTTCCGCTCAGTTCCAGGTGGTCCAGGATGATCTGGGCAATGGCCCGGGGGGCCATGCGCAGGGCCTTGGCGCCCGCCATGGCAAAGGAGGAGGCAAAGTCGCCGTTTTTGCTGTCTTTGGGCACCTCTACGCTGCCCCGGATGACCTGGCCCCCGGGAAGCAGTCCCTCCGCAGCGGCCCGCTCATAGGCGGCCTGGGTCAAATGAGCCACCTGTTCCCGGGCGGCCTGGATCATATTAGCCATGTATTTCACACCTTCTTATTAATGTTCAACGATCTCATTCCAAACAGGCAGACACATCTGTGTCCCCGCAGGCACCGCAGGGCGGGCCCGGCAAACCTCATTGCTGCAGCTCCAGCTTGCTGCCGTGGTCCTTTTTCACGTTCATGCTCAGCTTGCTTCGGCCCAGGAGCACATTGTTCACGTCGATGGCGTAGTCGATCTCCAGGTCTCCGCCGCACTCATCCACCGTATTCTTTACACTTTTGGCCTTTATTCCGATGGACAGGGCTCCATAGGGCGTCTCATACATGGAGAGATGCCTCCGCCCTTCCTCAAAGACCATCTGAGAATTGACGTTGCCCTCCCGGAGCAGCGTCACCCGTCCGTTGTCAAACCGCAGCACCGTGGTGGTGCCCTCCATGCCGGTGAGCGCACTCTCTTCATAGGAGATGGTATACCTGCCGTGGCCCTCCCGGGCCAGGCTGGCCGGAGTGACCAGTTCTATTTCATCCGGGCCGTTCACGCCGTCACGCTGACAGCCCCTGATGGAAACAATCACATTATCTGTCATTCTGATTTCACCTTCTATCCGCCGGTCTCAATATACGGTAATGTCAATTTCTTTTACCTCGCCGCCCACATCTTCCCCCAGAAATGCGGAGGCCAGGGCGGCAAAATCCCCGGAGTCATCGCTGACAAAAAAGCGGTGCTTTCCCGGCACGGTCCGCCCCGAGCGCAGCCCCTGTCCGGAGAGCTGTCCCGCCACCCATTTGGCGCACTGCTCACCCACATCCACCAAAGTGACCTCCGGTCCCATGTAGCGGGCGATGAGCGGCTTGAGCAGGGGATAGTGCGTGCACCCCAGCATCAGGGTATCCACCGTTTCCTCCCGGATGGGGGACAGGTACTCCGCCACCACGGTTTCCGCCACAATATCCCCCGGCTGATACCTGCCGTTTTCCACCAGGGGGACCAGCAGCGGGCAGGCCCGGGCGACCACCCGGGTGCCCGGCCGCAGCGCGTCCAGCGCCCGCTCATAGGCCCCGGAACGGATGGTGGCCTTTGTCCCGATCAGCCCTACCCGGCCGGATTTTGTGCACCGGGCGGCGGCGCGGGCCGCCGGCTCCACCACACCGAAGATGGGCACCGCCCACTCCGTTTTCAGCACGTCCAGGGCGGTGGTGGACACCGTGCCGCAGGCAACCACAATCGCCTTCGGCCGGAACGTGCTCAGGAATGCCACATCCTGCCGGGCATACCGGATGATCGTCTCCCTGGACCGGCCTCCATAGGGTACCCGGCCTGTGTCCCCGAAATAAACCAGATCCTCTTCCGGCATGATTCTGGCCAGTTCCCGCACAGCGGTCAGTCCGCCGAGGCCCGAGTCAAATACTCCGATCGGCCGGTTGTCCATAGGCTGACTCCTCTCTTCCCGGTTCCCGGGTTGCTCTGAAACTACGCTATTATATGCTATCTTTTCTCTAAAAACAAGGGTAGATTTGCTCAATTTCCGCGCCCTGTTTCTTTTCCTGCGCACACATTGCCGGTTTCCATACCATTCCACCTCTTGCAAAATCATTTCCCTGCCTATATAATACTGCCGGAACGGATTCACAGCCGATGTCCCCGGCCGGCACCCCACACTGCCCGGTTTTCCTCCGTCGGGAGACACGCTGTTATGACAAAATTGAGGATCAGATTGATATGGAGGTCTTTTCTATGGCTTTGGACAGACAGTGGTTTGACGAGATGGAGGCCCGCATCCCCCACGGGGAAGTGCGCACCCGCTTCGCCCCCTCCCCCACGGGATACATGCATGTGGGCAACCTGCGCACCGCCCTGTACACCTATCTCATCGCCCGGCACGCCGGGGGCAGGTTCATCCTGCGCATTGAGGACACCGACCAGGGCCGTCTGGTGGAGGATGCGGTGGACATCATCTACGCCACCATGCGCCGGTGCGGGCTGACCTGGGACGAGGGACCCGACGTGGGCGGCCCCGTGGGCCCCTATATCCAGACCCAGCGCCGGGACCTGTACGGGCAATACGCCCGGCTGCTGGTGGAGCGGGGCCACGCCTACTACTGCTTCTGCCAAAAGGAGGAGAGCGAGGAGGAGTCCGGCCAGTTTGACCGCCAGGCCGACCCCTGCCGCGCCCTGTCCCCGGAGGAGGCCCAGGCCCGGGTGGACGCCGGGGAGCCCTGCGTCATCCGCCAGCGCATCCCGGAGGGCACCACCACCTTCCACGACGCGGTGTACGGGGACATCACCGTGGACAACAGCGATCTGGACGACCAGATCCTGCTCAAGTCCGACGGCCTTCCCACCTATAACTTCGCCAACGTGGTGGACGACCACCTCATGGGCATCACCCACGTGGTCCGCGGCGCTGAGTACCTGTCCTCCGCCCCCAAATACAACCTCCTCTACCAGGCCTTCGGCTGGGAGGTGCCCACCTATGTCCACTGCGCCAGCGTGATGATCACCGACCCGGCCACCGGGGCGGTGCGCAAGATGTCCAAGCGCAAGGGCGACCCCTCCTATGAGGACCTGATGGAACAGGGCTATCTGTCCCAGGCGGTGGTGAACTACGTGGCCCTGCTGGGCTGGGCCCCCCACGGGGAGTTGGCCGAGCGGGAGTTCTTCACCCTGCCCGAGCTGGTGGACGTGTTTGAGATCTCCGGCATCTCCAAGTCCCCCTCCGCCTTCGATATGGACAAACTCAACTACTTCAACGCCACCTATCTGCGCGCCATGACCCCGGAGGCGTTTGCTGCGGCGGCCGAGCCCTATATCCGCCAGGCGGTGAAGAATCCCGCCTACGACGCCGCCGCCATCGCCGCGCTGCTCCAGGCCCGGTGCGAGAAGCTCACCGACATCCCGGAGAAGGTGGACTTCTTCGACGCCCTGCCCGACTACGACGCGGAGCTGTTCACCAACAAGAAGTCCAAGACCAACCCGGAGGTGTCCCTGCGGATGCTCCAGGCCGCCCAGCCCGTCCTGTCCGCCCTGCCGGAGTGGACCCAGGAGGCCATCCACGACGCCCTCATCGCCCTGGCCGGGCAGCTGGAAGTGAAGAACGCCACCCTCATGTGGCCGGTGCGCATCGCCCTGGCGGGCAAGGCCGTGACCCCCGGCGGCGCCGTGGAGATCTGCCACATTCTCGGCAGGGACGAGGCGCTAAAGCGCATCCAGCTGGGAATTGAGAAGCTGTCCTGATGAAATGCAAAAACGCCGCCTGCGGGCGGCGTTTTTCTTTGGCCTTTTTCCGGCGGGTGCCGGCAGGCCCTCTGGGTGCCGGTTCCCGCCCCGGCGGGCGGGTTCCTTTTCCCACGCGGGAAAAGGAACCAAAAGCGCGCCCCAAGGGGGACGTACCCCCCTTGGGTATCCCCCCCCCCGCTCAGTTGCACTGCGTCCTTCTCTTTCCGGCGTACGTGACTCGCGGCTGCACAGCTTCCCCCGGTGCCCTCCGGGCTTCTGCGTCCTTATGCTTCGGTCATCGCACCCCCGGGGCCGCCTGGCCGGGCAAGGCACTTCGGCGTGTGCACCGTTAGAGGTGCAGACCCGCAGGCTTGAACACCATAGGCAGGCGCCCGTAGGCGGCGCAGAAGTGGGGCGTTTGGTGGCACCAGGGCGGAGCCCGCCGAGAGGTGTGCAGAGTGTCGATACTGTGCGCCGGTCGGTAGAGTGACGCACCGATTCTGCGCCCCCGTAAACCGGGGGTACATAGGGGGTGGCCGACTATGAGCATGGAGCGCCCTTGGCTCCATGTCGAATCGGAGGCCGACCCCCTATGCCGCCCTTTGGTTCCTTTCGGGCGGTGCCGAAAGCAACTCGCCCGCAGGCGAAACTGAGGATGCACCCCAGTTCGCCCTCCTGAAGCAACCGCTCAACCCCTTGAAAACACTGGACTTTCCCAACGGTCGAGGCCTGATTTTGCCCCAAAGCCTTGACTTTTCCCCCTCCGGCGGGTAGGGTGAGGGCATCCCAACGCAAGGAGGAAACGCCATGGATGCAAAAAACTCTTTTGGCCAATACATCCGCAGCAAACGCCTGACCGCCGGACTCACCCAGCGGGAACTGGCCGGACAACTCCACGTCACCGAGTCCGCCGTATCCAAATGGGAACGGGATATGAGCTACCCTGACGTGTCCATCATCCCCGATGTGTGCCGGGCTCTGTCCATCACTGAGCATGAGTTCTTCACCGCCTGCGACGACGAGAAGGAGCACGCCCAACAGCGGGAGGCGGAGATCGGCCGCCGGGTCACATCCGCCTGGAAGTGGTTCTTCTATATCAGCTACGGCATCGCCCTGGTCACCTGCTTTGTCTGCGACCTGGCCATCTATCACACCCTGGACTGGTTCTGGATTGTGCTTGCCAGCCTGATGCTGGCCTTCTCCTTCACCAGCCTGCCCCTGCTGGTAAAAAAGGAACGCCTGCCCATCTGTCTGGGCGGGGCCACCGGCTCCCTGTTCCTGCTCCTGCTGGCCTGCTGGGCCTACACCGGAGGCACGTGGGTGCTGGGCGGCCTGGCCATCACGGCGGCCTGCCTGGCGCTGCCCTGGGGAGTGTGGGCCATCTGGCGGTTCTACGGGCTCCATGTCCCGCCCCTGTCCCTGGCTCTCCTGTCGGTCTGGCTGCCGGCCCTGCTGGCCGTGATCTGGCTGTTCACCGGCGGGGACTGGCTGTGGACGGCGGCTCTCCCCATCGCGGGCTTTTCCCTTGCCTTTGTCTGGGCTGGTTTCGCCGCCTGCTACTGGCTGCCGGTGAACGGCTGGCTCAAGGCAGGGGTCATCGCCCTGCTGGTCACCTTCGCCGTCCCTCTGGGCAGTTGGCTCACCGTTCTGCTGCTTCCCGGCCAGCAGAGCTCCGGCCCGGCTGACTACTTCGCCTTTGCCCGCATCTTCACCCGGCAGGACGTCAACGGCTTCTCCTGGATCAACGTGCTGGTGTTCGCCCTGATGCTGCTGGTCTGCGCCGCCCTGCTTCTCGCCGGAGCGGTGGCGGAGGTCCGCCGCCGGAGGGCTGGGCAGGCCCGCGAGAACACGAAGGAGGGATGATCGTGAAAAGGCTTATCCTTCCCGTATCCTGTCTGGCCCTGTCCCTCTTTGCCCTGGCGGGCTGCTGGGGCGACAGCGAACCCTTTGAGCAAAAGGAGTACACCGCCGCCCCGGCCCAGGTGGAAGAAATCAGCATCGACGTGCGCGACCGGAAGATCCAGGTGTCTGCGTCCGGGGACGAGCTGATCCACATTGTCTATTCCGAGAACAGCAAGGAGGCCTATGACATCTCCGTCTCCGACGAGGCTGTCCTGACAATGAGCGGCGTCAGCAACAAGGAATGGACGGATCTGATCGGCGGAAAAGCCGCTGCCCGGGACCGGGTCATCTCGCTGCAGGTGCCGGACGGGCTTCTGGACCGCCTCGCCCTGTCCACCACCAATGCGGACATCACGCTCTCCCCGCTGGCCGTGACCGGGAGCGCCACGCTTTCCTCCAACGGCGGGGATATCTCCTTTGACGCCCTGGATGTGGGCAGTTCCCTGTCCCTGAGCGTGAAAAACGGCAATATTTCGGGAACGGTCGCCGGGCGCTATGAGGACTTCTCCATCCACACCCGGATCAAGAAGGGGGAGAGCAGTCTGCCCGGGGACAAGAAAGAGGGGGAGAAATCTCTCCAGGTGTCCGCCAACAACGGCGATGTGGAGATCCAGTTTGCGCCGTGAGCTGCGGCAGCCGGGTGCGCACAGTCCCATGGCCTGCGTTTCCCCGGCAGGGGCGGTTCAAACCGGCTGTCTCATAAAAACGGACGGAAAGCCCAGCGCTTCCCGTCCGTTTTTTTCCTTTGTTTCCCGGTCTGTGCGGCCTCGCCGGTCATCGGGCCGGCGCTTACAGCTCAGTCATCCACAGCCCGTGAAGGTTGCAGTAGGCGAAGACCGCCACCGGCTTGTCGTTATGGACGGCAAACTCCGCCACAGGGGCCTCTCCCGGGTTCAGCGCCCGGCGCTGGCCGCCGTGCTCGGTCTGGAGGTACACCCACTGGATGAAGTGCTTCTCCTCCATGGGATGGGCGGCGGAGCCCACCTCCACGTGGACGATGTCCCCGTTTACGGTGACCACCGGCTTGTGCTTCTCCCCGCTGGCCTCCACCGTATTGGGCTCCAGGTGCTCCATCTTCTGGCCGCAGCACACCAGGGGCACCCCGGCGTCGTGGATCAGGCCCACCAGGTTGCCGCAGTGGCGGCAGATGTAGAACTTTGTGCTCATTGTGATACACTCCTCTTTCCATTCATATTTGCAGCGTCCGCTCCGGACGCAGGCATCCAGGTATTCCCGCTTCCGTCAGACAGTTTGCCTCACTGCCGGGCATCTCATACGCCAGAGAGCAGAACCGCCCTCACTTTACCCGCAGGGCTTTGACCAGCTCTTCCCCGGGCGTCACATACATCGTGTTATAGGTGTTGTAGATGACAAACCCCGGCTTGGCCCCGGCAGGTTTTTTCACATATTTTACCGGCGTGTAGTCCACCGGCACCTGTCCAGACTCCCGCCCCTGGGAAAACCAGGCCGCCAGGGTGGCCGCCTGGGTCAGGGACTGCTCGTCCGGCGTGCCGCCGTTGGTCTTCAGGATCACATGGGAACCGTGAATCTTCTGGGTATGCAGCCAGATATCCCGCTTGTCCGCCTCCTTCAGGGTCAGCCGGTCATTCTGGCTGTTGTTTTTGCCCACCAGGATGGTGAGCCCTGCCGCGGACCGGAATTCCATGGGCTTGGAGCGGATGAGCTTCTGCTTTCCCTTCGCCGTCATCTTCCGCTTGTGCTGCTTGAGGTATCCGTTTTCCATCAGCTCCTGGCGGATCTCCTGCAGGTCCCGGTCCCCCTCGGACAGCTTGATCATCTCCAGCACGCTGTCCAGGTAGTCCAGCTCCCGCCGGTTCTTCTCCAGCTGAAGGGTGAGCATCTCCTCCGCCTTCTGGGCTTTTTTGTACTCCTTATAGTACTTCGCCGCATTCTGCTGGGGCGTCAGAAGCGGATCCAGCGGGATCTCCGCCTCCCGGCCGTCCGGGTCATAATAATTCTGGGCCCGGAGCACAGTCTGTCCCCGCTCCATCTGGTAAAAGTTTGTGGTGATGATATCCCCGAACTGCCGCATCTGCTCCCGGTCGGCAGCCTGGCGCAGATCCTGTTCCTGATTGGCAATTTTCTTGGCTGTGCGGTTTCTGGCCTGGGTGACGGAGCGGATAAAATCCTGTCCCCGCTGCTTCACCAGCTCCTGCGCCTCTTTCCGGGCATAGTAGTCATCCAGCATCTGTGAAAAGCTGGCATACCGCTTCAGCTCCACCTGGGGGCCGTACTGCAGCACCGGCTGGAAGGTGAAGTCAAAAGGCTTTCCGTCCCGGATCAGCGCCACCGGGGAAAAGTCCTCCGCCCGGATCCGGTCCATGAGTCCGTTCAGCCGCCGGGCCAATTCCTCCCGGCTTCCGGAGCCCTGGAACTCCAGCTCCCGGGCGGTGAGGGGGGACAGGCCGCTGAACGTGTCCAGCAGCCATTTGTCCTGCCCGTCGCCCTCCGGGGCCTGCTCCTGCACCAGCCGGCACAGCTCCTCCGGTTCCATGGCAGTGGGGTCCAGTTTTCCCGTGGGCACAGGGGGCTGATAGAACAGGCCGGGCATCAGCGGCCGGCGGGAGGACAGATCCCCCTCCACCCGGCGCAGGCAGTCTGTAATGCGGCTCTCGCCGTCCAGCATCAGCAGATTGGCCCGCCGTCCGATGCACTCCAGAATCAGCCTGCGCTCCACCCGGTCCCCCAGCTCATTGAGGGTTTCAAACCGGAACTCCAGCACCCGCTCCATGGAGGGCTGGGTGATCTCCAGGATCCGTCCGTTCAGGAAATATTTCCGCATCAGCATGCAGAACATGGGCGGCGTCTCCGGGTTCTCCCGCTGGATTCTGGTCAGATGGGCCCTGGGATGGGTGGGATTGGCGGACAGCAGAAGGCGCACATTTCCCTGTCCGGTGCGCAGATGCAGCACCACCTCGTCCCGGGTAGGCTGGTAAATCTTATCCACCTTCCCGCCAGTCACGGCGCCGCGCAGTTCGGCGGCCACGGCGGTGAGGCAGATGGCGTCCAAAGGCATGTCTTATTCCTCCATCATCATGGTAAACAACTCATTCAGCCGCACGGTCTCGCCCCGCAGGTACAGCCATCCGAACAGGGCCTCCAGGGCGGTGGCGGTATGATACTCCGCCACGCTGGCGCCCTTGGGGATCGTGGCGGTGTGGCTGTTCCGGCCGCGGCGGAACACCTCCTGTTCCTCCTGGGTCAGCACGGGCAGAATCTTCTGAGCCCGCCTGGCCTGTGCCGGGGCGGAAACATAGTTCAGCGCAGCCCGGTGCAGGCCTTTGTTGGTGGCCTTCCCGTGCAGGCACAGCCAGGTGCGCACCATCAGTTCGTACACGCCGTCGCCCAGATAGGCCAGCCCCAGGGAACTGATCTGGCCGATGTTGTCCTGATCGGCCGGCAGGTGAAAATAATCCATAAAAAAACTCCAGTTTTCTTCAGTTTGCCCAGGCATTATATCGCATTTCCCCTGCAAATACAAGGGGCATACGCCTGCCGGGCCCCCGTCTATGGAACATCAGGGCAAAAAAAGGCCGCCCTCGCGGGCAGCAAACGGAGTCTTTGCAGATTCCGGAGCTTTTGGATCCGGGAGGGGGCCTCAGCACTGTTGCTGAGGCGCTCCCGGTTCTGAGAAAAGAGAGAGAGGGGAGGATGTTGTCTGGATTTCTTCCTGACGCTGTAATCATAGCAGACCGGGCCGGGGAAATGTTTGATAATTTGAGAACCTTTTATGAAGCTTTTGTGAATATGCGTCCGGAGCGGCAGAGGCAGACGGACTTGAGCGCAAGACAGGGCGGCGTCCGCCCGGACGCCGCCCTGGATTCAACCGCTGATGCTGTACGGTCCGCGCACCATGATCTTTGCCGTATCGGACACAACCTGTACCGAGCGGGTGCTGATGGTGACCATGTACAGGTGGTTGGTCTCCAGCTCCTGGCCGTCGTTCAGCGTGGTGCCCGCGCTGACGTCGATGAGGCCCGGCGTGCCGTCGGAAATACACACCGCGGTGCCGATGCGCAGCATCATCTCACAGCCCACATCCCCCACCAGGGTCTGGCCCTCCTCCAGCGTTACCACCTGGAAGACCGCGCCGGCCCCGTTGCCGGAACCCTCGCCATCCATGGCTGCCTGCACCTGCTTGTCCCAGTTCTGGATGGCCTGCTCCATCTCCTGCTGCAGCGCATCCTCCCGCTCTGTCACCGCATCCTCCACCGTTTCCTGCACCTTCGGCTGGAACACGCCGGTCAGGTACCCCAGCGTGACAAGGGGATCATTCTGGCTTCCCGCCGTGGCGGCATAGGCCGCCGTGACCAGAAGTGCCGCACACACCGCCGCAACGCCGATCTTCCATTTCCGTTTCATATGTACATCCTCCGTCGCGTTTTCTTGCCGCCCTGTCCCGGCGCACCCGGGACAGGGCGGGACTTCTATACCAATCGTTCCTGACTCAGGCCGAAACTGACGGCAATGGCATTGTCTACCCGCCGCATCACCTGATCGTCCACCCGGCCCATATGTTCCCGCAGGCGTTTTTTGTCCAGGGTCCGGATCTGCTCCAGCAGGACAATCGAGTCCTTCGGCAGTCCGGAACTGTGCGCCGCCAGGGTGATATGGGTCGGCAGCCGGGCCTTCCCGGTCTGGGAGGTGATCGCCGCGGCGATCACCGTGGGGCTGTGTTTGTTCCCGGTGTCGTTCTGCACGATGAGGACAGGCCGCACGCCCCCCTGCTCACTGCCTACCACCGGACTGAGATCGGCGTAAAAGATATCGCCGCGTCTGACACTGCTGTTGTCCACAGGATTTCACACTCCGCCGGATATAGTGCCCGATCCGCGTTATGTAGACCGGGTACTATCATTCTCCCACGGGGCGGAGGATTTTATACCGCCGAGGCAAAAACCTCCGCAGCTCGCCGCCGGATTTCCGTCCCGGCTCCGGCGGGCTCCCCTTTATCCTATGTCAGAGGTATACGCGGGGTACCCGGGACGAGACGGCGCACAGCAGCTCATACTGTACGGTTCCGGCCAGCTGCGCCAGTTCCTCCACCGGCAGCTGCCCACCGAAGATCTCCGCTTCGTCTCCCGGCTCCACCCGGGCCTCGTCATCCAGCAAGACCATGCACATGTCCATACACACCCGGCCGATGATGGGCCGGCGCTTTCCCGCCAGCCACACGCTGCCCCGGCCGGACAGAACCCGGTGCAGGCCGTCGGCGTAGCCCACCGGCAGCACCGCCACCCGGCCCCCTTCCGGTCCGACGCTCTGGGTGCAGCCGTAACTCACCGGCGTGTCTGCCGGGAGCTGCCGCACAGCGGCCACCCGGCATTTCAGCGCCATGGCCGGCAGCAGGCCGGGACCGTCCAGCCCCTCGCAGGAGGGGTCCGGATAATGCCCGTACAGCGCCACGCCGGGGCGCACCATATCCAGATGGGTACAGGGATAGTTTAACACAGCGGCACTGGCGGCGCAATGGCGGATTTCAAATTTGCGCTGATATTTCGCTTCCAATTCCTCCAATGTATCCAGAAATCTCGTGAACTGGAGCATGGTGTAGTCCTCATCCCCGTCCGCGTTGGCAAAATGGGTGAAGATTCCCTCCGGCTCCAGGCCGGGCAGCGCACACAGCTGCTCCACCTCCCGGGCCGTCCGGACCGGCTCATGGTCCAGCAGGCCCAGCCGGCTCATGCCGGTATCCACTTTAATGTGGATCTTCGCCCGGCGCCCCCGCTCCCCCGCCGCCCGGGACAGGGCCTGGGCCAGCTGCGGGGTGAATACCGTCTGGGTGATGCCGTAGTCCACCACCAGCCCCGCCAGCTCCGGAGGGGTCGCCCCCAGGATCAGGATGGGCATGCGGATCCCGGCCTGGCGCAGCTCCATGGCCTCGTTCAGGCAGGCCACCGCCAGATAGTCCGCACCCAGTTCCTCCAGCTTTCTGGACACCGTCACCGCCCCGTGCCCGTAGGCGTTGGCCTTGACCACGCCCAGAAACCGGCTGTTGGGGGCGCAGGCCCGCAGCGCCCGGTAGTTATGTTCCAGATTGCCCAGGTCGATCTCCGCCCAGGCCCGCATCGTTTCCAGTCTCATCTTGCGTCAACTCCATGGTAAAATCTAAAAAAGTCAGGGCCATGCGCAGCGTGCCGTCCACGCTCACCTCCGCCTGTTCCAGGGCATGGCTGGACGGATCCAGCCACAGCTCGTACTGCGTCCCCTCCTGTTCCGGCCGCTCCGGGTCCCGGCACTGGAGATACAGCTGCCGCTCCTCCCCCTCGCCCTGCCAGTCGCACCGGGCGATGTATCCGGTTCCCATCTGCTCCATCACAGCCGGAACGGCGGCAACGGGGGTGAGTCCGTCCGCGTCCAGCGCCCCGATGGACAGTCCCGCGCCGTCGTACTCCAGGGTGCCCTCCCCGTCCTGAATGCGGGCGGTGATGCCGGCAAGCAGCCGGGGGCTCACCACGGTGAGCACGCTCTCCCCCTCCCGGCTCCAGTCCACGTCCAGGGTGAAGGCGAAGACCTGCCGCTGGTAGTGGGCCGTCACCTCCACCTGTCCGGTCCATCCGGCCATGGAGAGGTACTCCCCCCGGATCAGGTTGGTCAGCTGTTCCGGGCTGTCCTCCTCCGGCTGTCCGGCGGCGCAGCCTGCCAGCAGCAGGGTCATCATCAGTACACAAGACAGAATCCTGCGCACGGTTTTCCTCCTCTGGTTTTCCAGCTCTGGTTTGCTCTGCCGATGCCCGCCCCGGCAAACGGATCCGGCCGGTATTCAGTCCACCAGCTCCCGGATCGCCTCCGGGATCTTCTCAATGAGATCGGAGGGCAGCATGCCGTACTCCCCCAGCTCTGCCGCCGCCAGGTCCCCCGCCCGGCCGTGGAGCCACACGGCGCACACCGCCGCCCGCTCCGGGGAGAGCCCCTGGCCCAGCAGGGAGAGGATCATCCCTCCCAGCACGTCGCCGGAGCCGCCCTTGGCCATACCGGAGTTGCCGGTGGGGTTCACAAAGCACTGCCCGTCCGGCCAGGCCGTGATGGTCCGGTGCCCCTTGAGCACCAGCACGCAGCGGTGCTCCACGGCAAAGGTCCGGGCCGCCCCCAGCCGGTCGCCGGACGACAGGTCGCCCCCCAACCGGGCAAACTCCCCGTCGTGGGGGGTGAGGATGGTGCTCCCCACCGGACGCTCCTCCAGAATATCCATATGCCTGGCAAGCAGATTTATGCCATCGGCATCCACCACCACCGTTCCGGTCAGCCGGCGCAGCAGCAGAGGCACCAGCCCCGCCGCCTCCTGCCCCTGTCCCAGGCCCGGGCCCACCAACACGCCATTGCCGCCCTCCGCCATGCCCAGGATCTCCAGATAGTCCTCCGGCATGGGCCGGGCCATGGCTTCCAGACAGTTGGCAGCCACTATGGGGTATGCACTGGGGTGGGTAAGCACCGTCACCAGCCCGGCGCCGGTGCGCAGGGCGCTGCGAGCGGCCAGCACCGGCGCGCCGGTAAAGCCCACGCTGCCCCCCACAATGAGGGTCTTGCCGAAGGTGCCTTTGTGGCCGTCCGCCGGACGCCGGGGCAGCCAGTCCGCCACCAGGGCGGCGTCCGTCAGAACTGTGCGGAAGGTTTCCCACTGGGGAATGTCCTCCGGAATGCCGATGTCCCAGACCATCACATCTCCGGCCTGGAGGGCACCCTTGCCCACATACAGACCCGGCTTGGCCATGGAGAAGGTGACGGTGACGTCGGCGCGCACCGCATCCCCCAGGATGCGACCGGTGTCCGTCTCCACTCCGGAGGGGATGTCCGCACAAACCACCGGTGCAGGGGAGAGATTCATCAGCCGCACCGCGCCGGCCGCCGGCTCCCGCAGCTCGCTGTTCAGCCCCACACCGAACAGCGCGTCCACCAGCACATCCGCATTCATGGCAAACACCGCCTGCCCCTTGACCTGGGGATCATATTCCTCCAGCGCACCGCCGGCGGCCTTCAGACGCCGCTCCATCTCCAGGCTGTCCGAGGTCATCTTCTTCCGCTTTCCCACCAGAAAGCAGCGCACCCGCCAGCCGGCCCGCAGCAGCAGCCAGGCCACGGCAATTCCGTCGCCCCCGTTGTTTCCGGGGCCGGAAAACACCGCCACCGCAGGCAGCTTGCCCAGATGGTTTCTCACCTGAGCCAGCGCCAGCTCCTCCGAGGCCAGCTGTTCCAGGCTCTCCGGCAGTTCCGGTTCCCGGTCCGGCCCGATGGGACACACCAGCCCCACAATGGAGTGCACAATGCCGTGGGCGGCCCGCTCCATCAAAAGCTCCGACGCAATTCCCCGCTCCTGGATGGCAATCTGATCCATCCGTTTCATCTGTGCCGCCGTCGCAAGTTTCCGCATAACGTTTCCTCCTCGTCCGGCCGGGAACTCAGCAGATCGCACGCCGGACTGTTGTCCCTACATTATAGTGATTTCCCCCTTGCATTTCAACTCTTTTTATGTTATAAAAGATGACAGCGCAAATGCGAGGAACGGGAAAATAGGGAGTTTGCCATTCCAAGAGAGAGGCGGCCGCCGGCTGAAAGCCGCCTTGTGTGGTGTCCCTTGTTCGCCCGGGAGCGGCCCGCGAGAGCGGGACGGGTTCTCCGCCGTTACCGGAGATTCAAGTGCGCGTGATACGCGAATGCGGGTGGTACCGCGGAAGGGTTGCCTTTCGTCCCAGAATGTGGACGGAGGGCTTTTTGTTTTGCCCTCCCCTATCTGCGCCAGGCTGCGGAGGTGTGCGTCATGCAGAGATTGACAGAACAGGACCAGGCGCTGATCGCGGCGGCCCGGGCGGCCATCGCCCGCAACTATGACAGCGTCCGTTTCAACTTCACCGTGGGCGCGGCAGTGCGGTGCGCCGGCGGCAGGGTATTCACCGGCGTCAACGTCTACTCCCTTCACGGCGCCTGCGCCGAGCAGGTGGCCCTGGGCGCCGCCATCACCCAGGGGGAGCGGGAGTTTCAGACCATCGTGGCCGTCCGGGGGCCGGAGGGGGAGGAAATCATCCCGCCCTGCGGCAACTGCCGCCAGATTCTCTGTGACTACGCCCCGGACTGCCAGGTGATTCTGGAGACGGACGGCACACTGCGCAAAATCCCGGCCAGAGATCTGCTGCCCTGGGCGTACAGGGCACAGAGTGAAGAGTGAAGATATTTCTCACCTCTAAAGCGCTTCATCCCTGATTCCTTATTCTCAAAGGATGTGCCCCTCATGTCCATCATCATCCGTCCCTGCCGGGACGCCGACTGGCCCCGGCTGTGCGCCATCTATGACGCGGCCAGGCAAAACGAGCTGGCCCTGGCCGGACTGTCCGACGCCTTTCTCCCTCTGGAGGTAGCCGCCCAACGAGGGGGCTGTTCGATTGCACCCTCCGTTTGGCAGAACTGGACGGATTGCCGGATTCGCCGCCTTCACCGAGGATGAGCTGGCCTGGCTGTATGTAGACCCCGCCCTGGCCCGCCGCGGAGTGGGCCGGACCCTGATGGAACGCGCCCTGAGCGAAATGGGGCGGCCGGTCTCCATCGAGGTGCTCGCCGGCAACACCCCCGCCCTGGCCCTCTATGAGAGCTGCGGCTTTCACCGCACGGAAACCATCTCCGGCAAAATGCCGAGCAACGAGGCTTTTCCCGTCACGGTGCACATTCTGGAACTGAATATGTAACTATCTCCATATCCCTGCGGCTTCTTTGACCCCCGGTCAGGCGGCGCTCATGCGCAGGGGCTGAAAAAGAACGCTCGCACCGCCCGCCAGGCGGCAGAAAAAGAGAAGGGAGAAATCAACTGTGATTATCACTACTACCTCCAACGTAGAGGGCCGGCGGATCGGCCAATACCTGGGCATCGTCTTCGGCGAAGTCATCTCCGGTGTCAATTTTGTCCGTGACATCGCCGCCGGGTTTACCAACTTTTTCGGCGGCCGTTCCGGCAGTTATGAAGAGGAGTTGATGATGGCCCGGGAGTCCGCTCTGCAGGAGCTGGAAGAACGGGCCGCCCGGATGGGCGCAGACGCTGTAGTCGGCATCAAAATTGATTACGAAACTTTGGGGTCGGGCGGAAATATGCTGATGGTCACCGCCAGTGGCACCGCTGTCACCTTACAGTGAAGCCCGCATTTCCATCCGAACCATTCCACTCATTCTTATAATTCCGATGTGAAGGAGCAGAACGTTTATGAAAGAACAGTTAGCAACCATACGCGCCCAGGCCCTGGCCGCCTTTGACGCAGCTCAGGACAGCGCCGCGCTGGACGCGCTGCGGGTACAGTACCTGGGCAAAAAAGGCGAGCTCACCGCGGTGCTCAAGCAGATGGGCAAGCTCTCCCCGGAGGAGCGCCCCGCCATGGGTGCCCTGGCCAACGAAGTGCGCGCTGCGCTGGAAGATGCTCTGGAACGCCGCTCCCAGCAGCTGGAGGAACAGGCGCTGGAACGCCGTCTGGCCAAGGAGACGGTGGACGTGACCATCCCCGGCAAGCCCGTAAAGATGGGTCACCGCCACCCCATGTATATCGCCCTGGATGAGCTGAAGGAGGTCTTCATCGGCATGGGCTTCACCGTGCTGGACGGACCGGAGATCGAACTGGCTCAGCTGAACTTCGACCGGCTCAACGCCGGCGAGGGCCACCCCTCCCGGGACTGGTCGGACACCTTCTATTTTGACGAGGACAGCCGGGTGATGCTGCGCAGCCAGACCTCCCCCATGCAGGTGCGCGCCATGGACTCCATGCCTCTGCCCATCCGCATCATTGCCCCCGGCCGTGTGTACCGCAAAGATGAAGTGGACGCCACCCACTCCCCCATGTTTCACCAGGTGGAGGGCATGGTCATTGACAAGGGGGTCACCATGGCCGATCTGAAGGGCACGCTGAACACGGTGGTGGAGCAGCTCTACGGCAAAGGCACCAAGACCCGCTTCCGCCCCCATCACTTCCCCTTCACCGAGCCCTCCTGCGAGATGGACGTACAGTGCCATAAGTGCGGCGGCTTGGGCTGCCCCACCTGCAAGGGCGAGGGCTGGATCGAACTGCTGGGCGCCGGCATGATCCACCCGAAGGTGCTGGAGATGAGCGGCATCGACCCCAACGTGTACTCCGGCTGGGCCTTCGGCATCGGCCTGGAGCGCACCGCCATGCGCCGGTTCAAGATCGCCGACCTGCGCCTCATCTTTGAGAACGACGTGCGCTTCCTGGAGCAATTTTGAGAGAGGGGGAATGGAGCAATGAATCTGAGCAGAAAATGGCTGGACGAGTTCGTCCACGTCACAGCCAATGACAAAGAGTTCGCCGAGGCCATGACCATGTCCGGCTCCAAGGTGGAGCTGACCCACGACCTGGGCGAGGAGATCTCCAACGTGGTGGTGGGCAAGGTGCTGTCCATGGAGCGCCATCCCAACTCCGACCACATGTGGATCTGCCAGGTGGATGTGGCCCAGGCTCAGCCGGTGCAGATCGTCACCGGCGCCTGGAACGTCCATGCGGGGGACCTGGTCCCCGTGGCCCTGCACAAGTCCACCCTCCCCGGGGGAAAAAAGATCGAGCGGGGCAAGCTGCGGGGCGTGGAGTCCAACGGCATGCTGTGCGGCCTTTACGAGCTGGGGCTGGACGAGCGGGACTTCCCCTACGCCGCCATCACCCCCGCCGCCCTCCTGAACGACTACAAGCCCCTGGACCCCGCCAAGCCCTCCATCCCCGCAGATATCCAGCCCGGGGACAAGGTGTTCGGCCCGGTGGTGTGCGCCCGGGTGCAGGGTGTGGCGGTAACCGGCGTCAACCAGTTCGCCGTCACGCTGGACACCGGCAGCGGCCAGGCGCAGCTCACCACCTCCTGCCCCAACCTCCACACCGGCGATCTGGTGGCCTACCACACCAAGGAGAACCACATCTGCACCCTGGCCGACCTGCGGGCCCAACAGGCGGAGTTCCCCCACTGCATCCCCGACGGCATCTTCATCCTCCACGAGGACTGCCGGCCCGGAGACGACATCAAACCGGTGATCAACGCCGACGACCACGTGGTGGAGTTTGAGATTACCCCCAATCGGCCCGACTGTCTCAGCGTCATCGGCCTGGCCCGGGAGGTGTCCGCCACCTTCGACGCGCCCCTGGCCCTCCACGAGCCGGTGGTCAAAGGCGGGGCGGAGGGCGTGCTGGCCGACCTGCTGGACGTGGAGACCCCGGACGCCGACCTGGTGCCCCGGTACACCGCCCGGATGGTGCGCAACGTGAAGATCGCCCCCTCCCCCAAGTGGATGCGGGAGCGGCTGCGCTCCATGGGGGTGCGGCCCATCAACAACATCGTGGACATCACCAACTACGTCATGCTGGAGTACGGCCAGCCCATGCACGCCTTTGACTACCGCTATGTCCAGGGGGGCAAGATCATCGTCCGTCGGGCATCCGAAGGCGAGGAACTGACCACCCTGGACGGCCAGGTGCGCAAGCTGAACCACGACCACCTGGTCATCGCCGACGACACCCGGGCGGTGGGCCTGGCGGGCATCATGGGAGGTATGAACTCCGAGATCGTGGCCGACACCGCCGACGTGGTGTTCGAGTCGGCCTGCTTTGACGGCACCTGCATCCGCAAAGGGGCTCTGGCCCTGGGTATGCGCACCGAGGCGTCCGCCAAGTTCGAGAAGGGGCTGGACCCCATGAACACCCTCCCCGCCGTCAACCGGGCCTGCGAACTGGTGGAGCTTCTGGGGGCCGGTGAAGTGGTGGATGGCGTCATCGACATCCTGAACCTCGTGCCCCAGCCCACGGTGCTCCAGCTGGAGCCGGACAAGATCAACGCCCTACTGGGCACCGACGTTCCGGAATCCGACATGGCGGCCATCCTGCGCAAGCTGGGCTTCCAGGTGGAGGGAGACCAGGTCACCGTCCCCTCCTGGCGGGGGGACGTGCAGCGCATGGCTGACCTGGCGGAGGAGGTAGCCCGGTTCTACGGCTACAACAACATCCCCGTCACCCTCATGCGGGGCCAGACCACCCAGGGGGGCTATTCCCCTGCTCAGCAGCTGGAGAACCGGCTGGGGGCGCTGTGCCGTGCCTGCGGGTATGACGAAATCATCACCTACTCCTTCATCTCCCCCACCTACTACGACAAGATTCGCTGGCCAGAGGACTACGCCCTCCGGAAGAGTTTCAGGATTCTCAATCCCCTGGGGGAGGACACCTCCATCATGCGCACCACCACTCTGCCCTCCATGCTGGAAATTCTGACCCGGAACTGGAACTACCGGAATAAGTCCGCCCGGCTGTACGAACTGGCCCGGGTGTACCTGCCCAAGTCCGGCTCCGCCTCCCAGAAGCCTGTGGACCCCAAGGATCCCTCCCTGTCCGCCTCTAAGGAGGCGCTGGAGAAGCTGGGACTTTCCGGCCTCACCGAAGCCTTGGTCGATGGAATCAACAAGCTGACCGAGGATGACGGTCTGGCAGACGAGGCCAAGGTGCTCACCCTGGGGGCCTATGGGGAGGATATGGACTTCTTTGCCATGAAGGGGGCCATCGAGGCCATTTTGAAGGACATTCGGGCCGTGGACGTCCACTTTGAGGGGCCCTCCGGCGCGCCGTCCGACGCCTCCTACCACCCCGGCCGCTGCGCCACTGTTTGGAGCGGCAGCGACTGCATCGGCATCTTCGGCCAGATTCACCCCCTGGTGGCCCGGAACTACGGAGTGGACGGGGAGTTGTACTGCGCCGAACTCAGTTTTGATGAACTGATGCTGGCCAAAGGCCCCGACCCGGAGTACGTCCCCCTGCCCAAGTTCCCCTCCGTCACCCGGGACATCGCCGTGGTGTGCGACGCCTCTGTCACCGTGGGCGCGCTGGAGAAGGCCATCCGGGACGGCGCCAAGGGGCTCCTCAAGGAGGTCGCTCTGTTCGACATCTACCAGGGCCCCGGCATCCCCGAGGGCAAGAAATCGGTGGCCTTCAACCTGGTGCTCCGGGCCGACGCCCGCTCCCTCACCGGCGAGGAGGCGGACGAGGATGTGAAGAGCATCCTGGAAACTCTGGAGAAGGACTGCGGCGCCGTGCTGCGGTAAGCAGCCCGTCCGCCTCCTCGGGGGCCCCGCACAGCGGGGCGCGGCGCATCGCCGCGTACAAGCGTTTCGGCCCTGCCGAAACCTTGCCGCAGGGGCAATTCACTTGCCCCGAGGATCAAAATGCCCTTGGGGTCCCCATGGATGACCTCATCCATGGGGGAGGCGGATGAGGACGTAAAGAGCATCCTGGAAACTCTGGAGAAGGACTGCGGCGCCGTGCTGCGGTAACTCCCCCGCCCGCCTGCTGGGAGCCCGGTACAGGGCGTCCGGCTCAGTGAGGCTGAACTTCCGGACCCGGCGGAAACTCCCGCCGGGTCCTTTCTCTGCCTGGACTGCTGAACTCTCCTTCCCCGCAGGCACAAAAAACCGCGCCGGCTTGCAGCGATGCAAGCCAGACGCGGTTTTTTCAAACTCTTCTGCTGTGTTTCCGAAGCTCAGATGGCCGGGAACTTCAGGTTCTTGTATTTCGCGTACTTTTCCTTCACCGTATCCATGTTCTGCATGAACTCGATGCGGGTCTTGATGATCTCGTTCAGGTGCTCCGCCCGGGCGGCATTGACGTTGCGGTCCCGGATCAGCCCGTTCTCCGCCAGCACAAAACGATACTCGCCGTTCTCGTCCTTCACCAGGTCGCCGCCGGCGCCGCACACCGCGCACTCGAAGGGGAACTGGATGCCGTCCCAGTGGACATCACCCTTATAGATGAGAGAGGAGTGGCAGCGGGGGCACATGCCCATGTCGGGATCGCCCAGCCAGCCCCGCTCTTCCACGGGGGTCTGGATGGCCTTGACGATGTTCTCGCCCATCTTGTGGGCCCGCTGGATCTGCTCGTCCCGGAGCAGCACGTTGCCCGGACGGCCGTTGCGGGTGGCCATCATCTGGTCCACCACGCTGATGGACTGGGTGAACATGGTGGCGCCCATGCCCTCCAGGGCCAGGGTCTGCCAGTCGTGGCAGGAGCCGCCCACGGCGATGAGGCCGCCCACCATATGGGGATCCTCCTTCACCTCGCCGATCTCCAGCCGGAAGGACAGCTCATAGGCCAGGAAGCGCTGGGCGAACTTCAGATACAGGGAGCTGGGGGTCAGGTCGTAGGTGGGCACGCCCACGATGATGCCGTTGCAGGTCTGCATCTCGTTGACGATGCGGTCCATATCGTCCTTGTCCTTGAGCACGCAGCCCTTATAGGTGCCCTTGCCCATGGCCACATCGCCCATCTGCATGGTGCAGGACTCGCAGCCGGTGCAGTGCTCGATGTGATAGTCAAACAGGTTGATGAGTTTGCACTCCGCGCCGGCCTCCTGACAGGCCAGCAGGGCTTCCTTCACCAGGATCTCGCTGTTGCCATTGTGGCGTCCGGCCACAATACCCAGAACTTTCATATTGATGTAACCTCCCAGTTTGTGAATTAAATTTCAAACCTGTAGGAATTATATCATCCGCTCCCGGCAGTTTCAATTTTTTTATGGCTTTCTGCCATGCAATTGTGTTGTGTTTCTATGCCTTTTTGTTATGCATTTTCTTCACAAGCGGCATAGATCATTTCCCGCCGTCACACCCCGGTGAGGTCAAAATCCGGGATGAATCCCTCCCCCACGGCGGACAGCTCCTGCACATAGCCGGGCAGATCCAGATTTTCCAGATACGCCCGGGCGGCGCGCAGCTCGGAGGGGCGCACCGTCCGCGCCAGCTCCGGGCAGGGGGACAGATCCCCCATGGGGGTGTACTGGGCCATGAGGGAGAAGAGCACGCTTCCCCGGGGGAACTGCTCCGCCACCCAGTCCATCACCAGTTTGGCCTCGTTCACATGGCCGGGGAGGAGCAGGTGCCGGATGAGCACCCCGCTTTTGAGCAAGCCGTCCTCCAGCCGCACCGGGCCCCGCTGGCGGAACATCTCCAGGATGGCCGCCTGGGCCGCCCGGGGGTAGTCCTCCCCCCCGGAGTACCGCGCCGCCAGGGCGGGCGTCACATACTTCAGATCGGGCAGGTACACATCCACCTTGCCCTCCAGGGCCCGGAGGGTGTCCGCCCGCTCGTAGCCCCCGCTGTTCCACACCACCGGCAGGCCGCCGGGAACGGGTTCCGAGAGCACCCGGGCCAGGATGTGGCTGTACTGGGTGGGGGTGACCAGCTCAATGTTGTGGGCCCCCTGACCGGCCAGGCGCTGAAAGATCTCCCGCAGACCGTCCCCGCTCACCGCCTTGCCGAAGTTGCCGTGGCTGATGGGGCCGTTCTGGCAGAACACGCACCCCAGGGTGCAGCCGGAGAAGAACACCGTCCCCGCCCCACGGCTGCCGGAGATGCAGGGCTCCTCCCAGTGGTGCAGGGCGGCCCGGGCGATGCGCAGGCCGTCGGGCAGACGGCACCAGCCCTCCCCGTGGCGGGCGTCCCGCAGGGCGCCGCAGCGGCGGGGGCACAGATTGCAGATCATTCCTCTTCCCCCTCCCTGCTCTCCCGGCCCAGCCGCGCCTCCACCAGGGGGGCGCAGCACTGAAAGGCGTTGGGGATGGCGTACTGTCCCCGCAGCTCCGGCAGGCCGGCCCACACCCAGCCCCGGGGCAGCGCCTCCCCCGCCGCCTCCACGGCCCACAGGGTAAGGCGCCACTCCACATGGGTGAAGATGTGCCTGCCCTGCCCGGCGTATTCCCCGCTCAGGGGTTCGATTCCCCACTCCGGGGGCAGGGGGCCGTCCCCCAGCTCGTTGGGGTACTCCCACAGCCCCGCCAGCAGACCCTTGTCCGGCCGGCGGCGCAGGGCCACCTTGTCCCCGCAAAAGAGGAGCCACACCGTGCGCTCCTCCACCCGGCGCTCTTTTTTCCTCCCCTTCACCGGCAGCCGGTCCGCGCTCCCCTCCCGCCGGGCGGTGCAGAACCCTTTGGCCGGGCAGTTCCCGCACAGGGGCGCGCCGTTGGGCAGGCACACCGTGGCCCCCAGCTCCATCATGGCCTGGGTGAAGGTCCCCGGGGCCTGGAGGGGGATGACCTGCCCCAGGGCCTGCGTCACCCGCTTTTTCATGGCGGGGGTGGTGATGTCCCCCTCGTCTCCGGTGAGGCGGGCCACCACCCGCAGCACGTTGCCGTCCACCGCCGGGACGGGCTGGCCGAAGGCGATGGAGCAGATGGCCCCGGCGGTGTAGTCCCCCACTCCCTTCAGGGCCCGGACGGCGTGATAGTCCGAGGGGAAGACCCCGCCGTGCTCGTCCAGGATCTGCCGGGCGGCGGCCTGGAGGTTCCGGGCCCGGTTGTAGTAGCCCAGCCCCTGCCACAGCTTCAGCAGCCGCTCCTCGGGGAGGGCGGCCAGGGTCTGCACGTCGGGCACCTCCGCCAGGAAGCGCCGGTAATAGTCCAGCACCGCCGCCACCCGGGTCTGCTGGAGCATGATCTCCGACACCCACACGTGGTAGGGGGTGGGGTCGTCCCGCCAGGGCAGGCGCCGGGCGTTGTCCCGGTACCACTCCAGCAGGGGAATGGGAAGTTGTTCCAAAGGGTTCATCGTTCGTCCTCGCTGTGTTAAGATGGACCCATTATAGCGAACGGAAAAAATTTTTGCAATCCGGTGATGAAAGGAAGGCCCCTCCCCGTCTAATGGGTGAAAGGCCTTTCAGGAAAGGGGGCGCTGCCCTTGAAGGAACAGGAATATGCGCAGCGGGTGCAGGGGCTCAAGCACCGGCTGTACCGCACCGCCCGGCTGTATCTGGCCGGGGAGGCCGCCGCGCTGGACGCGGTGGACGAGGCGGTGTACCGGGGCTTCCTGCACCACCGGAAGCTGCGCCGGCCGGAGTACTTCGACACCTGGCTGACCCGCATCCTCATCAACGTGTGCAACGACGAGCTGCGCCGGCGCAAGCGGGAGCAGGCCGTGGATGAGCTGCCCGAGACGGCGGCGCAGGACTACGACGCCCTGCCCCTGCGGGACGCGGTGGAGCGGCTGCCTCGGGAGCTGAGGGCGGTGATCGTGCTGCGGTACTTCTCCGGCTACACTTTGGCGGAGACGGCGGAGATCCTGAAAATCCCCGCCGGGACGGTGTCCAGCCGCCAGCGCCGGGCGCTGGAGCTGCTGCGGCTGGAGCTGACGGACGAGGAAGGAGGAACATGATGGACCGGAAACAAGAATACGACGCCCTGCTCCGGGAGCTGGACCAGGCCCCGCCGGAGCTGGAGTATACCGTCACCCGGGCCAGGGCCCGGGCCCGGCGGGGCCGGGCCCGCCGCTGGCTGGGCATCCCGGCGGGGACGCTGGCGGGGGCCTTCGCCGCCTTCGTGCTGCTGGTAAACACCGTGCCCACCTTTGCCCTGGCCTGCTCCCGCCTGCCGGTGCTGGGGGATCTGGCGGCGGCGGTGGACTGGTCGGGCAGCCTGAGCCGGGCGGTGGAGCACGAGTACGTCCAGAGCATCGGCCAGAGCCAGACCATAGACGGCCTCACCGTCACGGTGGAGTACGCCATCGTGGACCGGCGGCGGGTGGAGCTGTTCGTCACCACCCAGTGCGGGGACGAGGCGTACCCCTATGCGGACCTCCACGCCAGCGTGGAGGACAAGTCGGCCCACACCGCCGTGCTGACCCACGGCTCCTATGAGGCGCACGGCCAGCTGCGCCAGATCACCATCGACTTCAACGCCGGCCGGCAGGTGCCCGAGGAGCTGACGGTGGGATTTTACGCCCAGCCCCGCCAGTCCTATGGGGACGACGGCGGGAGCGCGCTGGAGGATATGACGCGGTTCACCTTTGCCCTGCGCTTCGACCCGGACAGGATCATCAACGGCCGCACCTATGAGGTGGGACAGTGGCTGGAGCTGGACGGGCAGCGCGTCCTGGTGGACCGGCTGGAGGTCTACCCCACCCATGCCCGGCTGATGCTCCGGGACGACCCGGACAACGACCTGCGGCTGGTGGCCCTGGACTTCTATCTGGAGGACGGGGACGGGGTCCGCTATGAGAGCGAGGGGGGCATCGCCGGGTACAGCGACCCGGACACCGGCTTCGCCTTTGACCACCGGGTGGCCAGCCCCTGGTACTCCGAGGGGGAGGGGCTGACCCTGTACGTCACCGCCGCGGCCTGGCTGGACGAGGACCACAGCCAGGTGACGGTGGACCTGACCCGGGGCGCCGCCCAGGGCCTGCCCGACGGAGCGGCCTTAGAGGAAGTGCGCCGGAACGGGGACCACACCGAGCTGGTGTTCCTCTGCGCTGACCGGGGGATGGCGCGCCTGGCCCAGCTGTTCAGCTGGACCTACACCGACCCGGAGGGCGGCGTCCACCACAGCACCTCCGGCGGGAGCGCCTCCGATGACGAGGCCGGGATCACCCGGGAGATGGTCTATCTGGAGGACTATCCCTACGACACCGTCACCCTCACCCTGAACCGCACCCGGTGGGGCGCGCTGGAGGACCCCATCGCCGTGGAGATCAACTGAATTTCGCCGCAAACCGCCCGCAGGCCGCCGGCCTGCGGGCCTTTTTTCGCCCTCCGCCGCCATTCGGCAGATTTTTCCATGTGACAGGATTATAATTCGGTCAAACCAACTCAGGAGGACAAGCCATGCCCATCACAGTGAACCGTCAGCCCGGCGGCCTTGCCATTGTGCTGTCCGGCGAAATCGATCACCACGGCGCCCGGGTGATGATGCAGCAGCTGGAGGACGCCATCGCCCGGGACCTGCCCATGCACCTGACTCTGGATCTGTCCGGCGTCACCTTTATGGACAGTTCCGGCATCGCCGTACTGCTGCGTACACTGCGGCAGATGAATCAGCTGGGCGGTACCCTGCGGGTGACCGCGATCCCGGCACAGGCCCGCCGGGTCCTGGACGCCGCCGGCGTGGGCCGGCTTATCACGTTGGAGTAAGGAGGATTACATAGTGAAAGCCATCGACCAGACCACCATCGTCTTCACCTCCCGCTCGGCCAACGAGGGCTTTGCCCGGGCCTGTACCGCCTGCTTTGCCGCTCAGCTGGACCCCACCCTGGACGAGGTGGCGGACATCAAAACCGCCGTGAGCGAGGCTGTGACCAACGCCATCGTCCACGCCTACCCGGACCGCATCGGCCGCATCACCCTCCGGCTGCGGCTGCTGGCGGGCAACCTTCTGGAAGTCCAGGTGAAGGATTCCGGGGTGGGCATTCCCGATGTGGAACAGGCCCGCACCGCCCTGTTCACCACCGGCAACGAGGAGCGCTCCGGCATGGGCTTCTCCATTATGGAGAGCTTTATGGACAGCCTGAAGGTCCGCTCTGCGGTGGGCCGGGGCACCACGGTCACCATGCGCAAACGGATTTCCAAACGCAGGGAGGGCACCCCGTGAAGGGCCTGGATACCCCCTCCCTGCTGGAGGCAGCCCAGCGGGGCGACAACGACGCCTGTGAGCGGCTGCTCATCGACAACAGCGGCCTGATCTGGTCCGTGGCCCGGCGGTATTACGGCCGGGGGGTAGACCCGGAGGACCTCTACCAGTTGGGCTGTCTGGGTTTTCTCAAGGCCGTACGGGGCTTCGACCTGGAGTACGGCACCCAGTTCTCCACCTATGCCGTACCCAAGATCGCCGGGGAGATCCGGCGCTTTCTCCGGGACGACGGAGTGGTGAAAGTCAGCCGCGGGCTGAAGGAGCGCTCCGCCGCCCTGCGCCAGGCCCGGCAGCAGCTGAGCCAGCAGCTGGGCCGGGAACCCACCCTCAGCGAGCTGTCCGCCGCCACCGGCCTGGAGCCGGAGGACATCGCCGCCGCGGACACCGCCAGCCTCACCGTGGCCTCCCTCCAGAGCGAGAGCGGCGAGGAGGGCTTCACCCTGGAGTCGGTGCTGGGCTCGGACGGCATGGAGGACGAGGTGGTGGAGCGGCTCACCCTGCGCGCCGCCATCGATCAGCTGCCGGAGCGGGAGCGGAAGGTAATCTTCCTGCGCTTTTACAAAAATCTCACCCAGGACCGGGTGGCCCGGGTGCTGGGGGTAAGTCAGGTGCAGGTGTCCCGCATCGAGCGCCGGGCCATCGGCCATCTGCGCCAGGCGCTGTCTGAACAGCAGGAGACCGGATAACGGCCGGCGGAAACAGGGGGCAGTTCCCCGCTTCCGCCGGCCGGTTTTGTCTTTGGATTGTCCGCTTTTCTCTTGATTTTTTCTTCCGTTTTTGTTATATTGGGAGTGAAAAGAGGCCTTCCCTTCCTCATTTTTGTGCATCCCGACGATATTCAACCTGTGCAAACCCAGAGAGGTTCTGTTCCGTTGCAGACAAAACGCGTAAATTGACCGAAAGGAGAGGATTTTTGTGGATATGCAAGGGAACATGCGGAAGTTTGGACACTGGCTGCTGCCCGCCCTGGCCGTTTGCCTGGCGGTCTCTGTATCTGTCAATCTATATCAGGCCTTTGGTTCCCCCCAGGCCCGGCCGGCACGGGGAACCTATATCACCCCCCAGGAAACTTATGCCCAGAACTACAGCAGGGGCGCGGCCTGGATGGTGCTGACCGAGGATCACTTTTACCTGTATGATGGGCTGACCCTGGACCTGATGAAAGAAGGGGACTATCACACTTCCGAAGACGGGCAGTACCTGGACCTGACGGCGGACGGTACACTCTATATGCAGGCCGCCTTAGACGGCAAAACCCTGTGCCTGATCCACCCGGATGGGAACGGGGTCATTGCAGTACAGCATGTGGACACCGAATATGTATTTCCAGGTGAATACCCGGATTCTTTTTCCCCTGGAGGCGCAGCAGAGGTCTGACCCCCCTTCTCTTCTGAAAAAGCACTGACAGCCCGCCCTGCCGGATAAAACGGCAGGGCGGGCTGCTCTCCCCGGCGGGCTTCTTCCGGAAGGCCGGCCCAGCGACATTCCCTCCGCCTTCCGGGACCGGGCCCGCGTCAACGCAGCGCCGGAACAAACACGTTGCCAAACCCATCCAATTCAAATACATACACCGGCTGGCGGAACCCCTTGGTATCCGTGCGGTATTCCAGGGTACAGGACAGGACCCGCACCCGGTCCGGGGCATAATATTCAAAGGTCTCTGCCTGGGAAAACGCGCCCCGGCACAGCCGCTCATAGGCCTCCCGCTCCGACAGGATTGGCTCCTCCCCCTGCCGGGTGCACACCGCCAGGGAATTCTCCAGCGTCCGGATCCTGCCGTCCGCGGTCACACGGCACCGGACCAAACCGTCCGTCATGGTCTCCCCGTCTGTCAGACGGTCCGCCTGAACGGTGTGCCATCCCTCCCCTTCATAGGTGAACGAGGCCTTCTCCGGCAGTTCAATCCCAAACTCCGCCAGAGCCTGGCGCAGCGCAGTTTCTCCCAGTTCGCCATATGTTTCCTCCGTCACCGCATAGTCCTCATAGGTACAGGCGCGGTCCGCAAGGCAGACCATCAGGCTGAATCCCTTACCCCCGGTCGGATCCCGGAACAGGATGTTGTCGTCATAGTCGTAGATGTCCGCAATGTTCTTCCCCTGCCGCCGGGTAAATTCCCGGGCAAAGGCCAGTGCGTCCTCCCGCTCAAAGGGTTGGGCATAGTAGATGCCAACCGCTTCCCTCTCCCCGGACAGCTCACACTCCAGCACCCACTCCACGCCGGAGGTGTCCGCTGCGAAGACCGGCGCGTCCGGGAGGTTCCCGTAGGGCTTCATCTGATAGGCGGCAAAAACCGCAGCCAGCCCGGCGGCGAATAGCACCGGCAGCACAAGACTGCCGGCAGCCCGTCGGGGCCGCCTCTCAACCAGGGACAGCCCTGCCACACACAGGCAGTAGCCCACTGCGGCGCCCAGGGTGTTGCACAGCAGGTCGTCCACATCGGCAGTCCCCCGCCCGAAGCAGTACTGGACGATCTCAATGGCCAGCGAGATGCCGAACCCCACCGGGACCGTGACATACCACCGCCGGAACACGTCCGCCAGCAGCGGCAGCAGGATACCAAGGGGCAGGAACATGGCGATGTTCAGCAGAAGGTTCAGCCAGTTCTGGAGATTGAACGTGTTCCACGCCTCCCGGAATCCCCGCAGCAGCTGCCACTGGATCACCCCGCTCCCGGTGGTGCGCACGGTCACCGTGACGGCAATCATTCCGCCCAGGTAACCCAGGAACAGCAGCATCAGAACGATCCTCCGGATCGGGAAGGTCTCCTTTCCCCGCACCCGACGCAGAACCAGACAGACCGCCAGCCCTGCCGCCGCTGCCGCCGCCGCCGGAAGTACCGCACGGCGCAGGATATACAGCAAAAGCTGAAGAAATTCCCCTGCAGGCACATTTATCCTCCCTTTCCCATGGTGCGGAAGGCTTCCGCAGCCAGTTTTTCTCAGTATATCAGCTTCTGCTCCGGCAGTCTTTCTGTTTTCTCTACGATTTTCTTACGATTTTCCCAAGCTTGCCGTTCCGTTCTCTCCTCGGGGAAGAAAGGGTTGCAAATCCTTGCACTTCGTACTATGATAGGGGTACTGGCGGAGAGGGCCGTCTTTCCGGCTCCTCCGCACTTCTTTGTGCGTTTACGGAGAAACATCAACATGAACAATACGCTGTATATTGTAGTGCCCTGCTACAATGAGGAAGAGGTACTCCCTGAGACCTCCAAACGCCTGAAGGCAAAGCTGGAGCAGCTCATGGCCGCAGGCAGGATCAGCGGGCAAAGCCGGATTTTGTTTGTCAACGACGGTTCCAGAGACCGCACCTGGGAGATCATCTCCCAGCTTCACACCCAGTCTCCCCTGTTCTGCGGGGTGGATCTGACCCGGAACCGGGGGCACCAGAACGCCCTGCTGGCCGGCCTGATGACCGCCAAGGACCGGGCGGACATGGTCATCTCCATGGACGCCGACCTGCAGGACGACGTGAATGCGGTGGATGCCATGGTGGACAAGTTCCTGGAGGGGGTGGACATCGTCTACGGCGTGCGCTCCTCCCGGAAGACGGACACCTTCTTCAAGCGCACCACCGCCGAGGGCTTCTACCGGATCATGAACGCCATGGGGGCGGAGACGGTGTTCAATCACGCCGACTACCGGCTCATGTCCCGCCGGGCCCTGGAGGGATTGGCCCAGTTCAAGGAGGTCAACCTGTTTTTACGGGGCATCGTGCCCATGATCGGCTACCGCACCGACACCGTGGAATATGAGCGGGGGGAGCGCTTTGCCGGAGAGAGCAAGTACCCCCTGAAGAAGATGCTGTCCTTTGCCATGGAGGGCATCACCTCCCTGTCCGTCAAGCCCCTGCGGATGATCACCGGGCTGGGCTTTTTCATCTTCCTGGTGTCCCTGGTGATGATCGTGTACAACATCGTCCGGTGGGCCATCGGGGCAACCGTCACCGGATGGGCCAGCATCGCCTGCTCCATCTGGCTGATCGGCGGACTGGTCCTGCTCTCCCTGGGCGTGGTGGGCGAATATATCGGCAAGATCTACCTGGAGACCAAGGGCCGGCCCCGGTTCCTCATCCGCCAGGTGCTGGAGGACGAACATGGACCGGAAGAAAACTAAGCTGTTGGACGCCACCGTGTGGAAATTTCTCCTGGTGGGCGTGGCCAACACCCTGGTGGGCTCAGGGATCATGTTCCTGCTGTACAATCTGGCCCACGTCCACTACTGGCTGGCGGTGTGCGCCAACTATGCGGTGGGCGGGATCCTCAGCTTCTTTCTCAACAAGTACTTTACCTTCCAGAACAAGGAGCGTTCCGCCGCCCAGGTGCTCCGCTTCATCCTCACCGTGGCCGTGTGCGCCCTCATCGCCTACGGTCTGGCCAAGCCCGCAGTGCGCTGGGCCCTGGCTGGGTACGGCACCCGGGTGCAGGAGAATGTGGCCATGCTGGCCGGTATGGTGCTGTACACCGGCCTGAATTACCTGGGGCAGCGCTTCTTCGCCTTCCGGGAACAGAAAAAATCTTAAAGGTTTGTGAATTCTGCCCTTCAGCCCCTTGCATTTTCCCGGTACTCGTCATACAATATGGTCATGATTCCGAAATCTTTTTCTCCCCTGTGAGACACATTAAGGAGGTTTTTCCTATGGGCATTGATTTTGATCGTCTGAAGGAGCGGGCCGGTGAGCTGGCCCAGGCCGGCATGGCCAAGGCCAAGGAGATCACCGACGCCGGTGTGGCCAAGGCCAAGCAGCTGACGGAGATCGGCAAACTGAAAATGCAGAACTCCAGCGAGCAGGACACCATCCGCCGCTCCTACCGGGAACTGGGCAAACTGTACTATGCCGAGCGGGGTTCCGCTCCGGAGCCCGGCTACGCCGAGCTGTGCCAGAAGGTCACCAGCGCCTTGGCCCGGATCGAATACAACAACGAGCGCATCGCCGACATCAAAGCCGCCGGTCACCTGTCTGACGAAGAGGTGGAGGATGTCACCTACGAGGAAGCGGAGGATCCGGATGACCTGGAGGACGACAATCCGGCCGCTGAGGAGCAGGGTGCAGAGAAAAACGGCGATGATGAGGGGAAGGAGTAAGCCCTCCCCCCGCCTGCCCTGAGTCTCTTTCCAAACGATACCTAAAAATGCGGACTGCGCCAAACCGGCGCAGTCCGCATTTTCCATTTATTATTTGCTTGTTACATTTCCCTGCGGCCCTCCAGGGCACGGGTCAGAGTGGCGTCATCGGCAAACTCCAGATGGCTGCCCACGGGAATGCCGTAGGCCAGCCGGGTCACTTTGACGCCGAACGGCTTGAGCAGCCGGGAGAGATACATCGCCGTGGTCTCCCCCTCCGTATCCGGATTGGTGGCCATGATGACCTCCTGAACCCCGCCGGCCGCCACCCGCTCCACCAGCTGGCTGATGTGCAGATCGTCCGGGCTGACGTGATTCATGGGGGAAATGACCCCATGGAGCACATGGTACACCCCCTGATATTCCCGGGAGCGCTCCAGCGCCACCACGTCTTTGGGATCGGCTACCACGCAGATCACGCTGTGATCCCGCCGGGGAGACGCACAGATGGGGCACGGCCCCTCGCCCTGGGTCAGATTCTGGCACACCGGGCAGCAGGCGATGCTGGACTTGGCCTGCAAAATGGCGTCTGCAAACTCCCGCGCCTCCTCCTCCGGGCGGTTGAGCAGATAAAAAGCCAGGCGCTGCGCACTCTTTCTGCCCACTCCGGGCAGCCTGGCAAACTGCTCCACCAGTTTTTCCAGGGCAGGGGGAAAATAGTCCATTGGGGTACCTCCAGCAAAAATCAGCAATTCCGTGCAGGATCCCCGTCCGGGGCGCCCCGCAGGCTCTCGATGGCCAGCGCAATGTCCGGCGCGCCGTAGACGGAGGAGCCCGCCACCAGCACATTGGCTCCTGCCTCCACCACCCTCCGGGCGGTGACCGGGTTGATGCCCCCGTCCACCTCCAGATCGCAGGCGGGATTGAACTGGTCGATCAGCTTCCGGACCCGGCGGATGGTATCCAGCTGGCGCTCCATGAACGCCTGGCCGCCAAATCCCGGCTCCACCGTCATCACCAAGACCATGTCCAGTTTCTCCAGATAGGGCAGGATGGCCTCCGGGGAAGTGATGGGCCGCAGGGCCACCGCCTTTTTCACCCCGCAGTCCTCCATGATCTGAAGGGCCTGCGCAATCCGGGTGGGGTGATCCGCCTCCAGGTGGATGGACAGCATGTCCGCCCCAGCCTGGGCAAAGGCCTTCACAAAACGCGCAGGCTTGTCAATCATCAGGTGGACATCCAAAAACATGTCCGTGTGGTTGCGGATGGACCTCACCACCGGCACGCCAATGGTGATATTGGGCACAAAGGCCCCATCCATCACATCCACATGGACCCAGTCGGCAGACCGGATCCGCCAGATTTCCGTCTCCAGATTGCAAAAATCAGCGGACAGGATGGAAGGCGCGATTTTTATCATGGTATTTCACCCTTTCAAGCCCAATACAGGCATTTTCTTTCCCTTGCGTGCCGGCTCTGCGGCGCACCGCCGCACCGGCTGCCACATAGGATACAGCAGGCGGAAGTCGCCGCCGGAAGGCCGGGAGGCTTCCCGCTCTCCCGCTCGCTCCCGGCACGTCCCCGCTGCGGCGCACCGCACCTGAATAGCCGTCCGGCGGCTTCAACCCCGCCGGGCGGCACTGGAATCCGCCTCTCCGGCACCTCCGGCCGTTTTCTCAGATATACAGGCTGCTGGGCATGACTTCCTTCACCTGATATCCCGCCTGGCGCAGACTGCTCAGAATCTCCGCCTTGTGCGCTTTGCCGAAGGCCTCCAGCGTGACCTTCAGCTCCACCCCGGACTGCCGGTTGATGTTCACAAACTGGTTGTGATCCAGCTTGATGATGTTGCCGCTCTGTTTTGCCACCAGATCCGCCACCTTCAGCAACTCGCCGGGCCGGTCGGGCAGCTGCACCGAGAAGGTGAAAATCCGGCAGCGGTTGATCAGTCCATGCTGCACCAGAGAGGACACGGTGATCACATCCATATTGCCTCCGGACAGGACAGGCACCACGTTGCACCCTTCGCAGTCCAGATGATACAGCGCCGCGATGGGCAGCAGTCCGGCGTTCTCCACCACCATCTTGTGCTTTTCCATCACATCCAGGAAGGCGTCCACCAGCTCGTTGTCGTCAATGGTGATGATCTCGTCCACATTCTGCTGAATGTAGGGGAACACCTTCTCCCCCGGCGTCTTCACCGCCACGCCGTCGGCAATGGTCTCCACCCTGGGCAGGGTCACCACATGGCCCGCCTCCAGGCTGGCCTTCATGGAGGCCGCGCCCGCGGGCTCCACACCGATCACCTTCACGTGGGGATTGAGCAGCTTGGCCAGCGTGGACACGCCGGAGGCCAGGCCGCCTCCGCCGATGGGCACCAGAATCACGTCCACGTCAGGCAGGTCCTTGAAGATTTCGTAGGCGATGGTCCCCTGACCCGTGGCCACCGTGAGGTCGTCAAAGGGGTGCACATAGGTCAGCCCCTCTTTTTGGCTCAGCTCAGCGGCCAGGGCTGCCGCATCGTCAAAGGTCTCGCCCTGGAGGATCACCCGGGCGCCGTAATCTTTGGTGTTGTTCACCTTCACCAGCGGCGTGGTGGTGGGCATCACCACCGTGGCGGGAATGCCGGCGGCCTGGGCCGCGTAGGCCACGCCCTGGGCATGGTTGCCGGCGGACGCGGTGATCAGCCCCCGCTCCTTCTCCTCCTGGGTGAGGGTGGAGCACTTAAAATAGGCGCCCCGGATCTTATAGGCGCCGGTCACCTGCATATTTTCCGGCTTGATGTATACATGATTTCCCGTCTCTTTGGAGAAAAAAGGACTGTACATCAGATCCGTGCGGTGAAGCACGCCTTCCAGAACACGCCGTGCAGCCTTGAACGCTTCCAGTGTCATCAAAATAAATCGGGCCTCCCTCTCACATCGGCGGCCCGGCATGGGGTACGCTGATGAATGTATAGTCAGTCTGTATTTTAACCCAACCGGGAGAGGAAGTCAATGGTACCCCCGAAACCGTCCATTTTCCGGCGCTCCTCCCCGTTCCTTTTTCTTGACACTGCCTGCCCCCTGGGGTAAAATATTTCTGAATCTGAACCTTCTTTGAACCAACCGGCCGCCGGTTTTCCGTCCGGCCTTCCCCGCGGAAGGGAGCGTCTCCATGGCTTATGTAAAAAAGAAAAGCGTGCTGCCCATCTATTTCATCGGTGTTGTATGGCTGCTGTGGGCCGTGTTCGGCTCCCTGCGCCGCCCCACCGAATATATCCTGTGCGCGCTGGTCTCTCTGGCCGCCTATTTTCTTGGGAAAATCCTCTTCCCGGACCGGGGATTTTCCATCCCCGACGAGGAGGACGAAGAAGAGGCGCGTGAGCAGCCGGATCCGGACGCGTCTTCCTCCACCGCCCCGCCCCAGGCCCAGCCTGCAGGCCAGGCCGGACCAAAATCCACCGGAAATCCGGATATTGACCGGCTGATTCTGGAGCGGGACCGGGCTTTGAGCGAGATGCGCCGGCTCAACGACGCCATTGAGGATCCGGTGATCTCGGACCAGATCGATCATCTGGAAGCCGTGACGGAAAAGATCATCGCCGCAGTGGTGGAAAAACCCGCAAAGCTGCCCCAGCTGCGCCGGTTTCTCAATTACTACCTGCCCACCACGCTGAAACTGCTCAACGCCTACGACCGCATGGGGGCAGCCGGGGTATCCGGCGCCAACATCGACGGCACCAAGGGAAAAATCGAAGATATCATGGGAACCATCTGCAAGGCCTTTGACAAACAGCTGGACAGCCTGTACGGCGAAGAGGCTCTTGACATCTCCACTGATATCACCGTGCTGGAGAACCTGCTGGCCCAGGAAGGTCTGTCGGACAGCCCCTTCCAGTCCGGCAGCACCTCCAACTGATCCGGCCTGCACCCCCGGTCCGGACAGGCCCTGAACCTTCCCATCCAAGATGAAATCATATAGGAGGAATTCCCCATGGCTGACAAGATTGACATGACCCCGGAACTGACCTTAGACCCCTCCGGCGCCGCCGCGGCCCAGGCGCCTGCCGCCCCGGAAGCCCCTTCCCTCACCCTGGACGGCGCCCCCACAGCCCCGGCGGAAGCCGCAGCCCAGACTGCCCAGGATGTCCAGGCAGCCGCCCTGGATGAAAGCCAGCTCAGCGATGCCGAGCGGAAGATGGTGGCCGACTTTGCCGAAAAGATTGACATCACCGATTCCACTGTAGTGCTTCAGTACGGCGCCGCCGCCCAGAAGAACATCGCCAGTTTCTCGGAAAATGCCCTGAACAACGTGCGGACCAAGGACCTGGGCGAGGTGGGCGAGGCCCTGTCCTCCCTGGTGGTGGAACTGAAGACCTTCGGCCAGGAGGAAAAGAGCGGTATCTTCGGCTTCTTCCAGCGCAAGAAGAACGAGGCCATGGCCCTGAAGGCCAGCTATGACAAGGCCGAGGTCAACGTGGACAAGATCTCCGCTATCCTGGAGGGTCATCAGGTCACCCTGATGAAGGATATCGCCATGCTGGACCAGATGTATGACCTGAACACCAAATACTACAAAGAGCTGACCATGTATATCCTGGCCGGCAAAAAAGCTCTGAACAAGGCCCGCACCGGGAAACTGGAGGAACTGCGCCTGAAGGCCACCCAGACCAGCGCCCAGGAGGACGCACAGGCCTACAACGACTACGCCAATCTGTGCAACCGGTTTGAGAAGAAGATCCATGACCTGGAACTGACCCGGATGATCTCCGTCCAGATGGGGCCCCAGACCCGGATGATCCAGAACAATGACGCGCTGATGCTGGAGAAGATCCAGTCCTCCCTGGTCAACACCATTCCCCTGTGGAAGAGCCAGATGGTGCTGGCGCTGGGTCTGGAGCACTCCCGTCAGGCCACTGCCGCCCAGTCCGCCGTCACCAACATGACCAACCAGCTGCTCCAGAAGAATGCGGAGATGCTGAAAATGGGCACCATCGAAACGGCCAAGGAGGCCGAGCGCAGCGTGGTGGATCTGGAGACCCTCCAGCACACCAATCAGCAGCTCATCTCCACCCTGGATGAGGTGATGCAGATCCAGAAGGACGGCGCCCAGAAGCGCAAGGAGGCGGAGGCCGAACTTGGCCGGATTGAGGGCGAGCTGAAGCAGAAGCTGTTGGAACTGAGAGGATAACCCTTCGGTGAGCCAGGTCCCCGGCTCATGGCCGGGACGGCGCGGGTGCGCCGCACAGGCGTTTTGCGCAGGACGATTTCATTTCGCCCAAACGGCAAACTATCTGGGTCCCGGCGGGCAAGGCCCGCCAGGACCCAGGGGAAGCATCAACCGCTGGAACGGGGCGACTGATCCAGCCTGTTGGAAAGGAACACATCCATGAATATTCTGAAAAAACAGGCGGTGGCCTGGGTCATCACCATCCTGATGATCCTGTTTGCCATCGGCTTTGGCCTGGCCAAAGCCCCAAGCAATCCCCCCGGCAGCTACTCCGACGGGACGGACAGCTGGTATGTCTACGACGACGCAGACGTGCTGGACCCGGACACAGAGCGCACCCTCCGGGAGCGCAACCGCCAGCTCTATGAGAGCATGGATGTGGTGGTCGCCTGTGTCACCACCGACTACGGCCGGGATGACCTGTATGAGTTTGCCATGGACTATGCCGAGACCATCGGCCTGGGCCCCTATGACTTCATCGTGGTGCTGGACATCTCCGGGGAGAACTACTGGCTGATTCAGGGCAGCGGGCTGGTGGACCTGTTTTCTGACGATGACTGCGCCGCCTATGCCTGGGACAGTATGGAGGATTCCTTTGCCCTGGAAGACTATGACACCGCCCTGCTGAACCTTACAGAACGTCTGGCGGACTGGTACTCCGCACACTATCTCACCTGATTGGAGGGGCTGCAATGGAAATCATCCTCATCATCCTGCTGATTATCGTGGTGATCGCCCTGGCGGAGGGCTCTCACCGCCGCCGCTACCGCAGCGGCTATTATGGGCCCAATTACGTCTACCGTCCCTTCTTCATCTTCCGTCCCAGGCCGCCCAGGCCGCCCAGACCCCACCACCGGCCGCCCTTCGGCGGTCCCGGTTTTGGCCCTGGGCCTGGTCCCGGCCCTATGCCCGGCCCAGGCCCGCGCCCGGGAGGATTCCAGGGCAACCGGCCATTCGGCGGAGCGGGGCGCCCATCCGGCGGTTTCCGGGGTCCCAGGCCCGGTTCCTTTGGCGGCGGCCGCCCCCGGGGCAGCTTCGGCGGTGGACGCTCCTTCGGCGGCGGCGGACGGCGCGGCGGTTTCGGCGGCGGCCGGGGCGGCGGCCGGCGCTGAACGGACTTTTCTCAAAAAAGCGGCACGGTTCCAGCTGGAGCCGTGCCGCTTTGATTATCCTCTGTCTGCTGTCTTTTGTCTCTTCTTCTCCTCTTCCCTGAGGGGCCGCCGCCGGTACTCCCGGGGTTTCCACTCCGGCAGCGGCAGACGCTGCATGGCTCCGAACACATAGTCCTTCAGCCGGGGGTACTGCTTGGACAGGGAGGCCACCAGCTCCTTTACCTCCTGTCTCCGGGTGGAGCCATCGGCCGGGCAGGGGTTGTGTACCACCGGCAGGTGATGTCGGAGCGCGGCGTTGCGGATCATTCCCTCCCCGCAGTATAACAGCGGACGGATCTGCGTGATACCCATCCGGTCCAGATAGGTCACCGGTTGAAAACAGGAGATGCGCCCTTCGTAAAACAGGGACAGGAAGAAGGTCTCCACCGCATCGTCGAAGTGGTGTCCCAGGGCAATTTTATTCAACCCCAGCTCAGCCATGGCGTTGTGAATGGCGCCCCTGCGCATTTTGGCACACATGGAACAGGGATTCTTTTCCTTTCGCAGATCAAAGATGATGTGAAAAATTTCCGTCTGAATCAGGTGATACGGAATTTCCAACTCTTCACACAGCTTTGCCACCCCGGAAAAATCCATCTCCGGGGTGCCCGGATGCACCGTAATGGCGTGCAGCTCAAAGGGCACCGGATAAAACCGTTTCAATTTGGCCATCGCATACAGCAGAATCAGAGAATCCTTCCCTCCGGAAACACCAACCGCAATCCGGTCTCCTTCCCGGATCATCTCATAATCCTCAATGCATCTGCGCAGATGGGACAGAATCACTTCCATATTCGGGTCCTCCAAAGCGTAAAATCAAAGCGAGAATATCAAAGATATTAATAGCTTAATCGAGAATATAAGAGCATTTTTTCAGAAAGATAAAAAAGTTCCGATTTCTTGTTGACAGCACGGAACGAAGGCATTATAATACACCATGCTCCGTTTTGTAAAGCGGAGCTTTCCCTATGTTTTCAAAGAAAATATCACATAAATAATGGAGGAACCCCATCATGTCTACCTTTATGGCAAACAAGGGTAACATCGAGCGCAAATGGTATGTTCTCGATGCTGCCGGCAAGCCTCTGGGCAAGACTGCTGCCGCTGCCGCTGTTCTGCTGCGGGGCAAGCACAAGCCCGAGTACACCCCTCATGCTGACTGCGGCGATTTCGTGGTCATCATCAATGCCGAGAAGGCCGTTCTCACCGGCAAGAAGCTGGATCAGAAGTACTACCGCACTCACTCCGGCTGGGTGGGCGGTCTGAAAGAGACGAAGTACCGCACCCTGATGCACACCAAGCCCGAGCTGGCCATGCGTGTGGCCGTGCGTGGCATGATGCCCCGCAACATCATCACCAAGGATTCCCTGACCCGCCTGAAGGTTTACCGCGGCGCCGAGCACAAGCACGCTGCCCAGAAGCCCGAAGCTTGGACCGTGGAATAAGGAGGTAGTCGACCATGTACAAGAGCAAAAAGCCTTATCACTACGGCACTGGCCGCCGGAAGTCCTCCGTGGCCCGTGTTCATGTTATCCCCAACGGCACCGGCACCATCACCATCAACGGCCGTGACATCGAGGAGTATTTCGGTCTGGAGACCCTGAAGATGGTGGTTCGTCAGCCCTTGAACACCACCAACACCATCGGCAAGGTGGACGTGGAAGCTACCGTAACCGGTGGCGGCGTCACCGGTCAGGCTGGCGCCCTGCGCCACGGCATCGCCCGCGCTCTTCTGGAGATGGACCCCGAGTTCCGCGCCTCCCTGAAGGCTGCCGGTTTCCTCACCCGCGATCCTCGTATGAAAGAGCGTAAGAAGTACGGCCTCAAGGCTGCCCGTCGCGCTCCGCAGTTCAGCAAGCGCTAAACTTTATCAAAAGTGGT